>JBDKJT010000121.1:0-76398 GCA_039796475.1 Bacteroidota bacterium | reverse complement strand
ATGTTGTGTCCTTTATCTGCAAGTGCCTTGCCTAACTCTGTAGCAAGCACGCCGCTACCACCAAATGTGGGGTAGCAAACAATGGCAATATTCATACAAGCTTTTGTTTAAATGTAGCACTGCAATTTAGCAATATAAAGTGCCGAAGGGTTGCCGTTTATCCTATCTGCTTTGTTAATAATAAACTGAAAAAATTAACAAGATATAAGCGTAAAATAGAAGCTACAACCCCAGCACATCCTTCATGCTGTAAATGCCCTTTTTTTGGTTAATAAATTCTGCAGCCAGCACTGCACCGCTGGCAAAGCCTTTACGGTTGTGTGCGGTGTGTATAATTTCTATATCATCAATGGCAGAAGCGTATTTTATTTTATGTGTGCCGGGTGCCGGGTCAATTCTTTCGCTGATGATGGCAATTTGTTCGGCATTGGCCGCAGTTTGATTTATCCAGCTTTTTTTTCTGCCAAGGCTGGCAATAATTTGTTCTGCCAAGGTAATGGCAGTACCGCTGGGTGCATCTTTTTTTTCGGTATGATGTATTTCTTCCATCGTTACCTCGTAATCGGGCTGTTTATCCATCAGTAGGGCCAGCTGGCGGTTAACTTCAAAAAAAATATTTACCCCTACGCTAAAGTTGCTTGCGTATAACAAAGTGCCATTTACCTGCTCACAAAACTGTTTTACTTCATCCCATTGGTTAAGCCAGCCGGTGCTGCCAGATACAACGGGTACACCTGCCTGCAGGCATTGCAGTATATTGTCTTTAGCACTGTGTGGGCCGGTAAATTCAATGGCTGCATCTACCTGTTGCAGGTTGGCGGCTGTAAGGCTGGCCTGGTTGTTAATGTCGATTATTAAAGGTACATGGTGCCCTTTTTCAAGCGCAATGGCTTCAATGGCTTTGCCCATTTTGCCATAACCAATCATTGCAATTTTCATTGATAAAAATTTTGGATTGCAATATTACTGATTAAATATTGCTGTAGCAGCGATGGAAAAAACAATTACGCATTTGGTAAAACTGTTGCTGGCGGGTGAGGTTATTTGCCTATCCTAAGTACAAGGCTAACGCCGTGTGTATTTGCCAGCCCGCTGTAGCCGGGTTTTATATACAACGAGAGATCGTCGCTTACATCAAAGGCCTTCAGGTGTGCATCTACAGTGGCATCTACTACATTTAGCCCCCAAAAAAGGATAAAGAAAAGCACCGAGTAATCTACATTTTGCCTGAAACTATTGCGGTAGCTTCGGATGGCGCTGGGCGACAGGTTGCTAAAGCGGGGATCTATCTGTGCATCATTGCCCGGTATGGTATCGGTAATAAGTATATATGCCTGCTTAAGTGCTTTGTAGGTTTTTACATTGTAAAAGAAAATGCCGGCAGTGGTGCCCAATGCGCCATATACCAGCGGCACTTTCCAGTATTTTTTATTGTAAATCTGCCCCCAGCCGGGTATAATGGCCGAGCGGATGGTGGCTTTACGGGGGTCAAAAGCGGTAGATTTTTTTTTAGAGCCGGTATCGGCGGGGTTGGTTGCTACAGGTGTAATGGCGGTATCTGCCGGTATAAAAACAACATACAGTAAAGCCATCTCTTTTGTCATTGCCAGGGTGGCTTTGCTGCATGCCTGCAGTGCGGCAATAAAAAAAAGATAACGTAGTGTTTTCATCAACTAACTTTCACATTCAATTTATCCAGCAGGCTGTTTAGCTCTTCCAGCGAGTAATATTCAAACGTTACAGCGCCATAGCCTTTTTTATTATGCGCCAGTTTTACCTTGGTATTAAATTGGGATGCTAAATTATCTTCAATCTTTTTAAAAGCAGGCGGCAGCTGGGTTTTTACCGTTTTTTTAACGCTGTCCGATCCGGTGTACATCCGCCTCACCAAATCTTCTGTTTGGCGTACAGAAAGGCCCTTGTTTTTTATTTCAGCAAAAATAAACAGCTGTTTATCTACCACATCTACATTAATTAAAGCACGGGCATGCCCCATAGATATTACCCCAGTACGTACCGCTACCTGTATATCTGGCGGCAGTTTTAGCAGGCGTATATAATTGGTTACAGTACTACGCTCTTTACCCATGCGTTCGGCTACCTGCTCCTGCGTATAGGTTAGCTCATCCATCAGGCGTTTGTAGCTAAGTGCTATTTCAATAGCATTTAAATCTTCTCTTTGTAAATTTTCGAGCAATGCCAGCTCCAGCAACTCGGTATCATTTGCCTGGCGCAGGTATACGGGTACATCTTTTAGGCCTGCTATTTTAGAGGCTCTAAACCGTCTTTCGCCTGCTATTAACCGGTATTTGCCGTTGGCCAGCTTACTTACGGTAAGCGGCTGTATGATGTCGTGTATTTTAATGGAGGTGGCTAACTCACTCAAGGCTGTTTCGTCAAAATCTCTCCGGGGTTGTTTGGGGTTTACTTCTATTTGGTCTAACGCTATCCGGGTAATAGCGGTGGTTTTTTCTACTACATCTGTTTTTAAAGTGCCGGTAGTGGTTTTTAAATCAGCATCAATATTTTGCAGCAAGCTTCTGATGCCCTTACCCAATGCGTCTTTTTTATTTGGAGCGTTCATAAAATGATAGGTGATGTGCTGTTTAGCAATGGCTATGCCAGCTATAAAGTATGTAAGGTTATTTGTAGTAGTTATTGTTTGGCCAGGCTTATTAGTCAATTACCTTTTCTTCCTGCTTAATTTTTGTCAGATTGTTTTTTTGCAAAATTTCTTTGGCAAGGTTCAGGTAGTTTACAGATCCTTTGCTATCTGCATCGTATAATATTACCGGTTTGCCAACACTGGGCGCTTCGCTCAGGCGGGTATTACGGTGTATCATGCTGTTAAAAACCAGCTCTTCAAAATGTCTTCTTACCTCGGCCACTACCTGGTTACATAGCCGCAGGCGGCCATCGTACATCGTCATTAAAATGCCTTCTATCTGCAGGTTGGTGTTAAGCCGGCTTTGCACAATTTTTATGGTGTTAAGCAATTTACCCAGGCCCTCCAGGGCAAAAAATTCTGTTTGTACCGGTATGGCTACACTATCTGCAGCTACCAATGCATTTACGGTAATCAATCCCAGCGATGGTGAGCAATCGATGATAATAAAATCGTAATCGTCTTGTATTGGTTCCAGTATTTTTTTTAAAACATTTTCCCGGTTGGGGTAGTTAATCATTTCTATCTCAGCGCCTACCAGGTCGATATGTGAGGGGATAAGATCCAGGTAGGGTACATCGGTTTTAAGCAATACATCTTTGGCCGGTGTTTCGTTTACCATGCAATCATACAGGCTTTGAGTTACGTTGTGCAAATCAAAACCAACACCGGTGGTGCTGTTGGCCTGCGGGTCGGCATCAACCAGTAATGTTTTAAACTCCAGCACTGCCAGGCTGGCCGCCAGGTTAATTGCAGTGGTGGTTTTGCCAACCCCTCCTTTCTGATTCGCAATGCCTATAATTCTTGCCATGATATTGATATGTAGTAAAACCGCAATTGCCGGTGCTGGGCTTTTTTTTTACCGGTATGCCCTATAAATGCCGCCAAAGGTACTGTTTGCCCGGCAACTATTCAGCAATACCACCCGTTAATTCGCAAATTTGTGCCAGTCTGGCAAAAATAATCAATCGGCATAAAAATGGAAACAATCTGTTCTGCTGGTTGTAATACTGCCAGTATAAAATTTTAATCAGTATGTATACCATTGTGGCAGGTACCAACCGGCAGGGCAGCAACACGTTAAAAGTAGCCAGGCAATATCAAAAATTTTTACAGCAAAAAGGGGTGGATGCCCATTTACTATCGTTGGAAGATGTAAACCTGTATGCCCGGGATGCGGCATTTAGTCAGTTAGAAAAAGATATCATCGGGCCTACCACCCATTTTATTTTTATTGCGCCAGAATACAATGGCAGTTTTCCGGGAGTGCTTAAAATGCTTTTTGATACATCCAGCTCCAATACAATTTGGTGGCATAAAAAGGCGCTGCTTACGGGGGTATCTACCGGCCGGGCGGGTAATGTGCGTGGGCTGGAGCACCTGGCAGGGGTATTAAATTATTTAAAAATTACGGTATGCCCCAACCTGCTACCCATATCGGTAGTAAATAAATTAATGGATGAACAAGGCCAGTTTACAGATGCGGCGAGTATTGAGGTGATTAACAAACAACTGGATGAGTTTATCAGTTGGGGATAATGCCGCCGTTCATCCGGCTGCAACAAAGCTTTAACAATAAGCAATCACATTTAAAGTACCTTACATTACTAATATTAACAACCTAATACTGCATTTTTTATGCGTACACCCTTTGGTGCATTTATTTTTATACTGATTGTTTTATTAATCGATCTGTATGTTTTTCAGGCTGTAAAAACGGTTACTTTAACAGCATCGCCCAAGGCTAGGGCCATCACTTATAGTATTTACTGGGCTATTACGGTGTTTATGGTAGCCGCTTTTTTACTATTCACCTTTTCTGCCCCTCAATTTTTACCTAAGCTGGTACGTACGTATCTTTTTGCTGTGCTGGTGGGCTTGTTTTTAGCCAAAATAACCGCCCTGTTTTTTTTATTGATTGATGATATTCGCCGTATGCTGCAATGGGTGGTAGCCCGCTTTAACAGCAGTGCCGGCACTGCCGCCGCAAGTGGTGGAGAAGGTATTAGCCGGTCGGTTTTTTTAAGCTGGATGGGTTTAGCTACCGGCAGCGGCTTATTTGGCACATTACTCTACGGCTTTAGCAATAAGTACAATTATAATATACAGCGGCTGCAACTAGCGTTTGAAAACCTGCCAGGTGCTTTTAAAGGATTAAAAATTGTACAAATCAGTGATGTACACTCGGGGAGTTTTACCGATAAAAAAGCCGTACAACAGGGCATAGATAAAATACTGGCTCAAAAACCAGATATGATATTATTTACCGGCGACCTGGTAAACGATCTTGCTACAGAAATGGAGCCATACAAAGAGCTGTTTGCACAGCTTAAAGCCCCATTGGGCGTATATTCTACGCTGGGCAATCATGATTATGGGGATTATGTAAGATGGCCTGATAGAGATGATGCCCACCGTGAAAAGGAAAGGCAAGCCAATACCCATTTGTTAACCGATACACAGCAAAAAAACCTGGATGAACTTAAAGCCGTACATGCCAGTATGGGCTGGCGCCTGTTGTTAGATGAGCATATAGCCATCCAAAAAGATGGGCATGCCATTGCCTTGCTGGGTGTACAAAATATTAGTGGTAAAAAAGGCCGTTTTCATTCGTACGGCGATTTACACAAAGCCTATGCCGGAGCAGATAAATATCCCTTTAAAATATTAATGAGCCACGATCCCAGCCATTGGGAGGCGCAGGTAGTAAAAGACTTTCCGGATATCGACCTGGTATTAAGCGGCCATACCCACGGCATGCAGTTTGGGGTAGAGATACCCGGATTTAGATGGAGCCCCGTACAATACATATATAAACAATGGGCAGGGTTGTATCAAAATAATAAACAACACTTGTATGTAAATCGTGGCTTTGGGTTTATCGGCTACCCAGGCAGGGTGGGCATATTGCCCGAAATAACGGTGATTGAGCTGCTGTAGCTATCTTTGCGCCAATGTATTTTTCCTCCATCATTAATGCAGCCGTAAGCAACGATGCCGACAGGCCTTTGATGCAAAAAGAATTGTACCCCGTTGCAGAAAAACTGCAGCAATACCTGCTGCAATATCAGCGGGATATTGCCTTGCCCGTGCAATACAAAGAGTTGTTTTATTATCGGTATACCAATGCCATTAAAAACGAGCAGGGGCGGCCCACCCACTGGGAAAATGTGGTGTACGATACACAGCTCCTGCAATCGTTGGAGCCCCGGCTGGTGCAATTATTTTTATTACTATACCCGGCTGCCACCCACAATACTTTTTATAAAATTACCGCTATTGATTTTTGTGAGTATGCCAATAGTATGCCCTTTAGGATTACACTATGTAACAGCCTTAGCAGTACACAGTATATATATTACATTAAAGCAGCCGATGCCTCCCGCCTGTATGGGCTTGAGTTAGAAGCCTTGCTTACCAACAACCCGGTTCATTTTTTATATCACCAGCAAACCCTGGTAGAAACCCATATAGCAGGCATACCCGGTGATGATTTTTTGCATCAACTGCCCTTACTAACGGTAGCCGATAGCCATTTGCTGGCACAGGCATTTATACAATTTAACGAGCAATGCTTTGCCCGGCTATTAGGCGATATGCGTAGCTATAATTTTGTGGTGGCACCCACGGCAACGGGTGGTTTTTGCATCAGGGCCATTGATTTTGACCAGCAATGTTACGAAGGCCGCTTAAACCTATACTTGCCCCAGTTTTATAAAGAAAATTATGCCTTTGTAGCACTGGTAAAGCAATTGCTGCAGCATGATGCCATCGAATATATACGCATGCAGCAGCGCCGCCAATTGGCCAGCCACCTGCAGGATAATCATCAAAGGATTAGCCATTTATTACAGGTAATGAGCCAGGATGAACTCTCTGAAAATTACAAAGTGCTGTCGCTTAAAAAGGAGCTTAACAGCTATTACGGCACCACAGTTTTTAGCCAATGCCAAAGCATGGGCAGCGTAACCGCTACACAGCTGGCCTTGTTATTGCAGCTAACTATTTAAATCACCAGCTATTGCAGCTTAACACAGCAATATCTTGTCTGTGTTTAATGGGTTTTCTGAAAACTGTTTCAGTATCTTTGCAGACCGCCCCCGGGTAAAGGAGGCAACTCAAATTTGTATAATGGCAAAACAACAAACCTTACACTGTTCATTTTGTGGCCGTAACCGGGATGAAGTAAAAATTCTGATTGCCGGCCAGGAAGGTCATATCTGCGAAAATTGTGTAGAGCATGCTCAAGAAATAATTTCGCAGGAGCTGATGATTTACCCGGAGCAAAAGCAACAACAGGCTGCAGGTAACCATAAGCTCACCATCAAAAAACCATTAGAGATAAAAAAGTTTTTAGATGAGTATGTGATAGGGCAGGATGATGCAAAAAAAATACTGGCCGTAGCGGTGTACAATCACTATAAGCGATTAAATCAAAAGGTAGAAAATGATGTAGAGATTGAAAAAAGCAACATCATTATGGTAGGCGAAACCGGCACTGGTAAAACCTTACTGGCCCGCTCTATAGCCCGTATGCTAAATGTGCCCTTTGCCATAGTGGATGCCACGGTATTTACCGAAGCCGGCTATGTAGGCGAAGATGTGGAAAGTATGCTTAGCCGTTTATTACAAGCCTGTAATTATGATGTGGCTGCCGCCGAAAGAGGGATTGTGTTTATTGATGAAATTGATAAAATAGCCCGTAAAAGCGATAACCCTTCTATCACCCGGGATGTTAGTGGCGAAGGTGTACAACAGGGCTTACTAAAGTTGCTGGAAGGCACCGAGGTATTGGTGCCACCACAAGGCGGCCGTAAGCATCCCGAGCAAAAACTGGTAAAAGTAAATACCAATAATATCCTCTTTATTTGTGGTGGTGCTTTTGATGGAATTGACCGGCTTATTGCCCGCCGGGTAAATACGCATGCTATTGGCTTTAATGTAAACAAAGAGTTGCAGGAGTTTCAGCAAAAAAACCTGCTGCAGTTTGTAAACGCAGTAGATTTAAAACATTTTGGCCTGATACCTGAATTGCTGGGTCGCTTGCCGGTAATCACTTACCTCAATCCGCTGGATGCAGCTACCTTGCGTAATATTTTAACCGAGCCTAAAAATGCATTGATAAAGCAATTTGTAAGGCTATTTGATATTGAGGGTATTGCCCTTACTTTTGAGCCCGCCGTTTATGATTTTATGGTAGACAAAGCCATGGAGTATAAATTAGGTGCCAGGGGTTTGCGTAGTATTTGCGAAAGCATTTTAACCGATGCCATGTACGAGCTACCCTCCCAAAAAGTAAAAACTTTTGAGGTAACACTGGAGTATGCCCAACGTAAGTTTAACACCAGTAAAATGAGTATGCTTAAAGTAGCTTAAACTGTTGTGGGATTATCTTATTACGGTTACAAAACCCTTGAGCGGATTTCTTTTATTTTTAAAATTGATGTAATACACATAAGCGCCAGCAATAACCTGCTGGCCTTTGTATGTTCCGTCCCAGTGTTGTCCGCTGCTGGTTTCAAAAACTTTTTCTCCTACACGATTGTACACAGATACCGTAGCATCCGGAAAAGCCAGCAGGCTTTCAATACTCCAGTTATCATTCACGCCATCTCCATTGGGTGTAAAAGCAGTGGGGATATAAATATCGTTAAACACCTTCACTTTTACCTGGTCGGTGGCCACACCGCAGCCAGCATCGCTGGAGGTGGTTAAGGTATAAACCATGTCAAATGCCGGAGAAGCAAGGGGAGTAAGCAAGCTGGGATTGTCTAAAAAAAGCGACGGACTCCAACTGTATAAATTGGCATTGGTAGCCGTGCCATCCAGCACAATACTTTGTCCTTTTATGATGTATTTATCGGCTCCTGCATTTGCTGTAGGCGCTTCAACAACATTAATAGTAGTAACGGCTGTATCGGTGCATCCAACATTGTTGGTAACAATAACGCTGTATACGGTGCTTTCGGCAGGTTGTGCCACCGGGTTGGCAATATCAATTGCCGATAACCCATTGGCTGGCTGCCACAAATAGGTGCCGCCTCCCGTGGCAAGTAATGCTGCCTGCCCGCCCGTACAAATATTTTTATCATTGTTTACACCAGCAATTGGCGCAGGGTTTACCACTACAATTGTAGCAGCAGTGCTGCTGCAGCCAAATGCATCGGTAACCACAGCTGTATAAGTGCCGGCAGCAGCCATGGTAGCAGCAAAAGCCGGTGCCGCCTCATTGCTTGTAAATGCAGCAGGGCCACTCCATAAATAAGTGCTGCCACCAGCAGCCAGCAGGCTAAGGGTGTTTTTTTCGCAAACAGGGCTGCTGCTGGATAATACTGGTACCGGTAAATTATGTACAGTAATGGTAACAATATTAGAGGCTACCCGGCATTTACTTAGGCCAATATTTGTACCTTCTGCCACGGCTGCTCGGTATAAATAGCTGCCACCACCTGGCACGGTAATAATATAATGGGTATTGGTAGCGCCGGGTATATCCGTCCAGCTGGCGCCACTATTGGTGCTGGTTTGCCATTGAATGGCCGGCGATGTATAGCCCGGCCCTATGGTAACAGAAAGATCGGCGGCTTGTATATTGTCTATACAAAAATCTACGGTAGGTGAACTGGTAGTTGCTTCCGCAGCTTTTACTTCGGGGCCGCAAGGCCTAAAGGATATATCATCCAGTGCCAAATCGTTGCCACAGCCGCCCGGTGCACTATTGGTAATACGTATTACCACAACATTGTTATTTAATGGAGTGGTAAAAAATAAGCCGTATTGTTTCCAGTCTGCCGTGGCCGTTTCAATTAAATCGCCGGTAGAATAGGTGCCCAATACGGTTCCGTCGGTAGACTCTATATTAAATACCAATTTGGGCCTTATTGGGTTGGGGCTGCAGGCGGTGGGCCTTAGTACATTCGCAATCCAGGCACTAAACTCGTAAGTGGTGCCAGAGCACAACCCCTTTACAGTATCTACAAAAAAATCTCCCGGAGTAAAAGAGGCATTTACCAACATCATGTAACCATCGTTATCGCCGGGTGTATGGTCGGTAAGGCTATGCCACGATCCTCCAAAGCAATTATTGCTGCTATTTATTACAGTATAAAAACCATCACCGGGGCAATCAAAAGATATAAAGCCGTAGGTGGTGGTGGCACCGGGCAATGAGGGCCCTGGATTAGGGCCACTGCCAAAACTTATGTTTACAACAGGGTCTCCCAAACTGCCTGTGCATATTTGTGTGTGGGCAACAGGCGATAGCAACAGGGCAACAGATAAAAACAGCAGGCAGCGAATTGAATTGTAGTACATTTTTATTTTTAGCGAGGCTAAATTTATATCAAATATGGCTTACATCCTTCTTATAGTCAATACTTTTGATGATTCATTATTATTTATCCCAAATGAGGCCATTAATTTAATTTTCAACAACTTTCTTTCAATTTTAGGTGATTGCACTATTTCAGTTTATTTTTACCGCCGTGTTTAAATACACCAACAAACATATTTAATCAAATAGCTTTTCAAATCAAATAAATTATGGTTGATGTTATACTGGGGCTCCAGTGGGGCGATGAAGGCAAAGGCAAAATAGTAGATTACTTTGCACCCAATTATGATGTGATTGCCCGTTTTCAGGGTGGCCCCAATGCCGGGCATACGCTTTATGTAAACGGCCAAAAAGTAGTGCTGCATCAAATACCCAGTGGCATTTTTCATGATGGCATCACCAACCTGATAGGCAACGGCGTGGTGCTGGATGCTGTAACCCTTATGAAGGAGTGCGAAAAGGTAGCAGCAATGGGTGTAGATTATAAAAAAAACTTGTACATCAGCGAACGTACACACCTTATTTTACCTACTCACCGGGCTTTGGATAAAGCCAGCGAAATAGCTAAGGGTAACGATAAAATAGGCTCTACTTTAAAAGGTATTGGTCCGGCGTATATGGATAAAACAGGTCGTAATGGCCTGCGTGTGGGCGATTTGATGGATAAAAGTTTTACCTCTCAATATATAAAGCTGCGTTTAAAACACCAGCGCTTGCTGGATAATTACAATTTTCAGGAAGACATCAGCAGTTGGGAGGATGAGTTTTTTGAAGCCATCGAAGCATTGCGGTCTTTTAAAATTGTAAATGGCGAATATTTTATCAACGAAAAAATACAGCAGGGCAAAAAAGTGCTGGCAGAAGGTGCACAAGGCAGTATGCTGGATGTAGATTTTGGCACATTCCCTTTTGTAACCAGCAGCAATACAATCTCAGCCGGCGTTTGTACAGGGCTGGGTGTGGCACCACAAAAAATTAAAGATGTATTTGGTGTATCTAAAGCATATTGCACCCGGGTGGGCAGCGGTCCTTTTCCTACAGAACTGCACGACGAAATGGGTGAGTTGATTCGTAAAACAGGCAGCGAATTTGGTGCTACCACCGGCAGGCCCCGCCGCTGTGGATGGATTGACCTGATTGCCTTACAATTTGCTTGTATGGTGAATGGGGTTACAAAAATTATTATGACCAAAACAGATATACTCGACAATATTGATGAACTAAAAGTTTGCAACGGGTATATGATCAACGGGCAGCAAAAAAATTATGTACCCTTTCAAATGAACAAGGTAGACATCGAACCTGTTTATCAAAAATTTGAAGGCTGGATGACAGATATTTCGGGTATCACAGATTATGAAACCTTGCCTGAAAAAATGAAAATGTATGTTGATTACATGAATGAGTTTTTAAAAGTGCCAGTTGCTTACATTAGCAATGGCCCCGGCAGAGACCAAATCATCCAGGCACAATAACTATTAAAAAAACTAAAAAATAATTTGGCTATTTAAAATTCTCTAAGAAATTTTACAATCTAATTTCAGTACTATGGCAGCAAAATCAATCAAAGGAAAAAACACTACTCCTAAAGCTGATGAGCTTGATAAAAAGGGTTCTGCAAAAGCTTCAAAAACAAAAAAAGAGGTAGACGAGGATGATGACGACGAAGAGGAATTGGATGAAGAAGTAAAGCCAGCAAAAAAAGGCAAAGCCGCTTCAAAAAAATCAGCAGCAGAAGATGACGAAGATGAAGACGAAGATGCAGAAGTAGAAGACGATTGGGAAAAAACAGAGGAAGACGATGATTGGGATCCGGATTTTGATGAGTTTGATGTGCCCAAATCAAAAACAAAGAAAAGCACCGGAAAAAAAGCCGGCAAAGATGAGGAAGAAGAGGATTTTAAAATAGATGATGAGTTTAAAGATCTTGGCTTTGATGATTTTGATGGCGGCGGTGGTTTTGATGAAGAGGATGATTTTTAAACCTGCACTACCCTCGGGCAGTTGCAGCAACCACATATAGTGAAAGCAACTGGCATTTTTAACGTTACAGATTTTAAACAAATTAAAATACAACTGCTGAACTGGGCAAACCAGTTTGGCAGTTTTTGTTTGCTCGATAGCCATGGCTACGAGGCACAAGAGCCGGCCGGCTTTGAGTGCTTGCTGGCTGCTGGCAGCCTTAGCCATATAACACTGCCAGCTGGTACTATTAATGCTTTTGATGCATTACAGCAGTTTGCAAGTGAGCAAAAAGGGCAGTGGTTGTTTGGGCACCTGGCATACGATGCCGGTAACGAAAATGACCAGCAGCCAATGGGCAAGGCTGACGGTATTGGTTTTGCCGATGCTCATTTTTTTGTACCAGAGCTGGTTTTAAAACTGTGTACACACCAATTGCACATATACTGTGCAGGCGATGCAGCAGCTATTTATAGCCAGGTATTGCAGGCCAGTAAGGAGCCCGGGCAGGTAACAACAGAAAAGGTACACATACAAAGCCGGATGAGCCAGGCGCAATATATTGCCACCATCCAGCAATTGCAGGCGCATATTGTACGGGGCGATTGTTACGAAATAAATTTTTGCCAGGAGTTTTTTGCCAAGGCTTCCATCAATCCTGTTGCTGCTTACCAGGCTCTCAGCAATATTTCTCCGGTGCCCTTTGCCGCTTTGTACAAAATCAATCATCAATTTTGTATTTGTGCCAGCCCCGAGCGCTACCTTAAAAAATACGGAACCCGTTTATTAAGCCAGCCAATAAAGGGTACGGCTAAACGCAACCACCAGGATGCTGCTGCTGATAGCCACAGCAAGGAGCAACTGCGCCATAGCAAAAAGGAGCAAAGCGAAAATGTAATGGTGGTTGACCTTGTACGCAACGACCTCAGCCGGGTGTGTAAGCCAGGCACTGTAAATGTAGATGAACTTTTTGCTGTATACAGTTTTGCACAGGTACATCAAATGATAAGCACCATTAGCGGGGCGGTAAACAAGGATGTCAGCTGGGTTAAGCTGGTAAGAGAAACTTTTCCGATGGGGTCGATGACGGGGGCACCCAAACGCAGGGTAATGCAATTGATACAGCAGTATGAGCAAACCCGCCGGGGGCTTTTTTCCGGCACCATCGGCTACATCGACCCTGCTGGTGATTTTGATTTTAATGTGGTAATAAGAAGTATACTGTACAACCAGCAAACCAGCAGCATCAGCCTGCAAGCAGGTAGCGCCATCACCTTTTACTGTAATGCACAGGAGGAATATAACGAGTGTTTGCTTAAAGCAAAAAGTATGATGGATGTTTTTGCCGGATAACAGCCACTGTAAGGCCTATAAACAAAACAGCAGCCAGGATTTTATTCCAGGCTGCTGGTTGCAATTTAATCTTGCGGTTGCGAACTCAGACGGCAAATTTTTAAGCAGTTAGCCTTGATATTTTTAGTTACTGCCTAGATAATTTTTATCACAAGCAAAGCTTATGTATATACCAGGTCTCAGTATTTCAATTTAAAATTGGTTTTTCAGAATAATTGAAACTAAAAAGCGGGCAATACAAAGTAAACAAGCTTGTGTTTTTTCACAAATAGTACATATGATAATTCTTGGGTAGTGCTGATACTACTATCGTGTAGTGGTTTGTACTACAAAATGTAGGGTTTTTAAAAGCTTGGCAAAGCAGTATTTAATAACTATAACAAGTTATTTTCAATTGCATAAAGCGTAAGGTTGGCATTGGTTTTCATATTCATCTTAGCCATTATCCTGGCCCGGTAAGTGCTTACAGTGGTTACACTTAATGAAAGGCTCTCGGCAATTTCTGATACTGCCTTGCCCGAGGCAATCATTTTAAATACATTAAATTCTCTTGCACTCAGGGTTTCGTGTAATTTTTTATCCGTATCCCGGTTAAGGGTATCGGCAATTTTTTCGGCGATAGACAGCGTAATGTATTTTTTGCCCAGTAATACCCGGTGTACAGCATTTACCAACTCATCGGGGGCGGTGTCTTTACTCAGGTATCCGGCAGCGCCGGCTTTTAATACACGAATGGCATATTGCTCCTCGGGGTGAATGCTAAGTATTAATACAGGTACACCGGGTACCGATTGTTTGATATACTGCAAAGCCTCCAGGCCGCTTTTGCCGGGCATAGAAAGGTCGGAGATTACGATGTCCCATTTTTCCCTGATTACTTTTGTAATCAGCTCATCAGCATCGGCTACCTCCTGTATATCGGCATCGGTAAATTCCTCGGCAAGTATTTGTCTTAAACCCTTGCGTACTATGGTGTGATCATCTGCAATTAATATCCTGATCATAATTTTATAAATGTTGTTTAAACAGGTACCGTAACGGATACGGTGGTACCCAGGCCCGGTTCGCTTTTTATTTCGTAACGGCCACCCATCTCCCTGGTTCGTTCCTGCATACCAAATAAGCCCAATGTTTTTTTGCTTTCAATATTTTTTAATAAAAAACCTTTGCCATCGTCGGTAATGGTAAGGGTAAATTTATTGTCATCAAATTTTAATGAGGAAACAATTTTTTTTGCGTCTGCATGCCTGGCCACATTGGTAAGCGATTCCTGAAAAATGCGGAACAAACCAGTTTTTATACGGCTGGGCACTTCCTGGTTGCTGGTAAGATTGATAAATTCTGTGGCAATGCCCGATCTTTTTTCAAACTCAGTGCTTTGCCACTCGATGGCTGCCAGCAGGCCAAGGTCGTCCAGCAAACTGGGGCGTAGCTCCATCGATATTTTACGTACCGATTTAATTGTTTCTTCAATCAGCTCCATTGCGGCGCTAAATTTTTCTTTTATCTCGGGCTCTTGCTGCAGGTTTTTTTTGCTTAGCCAGCTTACATACATTTTTAACCCGGTAAGTTGCTGCCCCAGTTCATCGTGTATTTCCCGTGCAATGTTGGTACGCTCTTGCTCTCTTATATCTTGTAAATGGGTTACCAGTTGTTTTATTTGCTGATACGATTGCTGTAGTTTTTCTTCGGCCTGCACCAGCTCGGTAATGTCCTGTCCAGTACCTTTTAGCCCTGTTACAGCACCCTCTTCATTTAAAATAACTTCGCCAATACCTAAAATGTGTTTTATCACCGCATCCTTGCATATAATGCGGTGCTGGTACTTGTATCCTTTTTTGGTGGTAATGGCATACTGTATTACTTTCTCTAATTTTTGTAAATCATCAGGATGAAACTTTTGCTGGTAAAGCTGGTAAAGATCGTTGCCAACAATGCTGGCATCAATTTCAAATATGCGGTACAATTCTTTTGACCATTTAAGGTCCTGTGTTAGCAGGTTAAACTCCCAGCTGCCTGTTTTGGCAATGCTTTGGGCCAGGTTAAGCATTTGCTCACTTCGTTTTAATTCTTCTTCCGTTTTTTTGCGGTCGGTGATGTCAACAAATGTTACCACTATTTGCTTCAGGCTGCCTGCAGCAGTAAATTCAGGAAAAGCATTTATAAGCAGCCAGTTTTTTTCTTTTGGATTATTGCCTGCACCCAGTATCACGTTGTACAAAGGCTCCTTCGATGCCAGTACCCTCATTACCGGGTAATCTTCTTTTTGTAATTTTCGGCCTTCGGCAGAAATAAAGTTCCAGTTGTGCTGCTGCACCGTACTTTGCTGCATTACGTCGGCTGGTACATCCAATAGCCTGCTGGCCTTCTGGTTGCATAATAGCACCCGGCCATCGGGCCCATATACTACCACGCCTGCGTGCAGGTTTTCTACCAGGAGTTTGTAATGCTCTTCGCTTTCTTTTAATGCCAGCTCGGCATTTTTTTTATAGGTGCTGTCTTTAAAAAAAACAGATAAACCGTTGGAGGATGGATAGATATCGTTTTCGAGCCATATTTGTAAGGGGGCATAAAAATTTTCAACAAACCGGTATTGCTGGGTATTAAATGAGGCCAGGCAGGCATTATTAAATTGATTGCTGGTTTTATCTTTAAAGCCGGTAAAAATATTTTTGCCAATCATATCTGCCGGGATATGCCCTAAAATTTCGCCAGCTTTTTTATTTACATAAGTAAAAGTAAAATTTTCGTCGAGGGCTAAAAACCCGTCTGTAATCCGCTCCAGTATATTAAAGGTTTCTGCTGTTTTGCTGCTTACCTGTTGCTCCAGCTGGGTATTAAACACTTTTAGTTCTTTTTCCAGTTGTTTGCGTTTGGTGATATCCCGGTGTACACACATATAGCCGGTAATCACATATTGATCATCCAATATGGTGTTGATAGAAGAGAGCACATAAATCTGCTGTCCATTTTTTTTAGACACCAAGTATTCATCTTTGTAAGATCCTTTTTGATTAAGCTCTTCCAGGCTGCTGCGGTATTCTTCGGGGCTGATATGTGTTTTAAAAATTTCGTTGATGGGTTTGCCAATGGCATGTGCTGCAGTAAAGCCATACAGTTCTGCCGCATGGCGGTTCCATGATTTAATGATGTAGTGTTCGTTGGTAGTAAATATGGCATCGGGTATGGTGTCTATTAAAGAGGCTTGCATACTTAGCTGCCGGGCAGATTGGTTTATCTTTTTTAAATCATCGCTAATCAAAATAAAAAATAACACCAGTATTGTTAAAAATACAAAGGCCAGTATAAAAAAACGGTAGGTAGTAGCTTGCGCCACATGGGTAAGATACCTGTTGGCCCTGCTTACAACCTCCCGGTTGGCATTTTCCAGGCGGCCAATTTTTTGCTTTATGCTGTCTGACAATTGTTTACTGCTGCCTTTATTAATTAAATCTACTACCGGGTAAATGCCTGCGCTATCAAACAGGGCGATGGTTTGTTGTGAGTTTTCTACCATCTTTACCAGTAGCTGCTTTATTTCATCTGCCTGTTGTTTGGTGGCCGGATGCTCTGCCCCCATCACATTTAGCCTTGCAGTATCTAAGCTTAGGTTGTTGATGGCTTTAAAATAAGGCAGACTAAAATTTTCACGGGATGAAAACACATAGCCCCGCTGTGTATTTTCCAGCTCTTGCAAATTGGCCAGCAATACTTCTGTAGCAGCTAAAAAACCTACCGAGGTACGTACTTCGTAACTATGCAGTTTGGTATCCCTCATGTTGCGATACGTAACCATCACAAAATATATCACACACACCAGGGTGATCAGGAAAAATGAAACAATGATATTTCTGGTAGAAATTTTTTTCATTTAGTATTAGTGGCTTACCGGGTATGCTGCTGTATTGAGATAAGTATTTTGATTGATAGCAAGATAAAGTTAATGAGATTATGCATGCAATGTACCCATTACAAAGGGGCCGGCAAAGCTGTATGGCGGCAAGCTACTGCTAAAAATATTTTGCTGTGCTATTTTTCATTATTTTGTTTAAAACTTATCTAAAATTATTTGCCAGCCATTATTAAACCACCAACGCTGCACAACTAATTAACCAAAACAACAATTGTATGAAAAAAACACTATTTATCCTGCTGCTTGCTGCAGCACCTGGCATACAGGCCCAGCAAACATTTATTCATTGTGGTAAACTTATAGATGTGCTTGCCGGCAAAGTACTTACCAATAAAACCATTGTGGTAAATCAACATAAAATTACGGCCGTACACGATGGGTTTGTAAGTGGCACTGCTGTAGATAAGGTGGTGGATTTAAAAAATAAAACAGTTATGCCCGGGCTGATGGATATGCATGTACATGTAGAAAGCCAAACAAAACGAAATGCAGCAGCTGAGCGATTTGTAAGGGAAGCTGCGGATGTTGCTTTTCAGTCGGTTAATTATGCCCATACCACATTAATGGCCGGTTTTACCACGGTACGTGACTTAGGTGGCAGCCGGGTAAATATTGCGTTACGCAATGCTATCAACAGCGGCACTACAATTGGCCCACGCATTTATACAGCGGGTAAAACTATTGCCACCACCGGCGGCCATGGCGATAATACCAATGGGCTAAAACGGGAGTTTAGTGGCGATCCTAACCCCGTGGATGGTGTGGTAAACGGGCCCGATGAGTGCCGGCAAGCGGTACGGCAGCGCTATAAAGAAGGTTCCGATCTTATTAAGGTAACTGCTACCGGCGGCGTACTAAGCCAGGCCAAAGATGGCAGCGGCGCACAGTTTACCGAAGAAGAGTTAACGGCTATTGTGCAAACGGCTACCGATTACGGCTTTAAAGTAGCTGCACATGCACATGGTGCAGAAGGAATGAAAAGAGCTATAAGGGCAGGGGTAAGCTCTATTGAGCATGGCACTTTTATGGATGACGAAGCCATCGAATTATTTAAAAAGCATGGCACCTGGTATGTACCTACCATCATTGCAGGTAAATCTACTGCCGACTCTGCCAAAATACCCGGCTATTACTCTGATATTGTAACACCCAAGGCGCTGGCCACCGGCCCAAAAATACAAGCTAGTTTTGCCCGTGCTTATAAGGCTGGGGTAAAAATTGCTTTTGGTACAGATGCTGGTGTATTTGTACATGGTAAAAATTACCTTGAGTTTTTTTATATGACCGAAGCTGGTATGCCTGCACTGGAAGCAATAAAATGTGCCACCATTAATGCTGCTACACTGCTGGGGGTTGACAATATTTTAGGATCCATCGAACAAGGGAAATTAGCAGATATAATTGCCGTAGATGGCGACCCCGAAAAAGATATACTGGTGATGGGTAAGGTGGTATTTGTAATGAAAGATGGTAAAATATACAAGCAATAAAAAAAGAACCGGGCCTAAGCCCGGTTCAGCATAAATGGACTGATTGGAGAATGACTTATTGCTTTATTACTTGTTTATAAATTTTACCCTGTGAGGTATTAAACTGAATAATGTACATGCCCGGTTGCAACTTTTCTATATCGCCGATGGCTACATAGTTGGTGCCCTTGTTTAGTTGAACCGTTTTTGTTGCAGCTACGCTACCACTAATGGTAAGCACCTGTACGTTGGCTGTTTCTGTTTTATCCCACTCAAGGTTAATATTTACATGTGTTTTAAAAGGGTTGGGCGATACGGTAAATGCACTGGTTGCTTTTTTTATACGTACCGATATTACTTTTGAATAGCTGCTTCTGCCATCCATATCTACCTGGCGTAGGCGGTAATAAATAATGCTGCTGGCCGTATTGCCAATATTATCTGTATAGCTGTAATTGCTTTGCAAAGCGGTATTGCCAGCTGCGGCTATGGTACCTGCCACGCTAAAATACCTGCCATCTGTACTGCTTTCTATTTCGTAAAGCTGGCTGTTTATTTCCATGCTGGTAGACCAGCTTAGTTTTACTTGAGTGGCTCCTTGTAACCAGGCATTAAATAATTGGAGGGTTACTGGCAGTGGGCCTCCCAGCGGCTCCAGTATTGCTGTGCCATCGTCGGTAGACAACACACCTGCATCGGAAAAACCTGCTATACGGGCTACATTTATAATGGGAGGCACATGGCCGTTACCGGGGTTATTTACCTTTACCTTGTATTCAATTTCAAAACTTTCACCCGGTGCTAATATGCCGCCTTGGGTTTGGTTGGCGCCAGTGCCAATTCTAAACACCAGTACATGATCATTGCTATTATAGTCTCCCTGGTCATCTAATCCTGCATCAGTTAGGCTAATGTTGGCGGTAATACCCGGGCAGCTGTTTATTTTAATAGAGCCCGGTATAAAATGAACCGATTGGGGCAGCGTGTCCAGTATCACACAAAAATTGGCATTACCCTCACCGGTATTGGTGCCACGCAGGGTATAAGTAAGCTCTTCGTTGGCTTCTGCAATACGGTTGGCATTGGCATCTTTTACGCTTTTATCAATTAATACGGTAGGGGCTTTGGTGGTTATCTGAAAAGTAAACAGGCCCGGAAAATATTGATCTGCTTCTGTACCAAACTCCAGCTTTACTTCTGTATCTCCGGGTTGTATACCATAGCCGCTTCCTACATAAAATTGGTCGATATCAATACCCATTTGATTGGTATAATCAGGGTACTTGGTGGTTACATGGCTGCCTGTATCGGTAATGGTACCATTCCAGGGATTGTTTACGGCGTTAAGGGTGTTATAAAAACTGGCACCATTTATTTTAAGATAATCTTGTTTAAGATTTGCATCACCTTCCCACACCATCACACCCATTTTAGCATCCCTGTTACTAATAGGGCCCGAGGGTATATTTAAACCCGTAAGGGTAACAGAGGTAGCCAGCGAAGATCCGCCATTATACACCTGCTGAAATCCATCGTACACCCTTACGCTATTGTAATTGAGTGATGCATTTTGGTATACTACTACAATACACCAGCCGGCATAATTACCGCCATTGCTGGCCGCCCCAATGCTTGCAGCAATATTACCAACAGTATAGCTGCCACTGCCATTGGCTTGTATAAAAGGGGTAATATCTACATAAGCCTGGTATTGGCTAACAGTGCTTTCTACCCCAGTTGTATTTTTATCCAGCTGTGCGGCGGTATACTCGGTGTAATTGCCGTTATTAAAACTAATTTTCACCCTTCTAAAAGTATCGAGCGATAGATTATACTCATCCGATTTTACCCTGCCACCCCAGTATAACCTGGCCAGTTTTATTTGATTGGTACCTGCGGGCAAATGAAGGCTGGCAGACGAAGAGTTACGGGTGCCGGCACCAATGCCAGTATTGCCATCTACATCTACATGCTGTATATTGGCATTGTCGTTACCACTATTACCATTACCGTTAGCCCTGTTATTGTTCATACGGGCAGTATCTGGGTTGCCATTGGTAATAACATGTGTGAGGGTGTTGCCAAAAATAGTGCTGCCTCCTTTTATATTGTCTGAAAATACTTTGCTGTAGTTTCTAAATTGAGCCTTTGTAGTGGAGGTAACCAGTAAAAAAGCACTCAGCAATAATATACTGCTGGCTTTTTTTAAAGTGTGTAAAGAGTACAAATGTGTTTTCATAAACGGGTAATTTAATTGCCTGCCAGCATCGTTTTAAAACAATAATTGATCAGGTAATTAAATGGTTACCCATTGTATGCCAAAAAATAATCTATTGATAAGCAGTGTTTTGTACTTTATTTTAGCAACACACTTTCCATTATTTGGAAGATGGCTCTAAAAAACTTGTACAGCTAGCGGGCAGGTATATACAATAAGATCCCGGCCATTGGCCGGGATCTTATTGTATGCGTATGTTTTAATGGTTAGCTATTCCTGTCTCTGCCAGGTATCCTTTTTCTACCCTCATCGCTGGGGCGTTTAAAGCCACCATCTGCTTCATTCATCCTCACCATTCGGCCATTGTATTTTTTGCCGTCCATGCTTTTAATCATTTTGCCTGCTGCAGCCTTATCAATTTCTACCCAGCTGTTCATTTCTCTCATATCAATTTTGCCCAGCATGTCTTTTTTAAGGTTGCTTTCGTCTAGTATAAATTGCAAAAAGCTGGCTTTGTAAAAACCGTCTTTTGTGCCCAGGTTGATAAACAGGCGGGTATAGCCATTATCCCTTTGCTTGTAATTACCCCGTTCCATACCTCTTCTTCCAGCATCCCGGTTGTTAGCTGCATCAAAACGGTTGCCCCTGTCGGGCCTTACCTGTGCATTAAGGTCTTCAGCGTTTTCGTAGTATTTTAAAAACTGGTTAAACTCAAGTGCTGCAATACGCTGCAAAATTTCTTCTTTGCTTACATCAGCAAATTTTTCTACTAAGTCGCCCAGGTAGGTTTCGTAATCGCCATGAGAAATATCTGCTTGCATCAGTTTATCCATAAAGTGAAAAAACTGTTTGCGGCAAACATCTTTACCACTTGGTGCATCCATTTTATGAAAAGTAGCGTTAAGCATTTTTTCAAGCTGCCTTATTTTATAGGTTTCCCTGCTGTGGCAGATAGAAATACATATACCACTACGGCCAGCTCTTGCTGTACGGCCGCTCCGGTGGGTGTATACTTCCATATCATCAGGCAACTCGTAATTGATTACGTGGGTAATACCATCTACATCAATACCACGTGCTGCTACATCGGTTGCTATCAGTAATTGCAAATGCTTTTGCCTGAAACGGCCCATTACTTTATCACGCTGCTGTTGGGTAAGATCACCGTGAAGGGCTTCTATATCATAACCTTCTCTTACCAGTCTTTCTGCAATGTCTTGTGCATCGGCTTTTGTTCTGGTAAAAATAATGCCATACATGCCGGGGTTAAAGTCGATGTATCTTTTTAAGGCTTCATAGCGGTGGTGGGCAGCTACAATGATAAATTGATGATCGATATTTTTATTGCCGCTGTTTTTTTTGCCAATGGTTATTTCCTTTGGCTGGCTCATAAAGTTTTTGGCAATAGCCCTTACTTCTGGCGGCATGGTAGCGCTAAACAACCAAATGCTTTCCCGGTTTATAGTGTTTTTTAATACAAAGTCAATATCATCTCTAAAGCCCATATTAAGCATTTCATCTGCTTCATCCAGCACAACGTATTTTACTTTTTCCAGGTCGATAGCTTTTCTTTCTATCAAATCAATCAGCCTGCCCGGTGTAGCCACTACAATGTGTACCCCTTTTTTAAGGTTGCGTATTTGCATGGTGATAGATGCACCACCATATACCGCTTCGGTATAAATGCCCTTGCTATGTTTTGCAAATACAGCCAAATCGTTGGTGATTTGCAGGCATAGCTCCCTGGTAGGGCATACAATTAATGCCTGCGGATGACGATCGGGCTTGCTTATCAGGTTAAGCAACGGCAAACCAAAAGCGGCTGTTTTACCAGTGCCCGTTTGTGCCAAACCAACAAAATCGGTAGTGCCAGATAATAAAACAGGGATAGCCTGCTCCTGGATGGGGGTGGGGTTTTCAAATCCTAATTCGGTAATTGCCTGTAATAGCTCATCTTTCAAGCCTAAGGCTTCAAATCCATTCATGTAATTTCTTTTTAGTTACATGAAATGCTATTTGTCTGTTGCTGTGCTACTTAAATACTGCGTAAGAGAAAGTAAAAACCAAATTCAACAGCCTTGCGGCACCTCATGTAATGCTCATTGATAATATAATCGGCGCAAAAGTAGGGTATTTTAACCGGATGCCGGCATTAAAACTGTTTGATTGTCATTTGCAATGCATATAATATCTCTTATTGCAGGGCAATAAGGGGCTGTATATTGTTGTTAATACCTGCAGCTATATTTACTGTTTTATTAAACCAATTCCCGTTCTGCTGGTCTTTAACAAACCACTTATCAGTTTTTATGCAAAAAATTTTATTACTGCTGGGGCTTTGCTTTGCCTTATATAACGGCCATGCACAATCGACAGATAGTACCAGTTTGCCCCTGTTTGATTCTGCTGCTGTTTTAAAAGACCTGATGGCGTTGCTGGGTTCTAAAAAAATGGCCACTAGTTATGCAATGGCTACTGCAGGGGTGGGCAACCGTATTTTTAGTGTAAGAAATAATCGGTTAAATGCCCGGCAAACAATTATCAATACAGCTGTATATACACCCGGTGCAGGTTATTTTCATAAAAGCGGTGCCAGTATTACCGGTGCAGCTTATTTACTCCAGCAGCAACCAAAAGGCTTTGGCGCCTCCCAGTTTTCTTTAACGCCTGCATTTGATTTATTGGGTAAAAGTACTGTTGGCTTATCTGTATCGTATACGCATTATTTTGTGCAAGATAAATTTTCGCCGTATGCATCCCCGGTTCAAAACGACCTATTTGCAACCGTATCTTATAAAAAGGGATGGCTGCAGCCGGGTATTGCAATGGGCTATTCTTCCGGAAAGTTTAAAGAAGTTTTTTCAAAGGATACCGTGATTAATAATGTACGCCGGTATGTGTACGATTCTGCCACCAGCAGCCTGCAGTCGTTTACACTAATGTTGCGTGCAAGCCATGTGTTTGAATGGGCAGCCTGTATCCACAAAGATGATATGTTGCTGCTCGTGCCATCAGTGGTTGTAAATTTTGGCTCGTCGAGTATTGATGTTACACATCAAACCAATGCCCCAAGGCTGATCGATTATCTAATAAAAACTGGCCGCTTACCTTTACTCATAACCAATAAGTTCCAGGCAGAGTCAGTTGGTTTAAATATAAACTGCAGTTATGCTATTGGCAATTTTTCCTTTACACCGCAGGTTTATCTGGATTATTACTTACCCCAAACCGATAGTAAAGCATTTACCCAATCGTTTAATTTTTCGGTAGGGTATATTTTTTAATACACATCAGTTAACAAAACATTATTAATCAATATAAATGCTTGGCACATGTATTGGATGTTGTGTAAAAAAAATCCTTTATGAAATCAATACTCTTATCCATTGCAATTGCCGCCACTTGCAGTAAAGTGGCCAATGCTCAAGGTTTTCACCTGGGTGTAAAACTTGGCTCCAATATCAATAAGCTTTCTGGCCAGTCATTTAAAAATGAATTTTCCTACGGGTATCATGCCGGTGTTTTTTCTGAAATTGGCTTAGGAAAAAAATGGACAATTCAGCCAGAGGTACTGTTTAACCAGGTAAATACAGATACCACCAGTAAATTTAGTGAGCTGTATAAATTAGATTTTGATAAAGTGTCTGATATTAAATTAAGTTATATCAGCATCCCACTTTTATTAAACTACAACCTAAGCAAAAACTTTTCGATTCAGGCTGGCCCACAGTATGGAATTCTCATTGATAAAAACAAAAACCTGCTTGAAAATGGAAAATCGGCTTTTAAAAGCGGTGATTTTAGTATGCTGGCTGGCATGCAAATAAAATTGGCTGGCTTACGCATTTACGGCCGCTATGCAGTAGGGTTAAATAACCTCAATGATATAGATAATCAAGACAAATGGAAAAATCAAACCATTCAGTTGGGGCTTGGCTTAACGCTTTTTTAATGGGATAAGCTTTTATACACCTGCATTACGCTGGTGCAGTGAGCTTTGGCCGTAAACAATTCTGCCCGTTTTAATCCGTACTCTTTTAATTTATCAGCCAGCGTTGTGTTGGTGGCAATTAATTGCATATGTGCTGCCAATGTTGTTGCATCGGAAGGTGCAAAGTATAGCCCTGCCTCACCCGCTACTTCGGGCAGGCTGGAGCTGTTGCTGGATATAACCGGTACCCGGCTCCACAATGCTTCCAGCAAGGGTATGCCAAAGCCTTCGTAAAATGAGGGATATATCAAAGCCAGTGCTTGCTGGTAAATACCCGGCAAATCGGCACTGTTATTATATCCCGATTTACCGGCTTCACTTTCATTTAAAAATAGCACCTGCTGCAGTAAGCCGTTTTTTTGTAAAAATGCTTTTACTTTTTGCTTTTCTTTTCCGCCGCTGCCAATTACCACTAGTGGTATTTGTAACTGTTGCTTTAGTAACAGTAAAGCCTTGCAGGCAGTAATCAAATTTTTTCGGGGAGTAATAGAGCTTACAAAAAGAAAAAACTGTGCCGGCAGGTTGTATTTTTTCCTAATCAGCTGTAGGTTATCGTTGCTTAACAATGTTTCAAAATGTGGATGGCAGTTTTGATAGCATACCGTAATTTTATTTTGGGGTACACGGTATAGTTGCACCAAGTCGTTTTTTGTTTGCTGGCTGGTGGCAATAATGGCGTCAGCTTCACTGCAGGCTCTTTTCATCTTCCAGCGGTGGGTATAGCGTTCATCCCAGTGATATGTTGCTGGATATTTTTCAAAAATCAGGTCGTGTACGGTAACCACCGATTTTACTTTTGTATGGCTTATGCCGGCCGGCAGCTCGTTGCTAAGGCCATGAAAAACATCTATACCGTTGTTGGCAATATCTTTTACCATACCACTACGGCGCCAAAGCGCTGGTAGTTTTTTGTATAAAGTTGTACCCGGCGTTACTGTGTGTATAGCTGGAGGCTGGCCTGTGTTAAATAAATTGGTTATACGTGGGGCAAACAACGTGTATTGATTATCGGGGTAATAATTTGCCAAAGCACTTACGAGTGCCCGGGAGTAGTTACCCAGGCCTGTATTATTTTGATATGCCCTTTTACCATCAAACCCTATTTGCATACTGCTAATTGATTTTGCAAGATAGCTAAACACTACCAACAATATGCTGGCTAACCCCGTAAGGCTATTTGTATTGCATCCCTTTGTTCTTTTGTATCTTGCAACGCTTTATTATTTACCATGCAAAAGATTTCCGCTGTTATCATCAGCTTTAACGAAGAAAAAAGGATAGCCACCTGCCTGGCATCATTGCAGGGTGTGGCAGATGAGGTGCTAGTAATGGATGCTTTTTCTACAGATAATACGGTTGGTATTTGTCGCCAGTTTGGAGCAAAGGTTTACCAGCAGGCCTGGGCTGGTTTTGGCAAACAAAAAAACGACGCCGTGGCAAAAGCTTCTTATGATATGATTTTAAGCCTGGATGCCGATGAAGTGATAACAGACGAGTTAGCAAGGTCAATCATACACCTAAAAAAACAAGCCTGTATAAACAATCTATACCGGGTAAAACGACTCAATAATTATTACGGAAAATTTATCCGGCATGGTATGGAAAACCCCGATATAAAACCCAGGTTGTACAACCGCCGTTTTGCTAAGTGGAACCAAAGCCTGGTACATGAAGCACTGGAATACGAAGGCAACGCTGCGCCATTATTAAGTGGTTGGTTACATCATTTTACCTACAACTCTATAGCTGAGCACCAGCAAAAGGCAGATAAATATACCAGCCTGGCTGCAGAAGATTATTTTAAAAAAGGCAAGCCTGTGCCGGGTTTTATAAAGCTGGTAGCCAGCCCTGCGTTTACATTTTGTAAAGCTTACCTGTTAAGGGCAGGTTTTTTAGATGGCTGGCATGGCTGGATTGTAGCAAAAATGCATGCCAATGGCGTGTTGCTTAAGTACAGCAAATTAAAAATGATGTATTACAATCAAAAAAACAAAGTTTAATGAAGTTGTCGTTATTAATTACTACGTATAATTGGCCACGGGCGCTGGAGCTTACATTGCTAAGTGTAAGCCGGCAAACAGTGCTGCCAGATGAAGTTGTAATTGCTGACGACGGTAGCACATCCGATACCAAGCAAATGATAAATGCCATTCGTACAAACTTTCCTGTACCTATTATACATGTATGGCAGCAGGATAACGGCTACCAGCGTACGTTAATTTTAAACGAAGCCATACGCCAGGCATCTTTTGAATACCTGGTACAGGTAGATGGCGATATTATCCTTCATCCACATTTTATAAAAGATCATAAATCGGTTAGCCAACAAGGTTTTTTTATAAAAGGCTCGAGAGCACTATTAAACCAGCAGGCAACCCACCAGGCGCTTGAGGCTCAACACACCCGTTTTGGTTTTTTATCAGCAGGCCTTGCCAATCGCCTGAATGCCCTGCGTATACCTTTTTTAGCACCGCTGTTTTTTTACAAGGATACAAACAGTATACGGGGCTTAATTGGCTGTAATATGGCTTTTTGGAAAACAGATTTTATTGCAGTAAATGGCTATAACAATGACATTGTGGGATGGGGCAGAGAAGATAGTGAGCTGGCAGTACGGTTTATTAACAGGGGAATAAAAAAGAAAAGGGCTAAGCTGCTAAGCATTTGTTACCATATGTACCATGCTTATGTAAGCCGGGATAATGATGCCCGTAATACAGCGATGTTAAACGAAGCGATGGCAGCAGGCCGCACTACTTGCAACAATGGCTACCAACAAGTAAATAAAACAATTGTATACAAATAAAACACCGCATATATGACTGAATTAAAAATGCAAATTGAAGCAGCATTTGCAAACCGGGAGCTATTAAAAGAAACAACTTATGCCGATGCCGTACGAACACTTATTGAAGAGGTAGATAAGGGCAGGTTGCGTACAGCATCGCCCACGCAGGATGGCTGGCAGGTAAACGAATGGGTAAAGCAGGGAATACTGCTATACTTTGGCATTCAACAAATGGAAACCCATACATTGCCTCCTTTTGAATTTTATGATAAGATGAAATTAAAAAGCGGCTATGCCTCACTTGGGGTACGTGCCGTACCACATGCGGTAGCAAGGTATGGCGCATACCTGGCCAAAAATGTGGTATTAATGCCCTCGTATGTAAATATTGGTGCTTATGTAGATGAAGGTACAATGGTAGATACCTGGGCAACAGTGGGCAGCTGTGCACAAATTGGCAAGGGCGTGCATTTAAGTGGTGGTGTTGGTATTGGTGGTGTGCTGGAGCCATTACAGGCATCGCCGGTAATTATAGAGGATGGCTGTTTTATTGGTAGCCGATGTATTGTGGTAGAAGGTGTAAGGGTAGAAAAAGAAGCAGTGCTGGGTGCCAATGTAGTGCTTACCCAATCTACTAAAATTATTGATGTAAGTGGCAGCGAGCCTGTGGAATACAGGGGCAGGGTTCCGGCACGCAGTGTAGTAATACCCGGCAGCTACCAAAAGCAATTTCCGGCTGGCGAGTATGGCGTGGGTTGTGCTTTAATTATTGGCCAGCGTAAACCAAGCACCGATCTTAAAACCAGCCTCAATGATGCATTAAGAGATTTTAATGTAAGCGTATAGTTGTAGTAGGCACAAATCATCATATTGTGAAAAACAAAGTAACCTTAGCAGGGTTTTTACTCACCTTTACAGGGGCCGTACTTTTTTCTACCAAGGCAATCATTGTAAAAAAAGCATTTGTGGATATAAAAACAGATGCGTTATCGTTGTTGTTGCTGCGGATGGTTTGTGCACTACCTTTTTACCTGGCTACTCTATTTTTTACCGGCAAACAAACTAGTTACCAACCCCTGTCAAAAAAAGAATGGCTTTGGTTGGTAATACTAGGTTTGTTTGGTTATTACATCAGCAGTTTTTTAGACTTTGCCGGTTTGCAATATGTATCTGCCGGCCTGGAGCGATTGATTCTTTTTTTATACCCCACTTTTGTGGTGCTTATTAACCTGCTGCTTTTTAAGCAGGCCATTAGCCGGATACAATTGTTTGCACTACTGCTAACATATGCAGGCATCGCCATTGCTTTTTGGGGAGAGTGGCAGGCAGATTTTAGTAACCCTGATTTTGTGTATGGCAGCATCCTCATCTTTTTTTGCTCCATCACCTATGCCGTATACCTCGTTGGCGGGGGTAAGCTTATACCAAAAATGGGCGGCACCCGTTTTACCGCTTATAGTATGATCGTTTCTACAGCAGGGGTAATGCTGCATTATTTATTAAGTGGCAAAAGCCTTTCTTTTCAATCCTCTACTGCTGTAATTTGGGGCTATGGCATGCTGCTGGCAATTGTGGCTACAGTAATTCCATCTTTTTTACTGGCGGCAGGTATGAAAAGAGTAGGCTCCAGCAACTCGGCAATTATCTCAAGCGTGGGGCCCGTTAGTACCATTATACAAGCCCATTATATTTTGGGCGAAAAAATGCTTCCGGCACAAGTAATTGGTACTTTACTGGTAATTGCTGGGGTATTGCTTATTGGAAAAAAAGAATCTAAAGGATAAAGTTTGCCGTTTTTTGTTGAATCTATATATTTGCAGCCCTGATTAATCATTGAGGTATTTAAGTCTTAATGGTAAACTGCCCAGATGGCGAAATTGGTAGACGCACTGTGTTCAGGTCGCAGCGTTCGCAAGGATGTGCTGGTTCGAATCCAGTTCTGGGCACAAAAGACTCAATTATTAATTGGGTCTTTTTTTATTTTAGGACTATTCATCTAATTAAATCATACCAATGAGTGTGTATAAAAAAATGCTGCGTTTATTTTTTGTTGCCCTGTGGGCATGCATTTTACATACAACGGCTACGGCGCAATTAAGCAATAGCACGGCCCTGTACCAATCGATTATGCAGCAGGATAGCTTATTGTTTAATGTTGGCTTTAATAGCTGCGATATTAAGCAGTTTGAAAACTTGTTAACGGCTGATTTTGAATTTTACCATGATAAAGCTGGTATACAAAACCGGCAAGCTTTTTTAGATGGCTTAAAAAATGGCTTGTGTAAAACGCCTGATACCTACCAATCTCGCCGGCAGCTGGTGGATAGTTTTACCGCAATTTTTCCGTTGTATAAAAATGGTGAGTTGTATGGTGTGGTGCAAAATGGGGTGCATCAATTTTATGAGCGGATGCAAGGTAAGCCCGAGCAGTATGCCAGTACAGCCCGCTTTACCCATTTATGGTTGATGGTAAACAACCGGTGGCAGCTTGCCAGGAGCATCAGTTACGATCATGTTGCGCCGGGCAATTAAGTATTGATAAGCTGGCTATTTGCCTGGCGGTGTATCTTCAAACTCATATACATGCTTATGAGCATCGCCTGTTATTTGCTGGCAGTTGCAATTGCCACCCCATTGTTTGCTGCCATCGGTAAAATATTCGCATTTCCAAATAGGTACTTCGTGTTTTATTTTATCAATGATAAAACGATTGGCGGCATACGCTTCGCTGCGGTGGCTGCTGGCGGTTATTACCACTACGGCACAGCCAGATACAGCTACGCTCCCGGTACGGTGTACTGCCAGTGCAATTTGTAACGACCATCGCTGTTTGGCTGCTTCTAAAATTTCGGCAATCATTTTTTCGGCCATGACTTCCTGCGCTTCGTACTCCAGGTATTGTACCGTTTTGCCCTTATCATTTATCCTTGTTTCGCCGCTAAATAATACAACAGCACCAGCTTTTGGATGATGGGCTGTAGCCAGTAAAGCTGCAATATCTATTTCGGTAGCTGATATATGTTTCATATGGTTATCCTCCGCTGCTGGGTGGTATAATGTGGATGTCGTCGCCAGGTTGTATAGTAAATTCGCCGGTTACAAACTGGTTTTGTACTGCATACCGGCAGGTTGCCAAAATATTGCCGGCAGCAGGATTGCGCTGTTGTAAATATTGCTGCAATTGCGTAATGGTAAGCAATGGCTCATCTATCAGCAGCTCTTTATCAAAGTAATCTTTTAATATGGCGTAGGTATATACTTTCATAATTGTATTGGGCAGGCTAAATATTAGTGTTAAAAATTAAAAGCACTGCTTTGCAAAAAAAAGGTTGAATGATTTTATGAGTGTATAATATTTTTTTATCCACCAATATGCAACATGCTTAGCTCGCTGCCAGTAAATTTTAGTTGTTGTTTTTGATCCATTGCCTGTTGCAATTTACTAATTAATGTGGCGGCATCATTTGTTTCGCTTATGTCAATGGGGTGGTTGCTACTAAGGCATCCATAAATATTGCCATTGCTATCTAGCCGCAGCCTGTTGCAATCATGGCAAAAGGGTTCGCTTTCGTTGGCAATTATGCCAAAACGATGCCCTCTTTCCGTTTGCCAGTAATTGGCAGTGCTGCCCGGTATACGGGCTATTTTACTGATATTGTATTTTGTTTGCACCAGTTGCAACATCTCTTGCTGTGTAAATATGTATTGGCTGGCGTTGGCATGTAAATGCCCCATGGCCATAATTTCTAAAAACCGGATAGAGATGTTTCTTTTAAATGCAAATTCCAGCAGGGGTATCACCTGGTGTTCGTTCATACCCTTCATCAATACGGCATTTATTTTTACTTGCAGCCCTGCGTCAATGGCCGCATCAATACCATTCAATACTTTTTGTACATGGTTGCGTTTGCTCATTAAAAAAAATACATCTTCATCCACCGCATCCAGCGATACATTGATGGATTGTAGCCCGGCTGTTTTTAAGGGTTGGGCCAATCGCTCCAGTAAAAAACCATTGCTGGTTAATTTAATGGCAGGTATGCCCATTTGCTGTATTCCTTTTATTAAAGGCAATAACCCCGGGTATAACAATGGTTCGCCACCGGTAAGCCGGATGGTTTGCAATTGTAAAACCTGGTGCAGTTGGTTAATTTGCTGCAATAGTTTTTCAGGAGCTGCCGGGTGCTGGTGCAGGTTGTTTTCTTTTACCTCATCTTCTCCCATGGTGCAGTACACACAACTAAGGTTGCACCTGCTTAGCAAGCTCACCCTTAAAGTGGTAAAGTTTCGGTTGTATGGGTCGTGTAACAATACCATTAAGAAAAAATTAGTTTTACCGATGCAATCAATAATACCATGGCTAAGATATACCGTACCGTGGCCAGGTTAAAACGATGGCTGCCCAGGTAGGCGCCCAACATGCCGCCAGTTACGGCAGCACCTATCCAGCCATATGCCGCCGGGGATAATTGTATACTGCCAAATTTTATTGCGGCTAAGCCTGCCAGTGAGTTGCATACTATAAACAGGCTGGATACTGCTGCCGCCTCCTTGGTATTGCCCCAGGCCATTAAAATAATTACCGGGCTTAAAAAAATGCCACCACCTATATTTAAAAAGCCGGCGGCAATGCCTATTACTGCTCCCCAGGCTAGTGCAGCAGGTATTGCCAATGGCTTGGCAGGCCCCTGCTCTTTAAAAGAATGGATGAGTAAACGTAGTACCGGAAAAAGTAAGGCAATGCCTAGTACAAGGTTGTATACTTGCTGGCTTGTTTTAAACTGAGAGCCAATGTAGGCCATAGGGATAGAGCTGAGTAAAAATGGCCAGGCTAATTGCCACTTAAAATAACCCGCCCGGTAAAATTGTATAAAAGCAATGCTTGCAATAATGGTATTCATTAGCAATACCACCGGCCTGTATTGCTGCATTGAAATGCCAAATATTGTAAGCACCGCAATATAGCCACTAGCGCCGCCATGCCCTACCGAGGCGTATAAAAACGCCACCACAAAAAGCAAAAGAGGTATAAAAAATAAGGTTGTCAAAAAATGTAGATTGATTTATTTGCAGCAGCAAATATAGTACAGCAGGCAATGCCTTTGCACTAAAGCAAAACGAAGGGTATCGTTTTGTTGCCGGTGTAAGAGGGTACTGTTGGCCGTTAAATCCGGTATTCAACTGCCAAGCCTGGCTGTATATATCAGGGTGTAAAAATTATTTTTTTTCTCCTCCAAATTTAAAGGTGTAACTCAGTAATAGCTGTACACCGTTGGACGATATTTTACCTGTTTTTCGTTCACCCTGAAAGTAATTGTCTTCAGTAGGATCGTTAAAACTAAATGGCTGCGGATAATCATTTCTGCTACCCCTGCTGTACCTTAATCCAATTACCCATTCGCTGGTTTTATATACCTGTTGTGTGCCAATGGTATAATGGTAATTGTTCCATTTTTTTTTAACCATCGTAATGCCTTGCCTGTCTTTTGGCCCAAGGCTGCTGTAGTAATTATCTGTTCTGGCAGAAAATAGGAGGTGAAAGGCTGGTTTAATTTTCCAGTCGGCAGCCAGTGAGGTATTAATAACTGCTTTACGGGCATCCCAAAATGTAAGCAGCCGGCTGGTGTACAGCACATTTTCGGTACTGGGTGGTTGTATAAAATCGGCATCGCCGGGGTCCATCATCGCATATTTTTTTATGCCTCCATACCAGTTAAGGGCACCGTACACTATTACTTTATCAAACTGGCGGCTTACACCCAAAGCCGCATTAATGGGGCTTTTGTAACTTACTTTAAGTTTTTCGAAGCGGCCATTGGCAAGGTAGTTTTTGCGTGGGGTATTAATATCGTTATCCAGCCTTATGTTTACCAGGTTTATATTGGCAGTAATATCCCCCGATCCAAAAAGGGCCAGCATAGGGCTTGCAAGGGTTACCCCTACATTCCATTTATTAAAGGTACCGTTTACACCCAGCTTGGTACTGGTAAGTAATTTATTGTAGTTGCCACTAATATCGTAGCTGCTGCCTATCCAGTTTACGGTGGCACCACTGTTCCTGTCTGCCAGCACATTGGCGGTAAAATTATCCCGGTATTGTTGGGTGCGGTAATGAAAGGTTTGTGATAAACCTATCGACCAATTTTTACTTAGGTTCCAGCCCACGCCGGCTACTACCGAAAACTCGTCCATTTCAGAGTCGAGGTGGTATTGCGCCAGGTAATTTTCTTCACCGGGGCTTTCTGTTTCGTTGATGATGTTATATCTTTCTTCGGCCCGGTCGGTAAATTTTAGTTTATCGTTGGCGCTGTGGTATAAAGCATAGCCCAGCACCCAATCCCGTTCATTTTTTTTGGGTTTTAGCACACCGGCTGCCATGGAGGGCAATATATTAAGGTTGCTGTTTACCAGGTTGTACCCTTTGCCCAAGCCATCTTTAAAACTGATTACATTAAAGCCGATGGCATTGCTATTAAAATTAAAGCTAGATGTGGTGGCGGTGGTAAGTGTAGCAGGGTTTAATACTACAGCAGCCTGGTCTTCAAAGCGGCTGATACCTGCATTGTACAATATCGAGTTTCGGGATCCGTATTGGATGAAACCATAATGATTATCTTGTGCAAGCAGGTGGTAGTAACATAAAAACTGTAAAACAAAAAGAAGCAGGTTTTTTTTTATTGCATGCATATTGCCGGGTTTTATAATTTAAAGATATTACTTATTGCTGCCGGTATTTATACAATTTTCATTGATTTTATTGCAGCAATATTTTGCCGTAAAAAACTTAGTTGTATTTTGCTTTTTTTAAAAGTATCGGTTCAATGAAAAAAAAGCCCATTGCATACTGCATTTTGTTAACTGTGTTTTTATCGGCTGCCGCTTTTGCACAGCAAAATAATACAGATGCTGCCAGCGATGGGGTAGCTATGGATAAGGGTACCTGGTTTTCTACACTTACATTTTCATTAAGCACCCGTAGGGCCGAAAATGATAATACCATATTTGTAAATTATGTAAGCCAAAAACGGAATAGCTGGTCGGTAAGGGGTGATGGTGGGTTTATCTTTAAAAAAAATGTGGGTGTAGGTATGGGATTTTCGTACGGGCAAACCCGGGAAAATAATGTGGTAACAGCATCCGATGGTGCAAGCACCAGCAACCAGTTGTACAGTAACAATTTTACCGCAAGGCCATTTGTAAAAAACTTTATTCCGCTGGGCGAAAAAAACAGGCTATACATTATTAACCAAACCGAAATTCAACTTTCGTTTGAGCATAGTATAAGAGAGTCGGTTAGTAATGATATACTCACCCGTAAATACAGTAATAAGCAAACCTATGGTATTGGATTTAGGCCCGGGTTGTTATTGTTTATCCAAAAGAATTTTGCCTTTGAAACTACCGTAGATGTATTTGGTTTGCAGCGTTCGATAGAAAAAACAACCACTACCGGGCAGCCAGACTCTAAAGTGGTAAAATCAGATGCCGATCTTAAAATTGATATATTAAAACTAGCCTTTGGTTTTTCATTATATTTTTAAAAAAGCAGTGTTATGCGTACCAGGGTATTTACAATCATATTGTGCGTTACAGGGCTGTTGGGCTGTATTAAAGAAACATATTTTGGTAAATCGGCACTTAAAAAAATCAGCTTCTTCTCATTATCTCAGCAATCGGGCAGTAGCCAGATTTATCAAGATAGTTTGCTAATAAAAGTTACGGTATCTGCCCAGGCAGATATCAGCCAGCTGTACCTCGATTCTGTACTGCTTTCATCTTATGCCAGCATTAGCCCGGCACCCGGGCAACTAACCGATTTTTCGGCACCTGTTATGTACACGGTAACAGCCGAAGATGGTACTACAGCCGTTTACACGGTATTGGTTAAAAAAGATTCGCCCGAGCCGCAAATTAACAACGCAGGTTTTGATGATTGGTATACGCCTGCCGGCAAAAACTACCAGGAGCCCGGGCTAAACGATAATACAGAGTGGGCTTCGGGCAATGCCGGAGTGGTTACCCTTAGCAATGCCAATACCACGCCCGAGTTAATACTGCCCGACGATTTTGCAGCAAAAATGCAGACAAAAGATTTGGGGGCACTGGGCCAGTTAACGGGTACAAGGATGGCTTCGGGTACATTATTTACCGGCAAGTTTGTGCTGGATATTACCAACCCTTTAAACTCTACCCGGTTTGGCATACCCTTTACAGCCCGCCCTAAGGGCTTTACCGTATTGTATACATACCAACCCGGTACACCCTACAAAAACGGATCGGGTAATGTGCTTAGTAAAAATGATAGTTGCGATATTTACTTGTTACTCGAAAATAAAAGCGGTACCGAGCCCAGGCGGATAGCCACAGGCTGGTTTAGAAGTGGCGCCCTGGTAAATGATTTTACCAGCATCAATGTGCCGTTGGTATATGGCGCCCTTCCGGGTGGCACCCCTGCTTATCAATATCCCGCCAATGGATTGTTTGGCAATGCCTCCGATGCTGTTACGCATATTACCGTGGTGTTTGCATCCAGCGCCAATGGCGCTTTATACGAAGGTGCTGTAAACAGCACTTTAATTGTAAACGACCTTGTGTTAAAATATTAACCCACTTTGCCGGCAAGCACCAACTCGTTGGGCATCCACCAGCTTATACGGGCTTACTAAACGCCACTGTTTGGTTGCATTACAGCCGCATAAACAAACAACTGTTAGTTTTTAAGTAAATAAAATCAACCTCTTTTTATCGGCAGTTAAATAAAATTCATTTCAAATGCCATTATTTGCTGATTTTTTAAGAATTTTGCAGTCCGGTTTAAATTATACTAAATGAGTACTATGCCTACAACCTTATTCGACAAAGTTTGGGACTCTCACGTAGTGAGAAAGATTGAAGATGGCCCAGATGTGTTTTTTATTGATCGCCATTTTATACACGAAGTAACCAGCCCAGTAGCTTTTTTGGGGCTGCAAACCCGTGGATTGGGCGTGTTGTTTCCTCAAAAAACATTTGCCACTGCCGATCATAATACGCCAACCATTAACCAGCATTTGCCTGTGCAGGATCCACTTTCGGCAAAACAGCTGGAAGCCCTGGAAGAAAATGCCGCCAAATACGGTATTTCGCATTGGGGGCTTGGTAATCCCAAAAATGGTATTGTACATGTGGTAGGCCCCGAAAATGGTATTACCCTGCCCGGGATGACGATTGTTTGCGGCGACTCCCATACCAGCACCCACGGTGCTTTTGGGGCAATAGCATTTGGTATTGGCACATCAGAGGTAGAGATGGTGCTCAGCTCACAATGCATTATGCAGCCCAAACCCAAAAAGATGCGGATAAATGTAAACGGCACCCTTAACAAAGCTGTTTTACCAAAAGACGTAATCCTTTACATCATCAGCAAATTAACCGCAGCAGGCGCTACCGGGTATTTTGTAGAGTATGCCGGTAATGTATTTGAAGATATGAGTATGGAGGGCCGGATGACGGTTTGCAATATGAGTATAGAGATGGGTGCCCGTGGTGGTATGATAGCACCCGATGCTACTACCTATAATTACATCAAAGGAAAAGACAAAGCACCCCGTGGCGAAGCCTGGGACAAAGCACTGGCTTATTGGGCTACCTTAAAAACAGATGCCGGTGCCAGTTTTGATAAGGAATATAATTTTGATGCTGCTGATATAGAACCCATGATTACCTATGGTACCAACCCGGGTATGGGTATTGGTATTACACAGCATATACCTACCGCCGGCCAAATGGATAGCGGGCAAGCTACTTACGAAAAATCGTTGGGCTACATGGGCTTTAATGAGGCGGATAGCATGCTGGGTAAAAAAGTAGACTATGTATTTATTGGTAGCTGCACCAACGGACGTATTGAAGATTTCAGGGCTTTTGCCAGCATCATCAAGGGCCGTAAAAAGGCCGATACCATTACCGCATGGATTGTACCGGGCTCACATATTGTAGAGCAGCAAATTAAAGACGAGGGTATATTAGATATATTAACAGAAGCTGGTTTTGAACTACGCCAACCGGGTTGCTCAGCTTGCCTGGCAATGAATGATGATAAAATACCCGCCGGCAAATATGCGGTAAGCACCAGCAACAGAAATTTTGAGGGCAGGCAGGGCCCCGGTGCCAGAACCATGCTGGCAAGCCCGCTGGTGGCAGCAGCAGCAGCAGTAACCGGTGTAGTAACAGATCCTCGGGAGTTGTTGTAAAAACAACTTACCCGGCACAACCCAATTTATTAAATAGCAATTACAACATTATCACCTAACATGGCTTACGATCAATTTACCATATTAACAAGCACCGCAGTACCACTGCCCATTGAAAATGTAGATACCGACCAAATTATACCGGCAAGGTTTTTAAAAGCTACCAAAAGAGAGGGTTTTGGCGATAATCTTTTTAGAGACTGGCGCTACAATGGCGATGATACCCCCAAGCAAGATTTTGTATTAAACAATCCTATCTATAGTGGTAAAATATTAGTGGCAGGTAAAAATTTTGGCAGCGGCAGCAGCCGGGAGCATGCCGCATGGGCCATTTACGATTATGGCTTTCGTTGTGTGGTATCCAGCTTTTTTGCCGACATCTTCAGGGGCAACTCCTTAAATATTGGCATATTGCCCGTACAGGTAAGTGCCGGTTTTTTAGATGAAATATTTAAAGCCATCGAGGCAAACCCCAATACACAATTAGAAATTAATTTGCCGCAACAAACTATTACAATACTCGCCACTGGCCAAAGCGAATCGTTTGCCATTAATGGTTATAAAAAGCATAACATGATTAATGGCTTTGACGATATAGATTACCTGCAGGCAATGAAGGAAGAAATTAAAACCTTTGCCACCTCCAGTTTGTACTAAGCACTTACCAACCGCAATCTATACATGGCCGCAGCGCAACATTATGTAGAAATTATGGACACCACCCTAAGGGATGGTGAGCAAACCAGTGGGGTATCCTTTTCTGCTTCCGAAAAATTAACCATCGCCCAGCTTTTATTAACCGAAGTAAAAGTAGACAGGATAGAAATTGCCTCGGCAAGAGTATCAGAAGGCGAATTTGATGCGGTTAAAAAAATTACCAAATGGGCCCGGGCAAATGGTTTATTAAACAAGGTAGAAGTGCTTACGTTTGTAGATGGTGATGTGTCTATACAATGGATGATACAGGCAGGTGCTAAGGTAATGAACCTGCTTACCAAGGGATCACTTAATCATTTAACGCACCAGTTAAAGAAAAAACCGGCACAACATTTTGAAGAGGTGGCCGCTGTAATAGCCCTCGCCAAAAAAAAAGGGATTGATTGCAATGTGTACCTTGAAGATTGGAGCAATGGTATGCGCCACTCACCAGAGTATGTATACCAGTACCTCGATTTTTTAACAAGCCAGCCTGTAAAGCGAATCATGCTGCCTGATACGCTGGGTATTTTAACACCGGCCGAAGTAGGCAACTTTATTGCGGCTATAGTACAACGTTACCCCACTGCTCATTTTGATTTTCATGGCCATAACGATTACGATCTTGGCACTGCCAATGTAATGGCAGCAATACAAGCCGGCGCCCATGGCTTGCATCTTACCGTAAACGGTATGGGCGAAAGGGCGGGCAATGCACCGCTGGCAAGTGCGGTGGCCGTAATCAACGATTTTATGCCAGGCATTAAATTAGCTGTGGCCGAAAAATCGTTGTACAGGGTTAGTAAGCTGGTAGAAACCTTTTCGGGCTTTAGGATACCCGTTAACAAACCCGTGGTTGGCGAAAATGTATTTACCCAAACAGCCGGCATACATGCCGATGGCGATAAAAAGAACAAACTATATTTTAGCGATTTAATGCCCGAACGTTTTGGTCGCCAGCGTAAGTATGCACTGGGCAAAACAAGTGGTAAGGCTAATATTGAAAATAACCTGCAGCAGTTGGGCATACAGCTGGCAGATGCAGATCTTAAAAAAGTAACACAGCGTATTATTGAGCTCGGCGATCGTAAAGAAATGGTAACACAGGCCGACCTACCTTATATTATTTCTGATATACTCGATAGCAAAACAACGGCAGATAAAGTAAAGATTGAAGATTACGTACTTACTCACTCCAAAAATCTTAACCCATCTGCTACCATAAAAATAAGGGTAGACGGTGTTTTGTTTGAAGAGCATGCACAAGGTGATGGACAGTACGATGCCTTTATGAATGCACTTAAAAAAGTGTACAAGCAAAAAAAATTAGAACTGGCTATATTAACTGACTATGCTGTACGCATTCCGCCCGGGGGTAAAACTGATGCCTTGTGCGAAACGGTTATTACCTGGAGCCATCATAATAAAGAGTTTAAAACAAGAGGCCTGGATAGCGACCAAACGGTTTCTGCCATTAAGGCCACCCAAAAAATGCTGAATATAATTTAATCAAGCGGCCTTAATTGTAAGGGGCCTGCTTTAGTTACAGCAGTAGTACACAACAATTGTTTGATATCATTTTCAAAAAAAATATTGGGTAACAACAAAGCTTAACTATTACTCAATACATAACTATAGATACAATGGCAACAAAACACATTTTAATTGTTCCCGGTGATGGGATAGGGCAGGAGGTAACAGCAGTAGGTAAAAAAGTATTGGATAAGATAGCGGCTAAATTTGGCCATACTTTTACATACGATGAGGCACTTATTGGCCACGTAGCCATAGAAGCTACCGGAAGCCCTTTGCCAGAAGAATCGTTACAAAAAATGAAGCAGTCGGATGCGGTATTGTTTGGTGCTGTTGGGCATCCAAAATACGATAACGATCCATCCGCTAAAGTAAGGCCCGAGCAAGGCTTGCTAAAAATGAGAAAAGAGCTTGGCTTGTATGCCAACCTGCGTCCAATAAAACTTTTTGATGAATTACTCGATGCATCCAGCATTAAGCCAGCCATTTTAAAAGGAGCCGATATCTTGTTTTTCAGGGAGCTTACCGGCGATATTTATTTTGGCGAAAAGGGGCGTAAAAATGATGGTGATACGGCTTATGATATTGCCGAGTATAGTCGTTACGAGGTAGAACGGATAGCCCGTAAAGCGTTTGATGCTGCCCGTACCCGTCGTAAAAAATTATGCTCTGTAGATAAAGCCAATGTAATAGAAACCTCCAGGCTTTGGCGGGAGGTGGTTCAAAAAATAGCATTGGAATATCCTGATGTAGAGGTAGAGCACCAGTTTGTAGATGCTACAGCCATGTTGCTGATAAAAGATCCTCGCCGCTTTGATGTGGTGGTAACTGCTAACTTGTTTGGAGATATTTTAACGGATGAGGCTTCGCAAATTGCAGGCTCTATGGGTATGCTGGCCAGTGCATCGGTAGGTGATGGTACGGGTGTGTATGAGCCCATCCATGGCTCTGCACATGATATTACAGGAAAAGGCGTAGCCAATCCTTTGGCATCAATTTTATCTGCTGCTTTATTACTGGATATTTCATTTGGGATGAAGGCCGAATCGGAGCTGGTAATAGATGCGGTAGATAAGGTATTAAAAGCTGGTTTTCGTACCCGTGATATTGCAGATGAACAAACAGCGGCTGATAAAATATTAGGTACAGATGCCATGGGCGAGGCTGTACTTAACTTTTTGTAAAATATAAAATAAGCAATTCAACAAAGGCCCGTATCAGCGGGCCTTTTATATGGGCAGTATATACACAAGGCTGTTATTGGCCAACTCATTCATTGCCGCCTCGTGCCAGCCAAGTGCGTCTGCCTGCATTACAGCGGTAATATCGCCAGAGCTATTAAATAGTATGGGTACAGCTTTTGTTGGGCTACCCGTAAATGTTACAGGAAAAAACTCATCCAGCCCGGTTTTTTTTACCCGGCTACCGTTTAAAGGCAGTTGCAACATAGGGCTTGCAGTCATTGCAAAACAATGCCTTAAAAAATCTTCGATAAATAATTTATAAGTAACAAAGGTAGAAAATGGGTTGCCGGGCAGTGCAAATACCACGGGGCCATTTTTAAAAGCACCAAACCAAAAAGGCTTGCCCGGGCGTATTGCTACTTTATGAAATATTTTTTGGGCGCCAGCCTGCTCAAGTACCGCCGGTACAAAGTCGGCATCACCGGCAGATACGGCTCCGCTTAATATGATAATATCGTTGTGCAATACCTGTGTAACAGCGTTGGTTAATGCGGTGGTATCATCAGCTACATGGGTACAACTGTGTGGTTGTATTTGCCATTGCCGCAGCAGCGATTTTAAAAGGGCAGCATTGCTGTTTCTTATTTGTATGGCATTTACAGCAGCACTAATATCCACCACCTCATCGCCAGTGGTAATGATTGCTACGGTTGGTAATTGGTAAACACTTACCTGGCTGTAGCCCAATGATGCAAGGGTGGTAATACTGCCGGGTTTTATTAGTTGGTTTTGCGGCAGCACCACAGCGCCGGGCTGTATATCGCTGCCAGCAGCTGCAATATTTTGGCCAGCAGCAATATGGCTAACAGTAACGGTAAGCCGGTTATTATCGGCTTCAATATCCTCCCGCCTTATTACGGTATCAGCCCCCGGCGGTACGGCAGCCCCCGTCATTATTTTATAGCATTGCCCGCTGGTAATGCGCTGTGTGTATGCCTGGCCAGCAAATATGGTTTCTGCCACCTCGTACTGGCGTATGCCTGCAACCCAATCGCTGCTGCTAATGGCGATGCCATCCATGGTAGCCCGGTTAAAAGGTGGGTATTGCCGGTCGGCCGTTACCGGCTGTGCCAGCACCCGCTGTACTGCATCCTCCAGCAAAATAGTTTGTATGCCAAACGAGCGGGCCTGCTGTCTTACCAATGCCTGTGCCTGTGGTAATAAAATCATGTGATGCGTTAAACTATTGTAAAGTGGTATTAATGTCCTTCTCCTTCTATCATATTTTTGGCATGAAAAAGTGCCGGCAAAATAGCCTCCAGGCTTTGTTGTACACCTGCCGTACTACCCGGTAATGCCACTATCAAGGTTCTGCCAATAGTGCCCGCCAAAGAGCGGCTAAGCATTGCCAGCGGTGTACGCTGCTGGCCGTAATTACGCATGGCTTCGGCTATACCCGGGGCCGGCCGTTCAATTATTTCCTGCAGGGTTTCTGTAGTAATATCTGTGGGGCCAAGGCCGGTACCTCCGGTAGTAAATATAAATTGTATACCAGCATCAACCCATTGTAACACCTGTTGCCGTATAGCTATTTTATCATCTGCCACTACCGAATAATGTGTTGCTTGTACCGATAGGTTGTTAAGCATGGTTACAATTTGTTTGCCACTGGTATCTTGCCGCATCCCGGCGGCGGTGCTATCCGAACAAACCAGTACAGCACAAGCGGGCTGGTAACTGATAAAGCGGTCCCGGTCGCTTTTACCGCCTTTTTTATCCAGCAATTTGATACAACCAATTTCTAGTTGTTTGTCTACTGGTTTTAGCATGTCGTATATTTCCAGTGCGGCTACGGATACAGCGGTAAGTATTTCCATTTCAATACCGGTGCGGCCAATTGATTTTGCCTGGCCTGTAATTACAATACCAGCCCTGCTTACTGTTGCGGCATCAAAACAATCGGCATGTATTTCGGCTGATAAAAATTCAAATTCAATATCCATACCATCAATGGTTACCGGATGGCAGTGCGGTAAAAGTTGTGGCGTACTTTTGGCGCCTACAAAAGCGGCAGCCCTTGCTACATCAAATAAATTGCCCTTGGGCAGTTGGTTGTTTTTTATCAAATTGATGGTGGTGGGGCTGCAAAATAATATGCCGGTGGCTTTGGCGGTTCTTAAAGTAATTTGTTTGTGGGTAATATCTCTCATGCGCTAAATATTAAAAGAGCGGTTGTTTATGCTGTAGTACTGTTATGCTGTTGCCAACTTGTATGCTGCCTGTGGCCATGGCAATAATATTTTCGCCAAAATAAATTTTATTGTTTTTACTGCGATAGGTGGCCAGGGTTTTTAACGGTTCTTTTCCTTTGTGAGCCGTTTGCTGGTTTATGGTTGTCATCACACAACGGGCACAGGGCTTTACAGCCTGCCAGTGAATTTGATTGATTACAAATTCTTTCATGCTGTCTTCTTCAAAGGGTTGAGCACCGCTTATAACTATGTTTGGCCTAAACCGGTTCATGGGTATGGGTTCGCTGCATTTGCGGTTCAGGTCATCCAGCGATGCCTGGCTAATCAACAGCATTGGGTATCCGTCTGCAAAGCTGGTAATACGTTGCCCAATATTGTATTGCGGATCTATTAATCTTTGGGTGTGCTCTTGCATATACACCAGCCGGCAGGAGCAGTTAATTTTTTGGCTCAGCCAATCGCTTGCCTGCTGGCTTACAAGCGTGGCAGGCACTGTATCATCCCACACCTGTGCAGATATTTGTTCGTTTATTTTTTCATCAAAATAAATGCTGATAGAGTCGGCCGGGTTGGGTTGGTAGGTAATGCGTAAGCCTGTATCCAGCAACGATACGGATAGTAAAGCCATTAATGGATGCTCCCGTTGAGTTAAAAAACGTCCGTTGTCATCCACCAGCATCCAGCGGCGATCGTATTTAAAGCCACGATCGGTTACGATGGCAGATGATACTTGTATACCACCCAGCGATTTTATGGGGTAAATGAATAACTGGCTTACCTGTAGCATAATGCAGCTAAGTTACATTTACCAGCCGAATGATTAAAGGGTTATTTGCAGGTAGTGCTCTATACCACCCTGTAAGCTTACCGCCTGCTGGTAGCCTTTTTGCCGCAGCCAGTTAACGGCCTGCAAACTGCGTTGCCCTTTTTGGCAGTATACCACCAATGTGCCGGCAGGTGTAAAAGGCAATTGATCGCATTGCAGTATTTGAGCCAGTGGTATATTAATACCACCTATATTGCCGGTGTGGTGTTCTGCAGTTTCCCGTACATCCAGCAGGGTTAGTGGCAGCCCGTTACTAATAAGTAACTGCACATTAGCTGGTGAGATGGTGGAAGCCGCTGGCAGGTTGCCGGCAAAACGCTGCATACTTTTTTGCCTGCCTTGGGGTGTAGCCGGGCAGGCAATGGTTAGCTGTGTGCCGTTTACCATATCCAGCTGTTGTATTTTGCCTGCTAATACCGCAGGGTGCTGCAGGGCAATTTTAATTACCTCGTTGGCCATAAGGCTGCCAATGGTACAAGTAGCAATATTATAAGCACCTATTTGTGCACAACTGGGTATGCTCTCATGCTCATCTTTTGGAAAAAGGCATCGCAAGGTGGCGCCTTGCTGATAATTAAACACTGTTACATGCCCCTCTCCCTGGTGAATGGCGCCATATACCAATGGTTTATTAAGGTATACGCAGGCATCGTTTAGCAAGTAACGGGTGTAAAAATTATCTGTACAATCTACAATGATATCATACTGCTTCAGCAGGGGCAGTACATTGTTTTCATCCAGCATTAATACATGCGGTACAATATGTATAAAGGGGTTGTATTTAGCTAGTATAGCTGCTGCTGCCAACGCTTTGGGTTTGCCTGTATCCTGGTACATATATAGTGGCTGCCGGTGCAGGTTAGATATGGCTACAACATCAAAATCGGCAATGCCAATGCTGCCAATACCGGCGCCTGCTAAAGCCGTAAGGCAGGGGCAACCAAGGCCACCGGCACCTGCCACCAGTACTTTTTGTTGCTGTAGCATGGCCTGTCCACCCTCGCCTATAAAGGGTAACTTTTGATGACTTTGATAATAATCCTGCATTGCCCAAAAGTAATTTAAAAGCAGTGATGGCGTATCAATACAAGTAGTGGAAATACGCTAAATAGGTGTTTTTATTTCTTGTTCTAGTTTAATGTTTTTGATAAAAGGTTATTTCAATTTTGTGTTGTAATAAGCACAATTAATAATCATAAATTTTAAAACACATTATTATGGCAATCACTAAATGGGCATTAGATGCCACCCACTCCGAAATAGGATTTAAAGTAAAGCACCTGATGTTTACCAATGTATCGGGTAGTTTTAAAACATTTACGGTAACTGCAGAAACAGGGGCCGATGATTTTAAAGATGCCAGTATACAGTTTAGTGCCGAAACAGCCTCTGTATATACCAATAATGAGCAGCGGGATGAACACCTTAAAAGCGCCGATTTTTTTGATGCGGCTACCTACCCTGCCATTACATTTGATGCTACCAGCTTGCAAGATAATGGCAACGGCGAATTGACACTAACGGGTAATCTTCAGTTGCACGGGGTAAACAAACCGGTAACCTTGCTGGTAGAGTTTGGCGGTTTGGTAAAAGACCCATGGGGCAATATTAAAGCAGGTTTTAGCATTAGCGGAAAAATAAACCGTAAAGATTTTGGATTGAACTGGAATGCTGTGCTTGAAACTGGTGGCGTAATGGTGAGTGAAGAGGTGAAGATTTATGGTGAGATACAACTGGTAAAACAGGCCTAACTGTTTGCGTTGTATTTAACCGGCCGGCAATAATGCCGGCCGGTTTTTTTTAATATGTGGCATAGTGTTTTTACGAAGCAATTGCTTTTGTTTGTTATTAGCGAAATATAAATTGCTTTAATACAATTAAATATATAAATTTAGTGAACAATTACGCTGAACCAGTTACCATGACTGAACGGGATTTTATCAGTTTGCAAAATAAAATGCTTGCCGAATTGGATGGATTAAGTACGCAACTTACTTACCATTCAAAAGCGCATACTATGGATGTAATTGCTCAATCAGAAAGAATAGCAAAGGCCGAAGGCATCACTGCAGCACAAGATTTATTATTGCTAAAAACAGCGGCTCTTTTTCACGACACCGGTTTTTTATACACTTATGCCAATCATGAAGAAAGGGGTTGTGAGTTGTTTTTAGAACATACAACCGGCTTTAGCCTGGATACTACAGAAAAGGAAATTGTTATGGGCCTGATAATGGCTACTAAAATTCCGCAGCAACCAGTAACGCATTTACAACAGGTAATTTGTGATGCCGATTTAGATTACTTGGGCCGGGATGATTTTTTTGAAATTGCCGAAGGGCTGAGGCAGGAGTTTTTACATTATGGTATAGTAGCCGATGATGCCGCTTGGGAGAAAATGCAATTAAATTTTTTAAAAAATCATCAATACCATACCGCTTCATCACAATTGTTAAGAGAGCCCGGTAAACAGGCACATCTGCAATCTTTGTAATCCATCAATGGGTATTTCGTTTCATTTCAACCGTTATCCTGTCTTGCTCTCTCAGCCGCCTGCAAAGTGTTCTCATAATTCCTTTTAAAATATCGGGGTTGGTGGCTATTACATCAAAAAATAGCTCTTGCTCAATTTTTAATAAAACACAGTCGCTTAAAGTGCTGGCGCTGGCAGACCGTGGCTCTGTATCCAGCAATGATAATTCGCCAAAAATTTCATTTTCAGAAAGTTTCGCCAATTCATGCTCGGCATCATGTATAAGTACTTCGCCAGAGTGGATAAAATACATACAATTGCCAGGCGCCCCTTTTTTAAAAATGGTTACATTTTTGTCAACCTGTTCTTCGGTACATATGGAGGCAATCTCAATTAAGTCTACCTCTTTACAAGTTTTAAAAATATCAGAATTTTTAAGTAACAATATTTTTTCTATAATGAGCATGGCGTTTGTTGGTTGGTGGTGTCCAGCACAAAATTCCTGGTTTCGGTTATAATTAAATGGTCTTGTGTAATGTGCTGCTGCTGGATAGTTTGCACTTCTTTTTGGCGGCTGTTTTTCCAGGCAGTATACATTACAATGGCCTTGGTCCATGGGTTGTACACAAAGGTGCTGCTAAGGTAAATGTTTTCAAAAAAGCTATCGGCAGCAGGTTTACTGTTGTTATTTATTTTGCCGGCGGGGTCGGTAATAAAGTCTAGCAGCTGATTAAGTTCTTTTGCAATTTTTTTTGGCAACTCCAGTTCCAGCATTTCCATGGCGTTAAATAGCTGGTGCTGGTTGTCTATATCTATCAGTTCCAGTATCCTGTTTAATTGTTTTTTATGGTACAGCATGATACTTAGCTGCAAGCTTTTTACAAGGTCTTGCTTTACTTCGTTTACCAGCGATGTTTGTATGATATGTTTACCCGTTTGGTAGGCCGGTATATTTTGATAGTCGTGTATTTTGGCTGCACCTTGTTTTAAATATTGCTGCAGCAAGCTGTGCAAACGTTGTACGGCACCGGTATCCGTGGCCTCGTAATTTTGTGCCCACAAAGCTTGTACGGTTTTGCTGGTTTGTTCGGTTTGCTGGTGTAAAATACCCTGTAAAAAATGGCGGGAGTGTTCTCCCTTAATATTGGCGGCTATTTTAATAAGATCGGGATAGTGTTTTTGGACAATACTGCCTGGTAAAGTTATAATGTCATTAAATAATTTATCGCCGTATTGCTGTAAAGATTTGATGATTAAAAATCGTTCTGTTGGTTCGGTAGCTAAGTGCAGCAGTTGAGGCAGCAGACTAGTGATTTTTAATTTTGCAGCAGCAGCAATGGCTTCTCTTTTTACCATCATATCATCATCCATCATTAACCTGCTGATCACTTTGGTAAATTGTACATGCTTTAACTCGGTAATAATACTAAGAGCCTGAATTTTTTCGGCAGCATGTGCAGAGTTGATTAGTTTATTCATTTCGTTACCGGCGCTAAGCAGGTAGGTAAACTCTTGCCGGTTCATCAGGTTGATGATCACAGATTTTTTTGTATCGGCATCCAGTAGTGCAATATTTTCAGCGGCTTTTTCTAAATAGTCGGCATCTGTTCTGCAAAGTATTGACACAATTTTTTGCCGTATTTGGCTATCGGTTTCTTTGTGTAACAATTGTTGTAATATAGCCGGGTTAGCTTTGCCACTATGCTCCAGCTGGGTAAGTGCATATTTTTTTACCTCGCTATTAGGGCTCGATAGTTGCGCTTGCAATAAATTATTAAGGTTGGCGTACCCCGCTTTTTTTAATAAATCGAGGGAGTAAATTACATCCGTGGTTTTGCCACTATTTACTTTTTGTATTAGTATTTCAATGGCTGTTTGATCGTAAATATATTTATCATCACTGTTAAAAATACCTTTTTTGATAGAGCTGTGTAAGGTGCTGAGATATGCATTTTGTATCAAAAAAATTGCGGCTACCCACACAAATAAATTGATAATGATAACTTTTATGGTAAACAAAATGGTAAGCGGCACACCCAGTTTAAATAACAACAGCAGAGACAGGCCCACCACAATCAGCGAGGGCGGCAGGGTGTATCCTTTGGCAATAATGTGGCCCTTTAGCCTAAGCTGCTCTTTTAATGGCTGAAAAAGGATAAAAAATACCGGCTCTTGCATGGTAGAGCGCAATACTTCGGTAAGCAGCGCCATGGCTCCAAAAATAAATACGTTGTAATTAGACTGGCCTTCGAAAATGAAAAAAAGCAGGCAAAAAACAAACAGTGCAACGGGGGTGATAAACAGGGCGGCTATAATGCCCAGTCGCTCTATAACCCTGCTGGTAAAAATAAGTTTAAACAAAATGGCTATCAGCCTGCCCACCGCAAAAAAGGCGGCAATATAAATGGCGAGGTCGGATATGTTCTCAAACTTTAGTTTTACCTGGGAGATAAAGGTGTAGTCGATCAGTATAAATACATTGTAACTTAATATAGAAAGCAGCGAAATGGTAAAGATGAGTTTGTTTTGGAAAAAGAAATTGATAATATCGTTACTGCTGTGTTGGTGATGACTATCATGGTGCTGCTGATGCTCCCACCGTTGCCTTACTGTTTCCCACCGCTTTTTCTTAATCATTTTCGTAAACAGGATATAGCTGGTAACAAGGGCAGCTACTGATAACCATAACAGGTTGCCCAGGCCAATCAGGGGCATTAGCAGGGGTGCAATCATATAGCCAATTAGTTTGGCAGGTATATCGCCAGCACCAACAATTGAAAAAACACGCCTGCTCTCTCTTACATTAAACAGCATGGATACCAGCCCCCAAAAAGCATAACCGGTAAGCATGTAAATAATGGTATTAAATACCAGCAGCACAAAAATAAAATCATGCCGGTTGCCAAAGCTAAGCCCACCCCATAATACCAGTAATAAGGTGATGGCAATGCCAATTACAACCTTAAGTAATTGCAGTGGCGAAAACCGGTGCTCCAGTTTTTCGTAAATGATATTTAAAAAAAGTAATACAAACGCAATACACAGGTATACATAAGGCAGCCTGGTAATCGGAAAATTGTAGATGAAAAGTGTAAAAGCAATGATATTTAAAATAGCGCTGGCAAGGCCAATAAAAAACTGTACAGTCAGCAGGTCAAATACCTGGCGGGATTCTGAAGCCTTTATATTTAAAATAGCAAACAGCCTTTGTTTCATACAATTAAATTTACAAAACAACCTTAATACGGTTAGTATTATTATTTTTTGTATGCTTAAAAGCCTGTATTACTGCACAAGGCGTTTAATACACTTGATTACAATTAAAATGTGTTAGGAGAATAGAATAAATAGTAGTAGTTTAACATCCTTATATCCTACGTAACCAGCTTTTTCTTTACCCTTTCCTGCATTTATAGTTGTTAAGCCGTAAAAATTTGGCAACAGGTATTGATATCCCGCTATTACCTGCCTGTTTCAATTCGTTTCTTACAAAGACGTGGATTGATATACAACAAAAAGATTATTGTTTAAACCTAAACCAGCCTTTATGAATCATTTTTTTATTGCCCGATTAGCTTCAGGCAAGCACATTTTAACCCTTTTTTTGGCAATGGTATTTGGTAATATGCTATTTGCCCAGCAATTAAAAATGTCTGACTTTGTATTGTTTAGCGCCAGTGGCTTGCCGGGCTGCTCTTCACCTGCCAGCCCAGGCTATGGTGTATTTATGGGGTCAACCGTAAATATTTCAGGGGGTAGTACTGGTAGTTTAAAATTGGTTAAAACAACGGGTAATGCCTTTTTTTCGGGTAATATCTATAGCAAGGGAACTATTGTATTAAATAATGGAAATACGGTACAGGGGCAAATTGCGGCCAGTAATATACCCACTGCTACAGGCACTATTTTGCAAGTAGGTTCCAATGCCAGCCTTGCAGGCAACATTAATGTAAATGGTAATATTGTTGTAGGGGGCGGTACCGTATCGGGTAAAGTAACACATCCAACAGGTACCACTTACAGCGGCCCATTGCCATCGGGTGGTAATATTACAGCTGCACCCGTATTACCCGTTTTTCCATCATTACCCATTATAGAAGGTTTTACTGCCATTCAGCCAATGGCTGATATTACCGGAGGTAGTATTAGTGCAGGCAGGTACGATGATGTAAAGCTGCCCGGGGGTAAAACCCTTACCCTTAGCGGCACAGGGGTGTATGTGTTTGACCAGGTTGTTAACAAGGGTACCAATACAATTGTATTTGATTTTAAAAATCAACCGCAGGGTGTTTTTAAGCTACAGATACATAACAATGCTGTACTAGATAAAATAAACGTAAGCATTATCAATGGTGGTAGTGCCAGCCGCATATTTACCGAGGTGCATGGTACCGGAAGCGGTTCTTTTAAATACGCATTTAACATCAGCAGTGGTTCATCCGGCAACGCCAAATCAAAATGGCTGGGTACAGTATGGGCTCCCTATGGAGCTATCAATGTGGGCTCGGGTACAGGCAATAGCGATATTACCGGCGCTTTGTGGAGCGGAAGCCAGGTAAATATACAAAGCGGGGTAAATATTGTGTATGCAGCTTTTGCAGAATGTACCGCACCCAATGCCAATGCAGGCCCCGATAAACCATTAAGTTTTTCCGAAACCACCTCACTAAGCGGTAGCTCTACCACGGCCGGTGCATCCTATAGTTGGCAGGCAATTAATGGCGGCGTAATTATACCACCCGCCAATACTGCTGATATTGCCGTTTCTGCCGCTGGCACCTATATACTTTCGGTAAGTGTACCGCAGGGTTGTAGTGCTGCCGATACGGTTGTGGTAACCAGTAAGGTAAATAATATCATCGGCTCCGAGTTGTTGTCATTGTATCAAAATTTTAGTGGCGCCGCCGCCTCACCATTCTTTACCGTACAAAGTGATAGTGTGGTAATTGATGTAATTGTAAAAGAAGGTAAATATAATGAGGTGCTTACGTTGTTGCAAACCACTCCTTATGGGCTAACCCGTATCCGCAGCAATGGGGCCAACAACTATACCATTACAGGTTTGTATCCCATCAATCACCTGCCATTGCTAAACCTGTTACCCGATCTTATTAATTACTGCCGCCCGTTGTACAACCCTTTAAGTGGCTTGGGCATTGCTAGTACACAGGGCGATGCTGCCATCCGGTCTAATTTTGTTCGTAATGGCTATGGGTTAAATGGAGAGGGTGTTAAAGTAGGTGTACTATCGGATAGTTATAATACCATCCCCGGTAATCCTGCCGGTACTGATATTAGTAATGGCGATTTGCCCGGTGCCGATAACAGGGCAGGCAATACCGAGCCGGTGCAGGTATTACAAGATTATCCATTTGGAAGAGGCGTAGATGAAGGCCGGGCTATGTTACAAATTGTACACGATATAGCACCCCGGGCATCGCTGGCTTTTAGAACAGGTTTTGTAAGCCCGGGCGATTTGGCCGCAGGTATACGGGAGTTAAAAGCCGCCGATTGTAAAGTAATAGTAGATGATATCACCTATATAACAGAACCGTTTTTAAAAGATGGGCAAGTAGCAGCAGCTGTAAATGAAGTTAGCAGCCAGGGGGTGGCCTATTTTTGTTCGGCAGGTAATTTTGCCAACCGTTCGTATCAAAGCAACTTTACAGCTACAGCAGCCCCGGCAGGGTTGCAGGGTACTGCTCATAATTTTGGTGGCGGAGATGTTTTTCAAGGTATCTCATTAAAGCGAGGTACTTATACCATCGTTCTGCAATGGCTGGATGATATTTATTCATTAGGCCAAACGCAGGGTGGGGGCACACAAAACGACCTGGATATTTATCTTACTAGTAACAATGGCGTAAGCCTGTTTGGTTACAATCGTAACAATATTGGGGGCGACCCAATTGAAATTTTGCCATTTACCGTAAACAGTGATGCAGAAACAAATGTACTGATTGTAAGAGCGGCTGGCAGCAGTAGTAACCTTTCCTTTAAATACATCATTTTTAGAGGTGATGGCACCATACTGGAGCACAACACCGGTCAATCAACAGTTATTGGCCATGCCAATGCCGCCGGTGCTATCACTATTGGTGCTGTGCGGTATAACAAAACACCCGTATTTGGAGTAACTCCGCCTGAGATAGAAAGTTTTTCTTCATTAGGTGGTACACCCGTAAATGGGGTGGTGCGCAACAAACCCGATTTTACGGCACCGGATGGTGTAAATACATCGGTGGGTTTTGGGGCGCTGGATATTGAAGGCGATGGTATCCCTAACTTTTTTGGCACTTCTGCCGCTGCACCACATGCGGCTGCGGCTGCCGCCCTGTTGATACAGGCACGTACAAAATATTATAACCAGGTATTGGGTGTGCAGGCCCTAAAAGATATACTCACCAGCTCGGCATTAGATATGGCTGCCCCGGGTTTTGATTTTAACAGCGGTAATGGTTACATAAGGGCTGATGTGGCTATCCGTTCATTTGCTGCCGCTTTACCAGCATTAATACAATTGGTAGTGCCTGCCGGTGTTACGCCGGGTACGGCACCTTTTACAGTAAACATTACTGGCAATTATTTAAGCAATAATACCCAAGTGCTTTTTAGGGGAGAGCCAGTACCAACTACTATTACCAGCGATAGTACAGGGTCTGCTCAAATTCCGGCATTTAATGGCAACCCATCAATACAGGCTATAACGGCCTCCATTACCCCAAGCGGGCTGGATGGCGGATTATCAAATACCCTTTACTTTTTTACGCCAGTAAAAAAACAAATTGTTGTTACTGCCGATAACAAAACAAAAAAGTTTGGCGAACAATTGCCGGTGTTTACAGCCTCAATAATGGTAGATGGACAGCCGCTGGATAGTACCGGCTTAAGCCTGGCCGATATTGGCCTTGATAATATTATATACAACACACCGGCTACCAGTACCAGTAATGTAAACCGGTATGTAATTACTCCATCACGGGCAGCCTTTAATCCTGCTAACCCATTTGATGTGGGTTTGCAAGAGTTGTATAACTATCGCTTTAACGATGGTATACTTACGGTAGAAAAAATGCCTTTGTTAATTACAGCACGGGATACCACATTGGGCTTTGGTGATAAGGTAGAAAACCTGCGCTTTAATTATGCATACAACGAGGCTAATATACCCTTGGCCGAAAAAGCATCCTTTTTGCAATCACTAAGAGAAGCACATACAGCAGGTATTATTGATACCGCATTTGGGCTTATCAACGATCGGCTTGCCATACAAGGCAGAACCTTGCAGGCGGCAGATCTTGCCAATATTAGTTTTATCACCAGCACCAAAGCTGTGGTAAATACCAAAGCAGTAGTAAATACCAAAGCCGTTGTAAATGGGGTGCCCGTTAATGATACCATGCATGTGCTGGAGCTATCGCCGGTATCATTGTTTAATTACCAGCAAAACGATTCGGTAGCATCAATTGTAAATACCAAGGCCGTAGTAAATACCAAGGCTGTGGTAAATACCAAGGCGGTAGTAAATACCAAAGCCGTGGTAAATGCTTCGCCCATTTTAAATAGTACAACAGTGGGCGATACCAGCAATGCAAATGTTGCGGTAATAGTAGATGAAGCAGATGTAAATTCTACCAATACCAATTCGTTTGTATTATCGGATTTACGCTCTATTAACCTGATAACTGGCTTGGGTGCAGGATTGCATTATATTGTACCGGGTGCGTTTTTATCAGAAAATTTTGAAATTTCTTATGCAATAGGTAATCTTACCATTGCTCCGGCCGAATTGCTGGTTACAGCTGCTAATGCCAGCACAGTATATGGTACTGCGGCTGCATTTAGCTCAACCATTACAGGCTTTAAATACCAGGATAATCCGGCGTCTGTGGTAACTGGCGGTCCGGTGTATACCATTACCAATAGCAGCAACACCGTAATTGCGCCACCTCAAATACCGGCAGGTACATACCAATTGCTGCCTGGCAATTTGCAGTTGGCACAACCTGCAGATTATACCGTACGTTATGCAGCAGCAACCCTTTGTGTATTAAAAGCTAGCTTAACTGCCAAGGCTATAGATACTTCCAGAAGTTATGGAGCAGCTAACCCTATTTTTAAAATTACCTATAGTGGATTTTTGTTTGATGACGGCCCGGCAGATATTACCCCACCCACTGCCAGCACCACGGCGGGTGTAACTGCACCAGTAGGCAGCTATGCCATTAACCTGGCTAATGGTACTGCGGCTAATTACAATATCACAAAACTGCCCGGGGTACTTACAATATTAAAAGTGCCATTAACCGTTACAGCAGATGTAAAAGTAATTGATCAAACTTGTGCCCTGCCCGTATTTACGGCCACTATCACAGGCTTTAAAAACAATGACGCCGCTACGGTAGTATCTGGCCCAGCCTTTACCGTTAGCCCAGTTTATACGGGTGCACCGGGTATTTATTCCATCATACCATCAGCATTGGTATTTAGTGCATCGGGTAATTACAACGTTTGTTATGTACCGGGTGCTTTGTATGTAAATCCTAAGGGCAATAAGGCCAAAAATGTAAAACCAATATTAGATTGTGTAGATACGCTTATTAATGATCCGGCAGGGTTTAAATATAGTGCCAGGTTTTCGTATCAAAATCCAAACAGCACAGCTGTTTATGTACCCACAGGTCCAGAAAATTACCTGGTGGCCCAGGGTGCTTACAGTGGCAATTTGCCGCAGTTATTTATGCCTTCGGGTGGTACTTTTACCATTAAATTTAATGGCGAAAAGCTTACTTGGGTGCTGATAACTTATAATGGTAATCAAAAAACATCTAGCTCCAGCAATGCCAGTTCATCATCCAATAAGTGCACGGCAAGAGAAACTACGGTGGCAAAAGCACCTGTAATAAATGTCAATAGCACCAATACTGGTACAAGGGTATATCCTAACCCGGTTAGCAATAAGTTGACGATTGTTTTTGACAAAGAAAAAATAGCAAAAGCATCGGTAACACTGAGTGATGCAGCAGGCCGGCTATATACGAGCAGGCAGGTATTGCAAGCAGCTACGGGCAACCTGGTGCTGGATATGTCCACTTACAAACCAGGTGTATATTTCGTTACTATCCGAAGTGGTAAATCGGTAGAGGTAATAAGGGTAGTTAAATTGTAATTTGGCTTTGTAAAATTGTTGGCTACATTAAAGGAAGGAATTTCAAATTCCTTCCTTTTTTATAAATAATCTGTATCTTATGAAAAAATTGTCACCTGCGTTTTTAGATACTTTATGCACCTGTTAAAAATAATCCTTACGAGCATTGGTATATTTTGTATAAATGTGCTTTGGGCACAGCTAAGCCCGGTAGATAGTTTAAAGGCAGTATTGGCAAAAAGCAGCGACGACACTAATAAAGTAAATACGCTGGTGGCTTTAAGCCGTATAAGTGTTGCGGCAAACCCTGAGCTGGCTTTGCAGTATGCCGCAGATGCTACCAACCTTTCCTCAAAAATTGCATTTGACAGAGGGCGTGCCCTGGCATTAAAAAGTGCCGGAATGGTGTACTATAACCAAGGCAAATATTTAGAAACGCTAGATTATTGGACACAATCGCTCAATGTATTTGACTCTATAGAAGATAAAGTGGGTGTGGCTAACCTTCTAAGTAATATAGGTGCGGTGTACAGTAATCAAACAGAAGATGCCAAAGCGCTTGAATACTATTTTCGCTCTTTGCGCTATGCAGAGGAGATGGGTGATAAGTTAAGGCTGGCTACTTTATATATCAATATTGGCAATGTATATTATCATAACCCGGTTAACCATCCGCAAGCACTTGAGTACTTTATCAAGTCGCTGCCACTTAGCGAAGGTTTGGATGACAACAATACTTTAGGCAGCGCCTGCGGTAATATTGGCGAAATTTATCTTGACAGAAACCAGTTTGACTCTGCCCTATACTACTTTCAAAAATCCAATAAAGCACTTAATGGTACAGAGGATATGCCTTATGCATTAAATAACCTGGGCCGTTTTTATGCTAAGCAAGGCAATTATGTACAAGCGCTCAACTACCACCGCATGTCGTACCAGGAGGCTGCTAAAACAGATGCACTGTTGTATATGACACAGGCCACTCTTTTGTCTGGCGATGCATTTTTTCAAAAAGGCGATTACAGTGCTTCTATCGATGCCTATAAAAAGGCACAGGAACTGGCACTAAAAATAAGTGGTAAAAATATTGAACTAAAAAACTCATACCATGGCCTTTCTCAATGCTATGCTAAATTAAAAGATTACGAAAACGCTTATAAGTACGATCAGTTGTTTTCGCAGGTTAAAGACACATTGTATAATATTGACCTCGATAAAAAATTAGCCAGCTACCAAACTAGTTTTGAATTGTATAAAAAGCAGGGCCAGATAGATTTGCTTGAAAAAGATAAAGCCCTGCAGCAGTTAGACATTAACCGCCAACGCATAGCCAAAAATGCCCTGATAGCGGGCATGATACTGGTGTTAACGATTATTGTAATTATCTACCGGGATTACCGCAATAAGATTAAAACCAATAAACTCCTCGATAATCAAAAAGCAGAGATTGAAGATTTGCTGTTAAATATTTTACCGGCAGAAGTAGCGCATGAGTTGCAGCGTACCGGTACTGCCACACCCCGCTATTACGAAAAAGCAAGTGTACTTTTTACCGATTTTAAAAGTTTTTCCAAACTGGCAGACGAGCTTTCTCCGCAGGAGGTGGTATCCGAGTTAAATGAGTGTTTTATGGCATTTGATGATATTATTGGTAAGTATAATCTTGAAAAGATTAAAACAATCGGTGATTCTTATATGTGCGCCGGAGGCTTACCCAGGGAGGATGATGGCCATGTACTCAATATCATCAAAGCCGGTATAGAAATGCAGCAGTACATAGAAAAGTGGAATAAAGAAAGGGCACAACGGCAGCTGGCACCCTGGGAGATAAGGGTAGGGATAAATACCGGCCCAGTGGTGGCCGGTGTGGTAGGCAAAAAAAAGTATGCATACGATATTTGGGGAGGATCAGTAAATGTGGCCAGCCGTATGGAAAGCAATGGCGAGCCCGGCAAAATAAATATATCTGCCGCCACCTACGAGTTAGTTAAACATAAATATGCCTGCACCTACCGGGGGAAAATATTTGCAAAAAATATAGGTGAAGTAGACATGTATTTTGTAGAACACGAAATAAGTTGACAAGCGCACACTCTTACAGGTACTAAAAAAGCGGCTTTAAGCCGCTTTTTTAGTAAGTACATTGTTAGTTAAAATGGAAGATCGTCTGCAACGTCTGCCATGGAGTTGGCCGCCGTAACCGTTGGTTGTGGTGCTGGCCTGCTGGCAGCAGCAGGTTGGCCACTGTAGCCAGCATTGCTATATCCACTATTGCTATTGGCTGCACCCGGGTTGTCTCCACTGTTTCTGTTACCCAGCAGTTGTATATTTTGTACCCTCATCCGCAAGGTGGCTGCGGCCTGGTTATCTTTGTTAAGGTATCCATCTGCTTCTGGCGAACCCTCTGCATATACCATTTGTCCTTTTAATAAATAAGGGGCAATAGCAGTTCGGTCGGTCCAATAGGCACATTCTACCCAAGTAGTTCTTTCTTTTTGACCTCCCTGTGCGTCTTTATAGCGCTCTGTGTGTGCTACACTAAAATTAATTACGTTTTTGCCGTTCACTTCTTTTACAATGCAATCTTTACCAAGATTGCCAATAACCTGTAACTTGATCATAATGGATGTGTTTTAAAATAAATGGATGTATCTGGGTGTGAAATTATGAAACCTCGTTATGCTGTTATTTTAAAGTTATACACGTTTTGCAGCACAGTAATTTGTTTGCCGGTATTGCTGCTGTTTAAAGGTATAGCTGCTTAGTTCATCTTCTTTTTTAATGAGCTTACCTGGTTTTGCAAGTTGCTAACCATATTAGCCAGCGAATCCATATCCCAGCGTTGCTGATGGCTTACCTTACTTAAAACCATTTGTGCATGCCATAATTCAATTACATCTTCGGTATTAATTTGGTAGGGCTGAAATTGCGGATTATCGCTTACCAAGGTTAATTTGTTTTTTGCTCTGTTGTTTTTTACGATTCGTTTATAAACAATCCCTTCGTTTCGGCTTACCACAATATATGCCTGGTTGTTTTTAATGGCATCAATATCATTTTCCGCTTTTTCGCCTACTATAATACTGCCACTTGGGGTGGGTAGCATACTATCGCCAATAATTTCAAAAGCCCGGTAATTACCACTGCTAAGCATGGGTAATGTAAAGGTGTTTAACTCATCTATAAAATCGCCATCGGCGTACCCGGCCAGGTAGCCGGCAGCGGCCTTTACAGGCACAAAATGAATTACATTTCTTTCTGCCACCATCATCTTTTGCTGGCGCCGCTTAGACAGGTAATTGGTTTGTGTATTGCTGATATCTTTTAGCAATAACTCATCCAGGCTTAGTTTAAATAACTCACTCACCAGCTCCAGCACATCCAGCCTTGGGTCGGCTCTTTCTTCTTCATAAGCGCCAATCAACGATCTTTTAATACCTAGTTTAATGGCGAATTCTTCCTGGGTCCATCCACGCAGTTTGCGCAGATATTTAAGATTTTGTCCTGCTTGTGACATGGTGCAACTAATTTGGTTAGCACAAATATACTAAATAATTTAGTTTGCCAAAATTTTGCTTTAATTTTTTTGCAGATTCTGCCAGGCAAAGCATAATTATATTGGTGCATCTATGCCTCACTCCTTACTTTTGTAAAAAATGATTGTATGCAAATAGTATTAATTCTGCACAGTTTATTAAGATGGGCGGTATTGTTATTTGGTGCCCTTACGCTGGTAAATAGTTTAGGTGGGGTGTTTAAAAAAAGGTTGTACACCGAAAGTGATAATAAAAGCAACCTTTTTTTTATGATTAGCTGCGATATACAGTTGCTGCTGGGGCTGGTGCTTTATTTTAGTAATGGCTGGTTTGGCCGGTTAAAAGATTTAGGCAATAACTTGAAGGAGCCGTATACCCGTTTTTTTACCATGGAGCACATGAGTATGATGCTGTTGGCATGGGTGCTGGTGCATATTGGCCGTGCCAGTGTTAAAAGGGCTGCTACCGATGCTGCCAAACATAAAAAAATGCTCCTGTTTTTTGGCCTTGCCTTTGTGTTAATTTTAGCCTCTATTCCATGGCCATTTAGGGAGACTATTGCCAAACCACTTTTACGCTGGTTTTAATACCCCTAATACAATAACCCAATTATCATGGCAAAAGCAAGCAAAAAAAAACCGGTAATACTGGTAACCAACGACGATGGCATTACTGCACCGGGCATACGTAACCTGGTAGAAGCTGTAAAAGATTTGGGTAAAGTGGTGGTGGTAGCGCCTGATAAGGCACAAAGCGGAATGGGGCATGCAATTACCATTGGCCATCCTTTGCGGATGACCAAGGTAGACCTTTTTGAAGGCATCGAATCTTGGCAGGTAAGTGGTACACCCGTAGATTGTGTAAAACTGGCGGTAGATAAAATTTTGCATGGCAAGCCCGATTTATGTGTAAGCGGCATAAACCACGGGGCCAATCATTCTATCAATGTTATTTACAGTGGTACAATGAGTGCGGCCATGGAAGCCAGTATTGAAAGTATACCCAGTATCGGCTTTTCGCTGCTTGACTACAGCTACGAGGCAGATTTTACCACTGCAAGGATGTATGCTAAAAAAATTGTACAAAGCCTCATCAGTAAAAAACTCGATAAGCACTTGCTGTTAAATGTAAATATCCCCTCCATTGCGCCCGAGCTTGTAAAGGGTATTAAAGTGTGCCGGCAGGCTTACGCCAAGTATGAAGAGGATTTTGAAGAACGTAAAGATCCTCACGGGAAAAAATATTACTGGCTTACCGGCGAGTTTATCAATTTTGATAAAGGTAGAGACACAGATGTGTGGGCATTAAAAAATAACTACGTCAGTGTAGTGCCGGTACAGTTTGATTTAACCAATTATAAAATAAAAGCACAATTAGAAAAAAACTGGAAACCCTAATGTTTAAAAAAGATAATTTTTGGTTTGGCTTGGCGCTTGGTTTATTAGCACCTGTATTAGGTATTGTAATATTTAAGTTTACACGGTTTAGGTCGTACAGCTTTGAGGTTGTATTAAATTACATGATACAAGAAACCGGGTACAAAACACTTACTGTAGCCCTAAGTCTTTCGCTATTGTTAAACGCTCTGTTGTTTACACTGTATATCAATAACCGGAAAGATAAAACGGCCAAGGGTATTTTTATAACTACGGTTGTATATGGTTTGCTGGTGTTGGCAATTAAAACTTTTTTTTGATTAAATCAATGTATGAATACGCAGCCCTGGTTTAAAAATTGGTTCAATTCTCCTTATTATCATCAACTTTATTTTAACAGGGATGAAAAGGAAGCTGCTGCTTTTATTGATAAACTCATTTATCACCTGCAACCTGCTGCAGGCGCTAGCATGTTGGATGTTGCCTGTGGCAAAGGGCGGCATTCGGTGCACTTGGCACAAAAGGGATTTGATGTAACGGGTATCGATTTAAGTGAAGATAGTATACAAGAGGCATTGCAGTACCAACACGGAAACCTCCATTTTTACAGGCATGATATGCGGCTGCCTTTTTGGATTAATTACTTTAATTATGCCTTTAATTTTTTTACCAGCTTTGGCTATTTTAATACCCGGCGGGAGCATGATAATGGCATCCGCACTATTGCCCAAAGCCTGCAGCATAAAGGCACTTTTGTGCTAGATTATTTAAATGTGCATTATGCCGAAGATCATTTAATACACCAGTTTGATAAGGAGGTGGATGGAGTTAATTTTTTTATCACCAAGTGGTTTGACGAAACTCACTTTTACAAAAAAATTACGGTGGAAGATGAGCTGCAGCAGGAGCCTATGGTTTTTACAGAAAAAGTGGCCAAATTTTCATTGGGCGATTTTACCGAGATGTTTGCCTACCAGGGCTTGCAGATACAAGAGGTTTTTGGCGATTATAATTTTGCAGCTTACGATGTAAAAAAGTCTCCCCGGCTTATTATGATTGCAAAAAAAGGCCGATAATAATTTTCATTTTTTCAATAAGTATAAATGTGCATCTTTTTTAAGCCATGCAATTTTGGGCTATCCTTATGCGTTGTATAGCCTACAAAAAATAAACCATCATACGGCTCAATTATGCAAGTTTCGGTTAGCTTTATTCCAGGGTTTGATGAAGCACATATACTAAAGTATTTTTCCAACAATATTGATGCGATAAAAGAAATGTTTATGCTTGCCTGCTTTTCGCTGGAAGAAGATTGCAACAAACTCCTGCAAGCTGTAGATGATAATGATATTGCAGCCCTTACACGGGCTGTACATGCCATGCGGCCTACCTTTTATATGTTTGGCATGCATGAAAAAGAACAGGCCGTAACAAAGTTTTATACTACTTGCCTGGCAAGCACATCCATTGAAGCGGTGCTAAAAGAGTTTATGCAACTTTGGCCTTGCTTGTTGCATGCACAGCAGTTAGTGGTGCAGCAATACCAATTGTTTGAGTCTGGTGAAGCCGCTGTTTTTTAAAACCTGCCTGATACTAATTTACCTGATGTTTATATTTATTTAGCCTTAGTGTTTTTTGCCTGCTAGGTACAATACTAAATTTGTTGCCTCACCGTTTTGGGAACTTGTTAAAACCAATATCCCGTAAAATGCAACTTATTCATCAATCGCAACTTTGCCTGCACCAGTGCCAGTATAAGCACAGGCCGCTGCACGGCTCACCTCCCATATCTATATTTTATTGCCATCTGATTAGTGTAGCCGGTAAAGGCTGATACATCAATACTTTATTTTTCAAGTGATGCTACTGTGTTTGCCAGGAGGCAGGTACAGCCATGCAATGCTTTGTAACGGCTACCTGTAGCCCGGTACAAAGTAATGCTATGTGTTTGGCAGCTACCCAGCATGTAATAATTTACTTTATACATCTCAATTGTAATAGATGCTTTCTTTAATAAATAAAATTGGTGTATCGCCGGAGGATAGTGAAGAGCTAGTACTGCAAAAAAACTTTATGACGTACCTGGGTATGGCTATGAGTTTTGGCGGATTAATATGGGGAGGTATTTGTATAACGTTGGGCTTGTATTTGCAAGGCATTGTTCCTGCTGGGTATGTGTTGCTTACCCTTATTAATTTTTTAGTTTTTTGCAAAACAAAAAATTTTAATGCAGCCAGGTTTGTACAGCTTTTTATAAGCTTGGTGCTGCCCTTTGTTTTTCAATTTACCATGGGTGGTTTTTATGCTTCGGGCGGTGTAATGCTGTGGGCAATCATTTCTTTAATTGCGGCCCTTACATTTGTGTCTATCCATCATGCATTGTATTGGCTGGGTGCATATGTATTGTTTACTGTGCTTTCGGGTATGTTAAATGAACATGCTCGTCAACCATTTATAGCTACCACTGCTTTATCAAATCTATTTTTTGTTATTAACCTGTCTGTAATATCCAGCGTTGTATTTGGCCTGGTTTATTACTTTGTAAGCAGCCGTTCAGCAGCTTTAAGGCGTATGGAAATAGCTAAATGGCAGGCAGAGCAAGCAAGCAGGGTAAAATCAGAATTTTTGGCCAATATGAGCCACGAAATACGTACGCCTTTAAATGGTATAATAGGCTTTTCGGAATTGCTCATCAATACCAAATTAACCGATACACAGCAGCAATATGCGGCCACAGTAGCTCAATCGTCTTTATCGTTGCTGGATATTATAAATGATATCCTCGATTTTTCAAAAATTGAAGCAGGCAAGCTGGAGTTATCAATCGATAAATCAGACTTGTACGATTTGTGTGGGCAGGTAGCCGATATGACTAAATACCAGGCACATAAAAAAGGACTGGAGTTTTTGCTTAATATTTCTCCCCAGGTACCCCGTTTTATATGGGCAGATGAAATGCGGTTGCGGCAAGTAATGGTTAATTTATTGTCTAATGCCATTAAATTTTCGTTTAGTGGAGAAATAGAGTTGAAGATAGTATTGTTAGGTACTAATGAAGCCGGGCACCATGCCCTTAGGTTTAGTGTACGAGACACCGGTATTGGGATTGAAAAAGGGAGCCAGCAAAAAATATTTGAAGCTTTTTCACAAGCAGATAGCTCTACCACTAAACGTTTTGGCGGCACAGGCCTGGGGCTTACCATTTCTAATAAATTGCTGGAGTTGATGAATAGCCAGTTGCACCTGCAAAGCGAAAAAGAGTATGGCAGCACTTTTTATTTTGATGTAGTTTTTAAAGCGGAGCATGGCCATGCACAGGAGTGGGGCGAATTACAAGGCTATAAAAATATTTTGATTGTAGATGATAATGATAGTAATCGTATTATTTTAAAAGATATGCTGGCATTGCGTGGCATTCAATCGGATGAGGCATCGGGCAGCAGGCAGGCATTACAAAAATTACAACAAGGGCTGCTGTACGACGCAATAATTATTGATTACTGTATGCCAGATATGACTGGTGTTGAAACTATACAACAGATACGCAAAAATGGCATGGCCTCCAGCCAGTGCCCAATTGTGTTATTGTACAGCTCGGCCGACGATGCTTATATAAATGCTGCTTGTGAGCAGCTAGATGTGCAGCAACGCATGGTAAAACCGATAAAGCTAAACCAACTGTACCATACATTATCGCTATTAAAAAGCCAAAATAACAATATAAGCCTGGCAGCAGCGCATACAATACCTGCATTAACAACCCTGCCTGGCGAGCCTTTGCCGAAGCCAGAAATAAAAATACTAATAGCAGAAGATCATAAAATAAATATGGCGTTGTGTAAAATTTTTATCAGGCAAATTATGCCCGGCGCTCAAATTATTGAAGCGGAAAATGGCCAGGAAGCGGTAGAAAAATTTATATCCGAAAAGCCTGCCATGATATTGATGGATATTCAAATGCCACAAATGGATGGCTATGATGCTTGTGCTGCCATTCGCCAATACGAAGTAACACCACGGGTACCCATTATTGCATTAACGGCTGGCACGGTAAAGGGCGAAAGAGAAAAGTGCCTGGCCGCTGGTATGAATGACTTTGTTAGTAAACCTTTTGCAAAAGATACGCTAAGCCAGGTAATGAGCCAATGGATTAGCTTAAACTAATGTATTTGTCATTTAGGCTTATTATTAAAAAGCAGGTATTTGGCTGTTTGGTGATAGGCTTGCGTAAGCATAGCCAGCCTTTGTTTAACACTATCTGTAATATAGTTTTGCGGTACGGCATCGCTGTTAACTACAGATACCAATGTTTGTTTGCCTGTTTTAGTATTTTGCTGGTAATAGTACTCGTTAGTAACCATGCCAATGGTTCGGGCCTCATGGTCAATAATAAACACACCCTCGGGATATTTAATACGGGTATCAAAAAGGCTTTGCCCCATGCTGTTGTTAGTATAGGGTTGCTTAAGCAAAGTGGCTACAGATGCCAGCACATCCGATTGTGAGCATACGCTGCTTACTAACTGTGGTTTTAATATTTTTGGGGCATAAAAAAGCAATGGCACATGCTCCCTGGTAAGCGACTGCTCCGTCCAGCTACGGGGATACATACTATTGGCATTACCCGGCAGGCCATGATCGCCTACAAATACAAAAATGGTATTATCAAAATAAGGTTGCTTTTTAGCAGCATCCATAAATTTTTCAAAGCAGTAGTCGGTGTATCTAAAAGCATTGAGCTGGGCATTGTCTTCAAAGCCATATTTTTTTACACTGTCTTCGGGATAGTTTACTTTTTTAAATTCTTTAAGGTCTGCTTCTGGTATGGTGTAAGGCCGGTGGTTATCGGCTGTTTGAATGATGGCAAAAAAAGGTTTTTTTTGCTGGCCAAGTATTTGGCTAGATTCCAGCAACAGGCTTTTATCATCTATACCCCATACATCTACTTTTTTGGCTTTAAAATCTTGTTGGCTGTACAGCTGCAAACTGTCAATATTATTCATCAGTAATCCCTTAATATTTGCCCAGGTAGGGTCGCCTCCTAAAAAATAAAACTTTTGGTAGCCCTTAAAATCATTGATGATGGTTTGCTGGTTTACCACCTCTGGGTTTCTGCTGGCAGTGCGGTTATTATCTCCCAGTACATCGGGTATACCCGTAATAGTAGCCCATACGCCACGGGCTGTAGGAAACGAAGGGGTAAAGCAACGTTCAAAAAATATTCCTTGTTGGCAAAGTGTATTAAAGTAAGGGGTAGTATTGTAAGGATTGCCCGCCATACTGCTGCGAAACATGCAAAAGCTTTCGCATATCACCAGTATTACATTGGGCTTTTGTGTATTGTTAGCAGGGTTAAAATTATAATGGCGCTGGTAGTTAAGCTTAGTGCTATCCGCCTGCTGTACATTTAAGTAATCAACCATCAGCGGGTAATAGGCCCTTACCCTTGCTTCATCCGGCCTTGTATCCCGGTAACGCAGGGTGCTAAAAAAACTTTGAAAAGGGTTGAGGGCAAGGTTGGCTTTAAAAGTATCCGATAGTGTAAAGGCATCACTCCAGCGCAGGTTAAACTGACCAATTTTACCAAATACCCCCAGCCCCAGCAAAGCAAAAAAGCCAATATACCAGCCAATGCCCTTGCGTTTATCCAGTACATAACGGGTTTGATAGTTTACCAAAATGGTTCTGAAAATTAATGCGGAGGCAATAGTTGCCAGCAGCAACAGAAAAATAACCGTAAATACAGGGTACGATTGCAGGCCCATATCCATTGATATTTTGGCATCCTCGGCCTGAAAGTAGCTAAATACAGATGCATTTAAGCGCTGGTGCAGGTAATCAAAATGAAAATAATCTACTACATAAAATATAAGCATCGCTAAAAAAACAATAGTGAGTACACTGTTCCAAAACCACTTTGCTTTAGGCCATTTAAATGGATTTAAAAAGGGCAGCGCACACAAAGCCAGCATGGCCAGGCCCAGTATACAGGTAAATTTAAGATCGAACCTTAAGCCCATTATAAAGGCCGAACCCGAAAAAGCTTTGCCCGGCGGGTTGTAACTAAAAAAAAATACCAGCCGCAGTAATGTCATCATCGCTAAAAAAACAATCATTACAGATAAAATCCATTTAGGGAGCCTCGGCATTCGCTTTAATAATAACATGCAGTTTATTTTACAGTGCCTGCAAAAATAGATTAATTATTTTTGGGCTAAATCTTCTTAACAGTATGCAAACAATCATTGGGATAGATAGGCTGATACTGCGGCAAATAAATGCCGAATGGCACAATACTGTTTTTGATGTGCTGATGCCATTTTTACGAAATGCCGATACATGGGTGCCCTTGTATTTATTCATGATAGTGTTTGGAGTAATTAACTTTAAAAAAACTGGCTGGTGGTGGGTACTGATGGCCGTTATTACTGCCGCCCTCAGTAATTTTATCAGCAGCGATATTATAAAGCAAAACATACATCGCCTGCGCCCCTGCAACGAACCGGCCATAGCCAATTGGCTTCGTATATTGCCCGGCCTTCATTTGCCTCAAAGCAGCAGTTTTACCTCCTCGCATGCTGCCAATCATTTTTCGGTGGCAATGTTTTTTTATGCTACGCTAAAAGACCATATTGGTAAATGGGCCATTTTATTTTTTATATGGGCCGCAGGCATTTGCTATGCACAAATGTATGTGGGGGTACACTATCCTACAGATATTATTGCCGGTGCATTGGTTGGCCTGCTGATAGGGTATGGTACGTCGTACTTTTTTAATAAAAAATGGCAACTGGCCTAGCTAATATAAGGTTACTTAAAGCATTCGATTGGTATATAAAAATACATTTGCCGCAGATTACAGATATTTGCACCTAAAAAACTGCAGGGTAGCGGTGTAATGCTACTTAACTATTATGACAGAAGTAATCATTCTTTTAATACTAATTATACTCAATGCGCTTTTTGTAATGAGCGAAATAGCGTTGGTAAGTGCCAGAAAAAGCAGGCTGGAAAGCATGGCTAATAAGGGTGATGCCAAAGCCAAGGCAGCGCTTGATTTAGCAGAAAATCCCGAAAAATTTCTTTCAACCGCACAAGTGGGCATTACGCTTATTGCTATTTTAACGGGTGTGTATTCCGGCGAAAAATTTAGTAAAGACCTTACCCCCTGGGTAGAAAAAATTGACTTGTTAAAGCCCTATGCTGCCACCGTTTCTACCACACTTATTGTGGTGCTGGTAACTTTTTTATCAATTATATTGGGCGAATTGGTGCCTAAACGTATTGGCATGCTCCGGGCCGAAAAAATTGCCCGATCAGTAGCTGGCCCCATGAATTTTTTATCGGCAATTACTTATCCCGTTATTTGGCTGTTAAACACCATCAGCAGCCTGATATTTAAGCTGCTAAATATTAAGCCTGCAAGCGACAGCGCTGTTACCGAAGAAGAAATAAAAGCCATGATTACCGAAGGCAGTGAGCACGGCACTATTGAAGAAGAGGAAAAAGAAATTATAGAAAGGGTGTTTCACCTGGGGGATAGAAAAATAACCGGCCTGATGACACATCGTACCGAAATTGTTTGGTTTGATATTAGCGATACGGTACAAACGATTATCGACCAGGCCGATGATATTATTTACAGTACTTACCCCGTATGCGATAAAACTGTAGATGACATCAAAGGCATTATTTATATTAAAGAATTAATAAAAGCCCCCGAAACACAAACCCTGGGCGAACTGATGAAGCCTGCATTGTTTGTGCCCGAAAATAATACGCCTTACCAGCTGCTCGAAAAAATAAAATCTACCAAAATACACAGTTGTTTTATTGTAAACGAGTATGGCACATTAGAAGGGATGATTACCCTTAACGATATTATGGAAGCCATTGTAGGTGATGTGCCGCAAACGGGGCAAGAGGAGTACGAGATTACAGAGCGGGCAGATGGCAGCTACCTGGTGGATGCACAAATTACTTTTTATGATTTTTTAAGCCGGTTTGATAAAACCGAATGGATGAATGAAGAGGATCACCAGTTTGATACGGTAGCTGGTTTTGTACTGCACGAGCTGGAGCGTATACCCCAAACCGGCGACAGCTTTGATTGGCGGGGTTTTTCGTTTGAAATTGTAGATATGGATGGCCAGCGAATAGATAAGCTGATTGTAAAAATACCCGAAGATGTAAAAGAAAGCCTGGAAGAAAACGAATAAGTGCCGGGACGCCTCGATGGTTGTTTACTCAAAACTCAAACAATGCATTGGCATCGGGGTTGTTTAACCGGGTGCTTTTTCTGTTGCCATTTACAATGGCATGTATAATGCCCATTTGCTGCTCTTTGTATTCGTACAACAGGTTGTTAAATACTTTTAGTTTTTTTAGTGTAGTAATTGATTCAGCCTGTAAAAAACAAACAATTCCTTCGTCTTGTAATTCGTAATCAATAAACCGGAGCTGCACTCTTTTATCATCAACAGCCATCCAAAGATGTTTTTGCAGGTAATCATTTATCAGCGGTGTCATTGCTTTTTTAGCTGCAGTATTCATCAAATCAATTTTATCGGTATAATGCATCCGCAATGTTTTTTCAAAATCATCCGTATATATTTTACAACTTACCTCCAGTAATTTTTCGGCTTTATTGTGCTCAATTTCGGTTACGCTTAAATATACAGGGTGCATGGCCTTATCAATGCCCGGGCCGCCGCCGGGTAATAGCAGTAGCAGTAAAAACCATTTAAATATTATTGCAGCCATTTAACAAACGGGTTTAATTGATTAAAGCTGTTTACAGATATTTGAGCGGCAAAAATACACATTAGCTACCTGCTGATGCCAATTACATCAACCCATTTTTTGTTTGAATAGTTTTAATTTATATTTTTTAACAGGCTGGCAACACATTGTTAGTACCGAAGCGCTCGATCATATTTTGTTTATCATAGCACTGTGTGCATTGTATACCCTGCAGCAGTGGAAACAGGTGTTGGTATTGGTAACCGCTTTTACCATTGGGCACTCACTTACGCTGGCATTAAGTGTGTATGATGTGGTGCGTTTTAGCAGTAGCTGGGTAGAGTTTTTAATTCCCTGTACCATTTTTGTTACTGCAGTACTAAATTTAATAAAACCCGGCTTGCCCCAAAAAAAACTACCATTCAGCTACTTGCTGGCTTTGTTATTTGGGTTAGTGCATGGTATGGGCTTTGCCAACACCATCCGCTTTATGCTGGCAGGTGACGAAACCATTGCATGGCCGCTGTTTAGTTTTAACCTGGGGTTAGAGGCTGGCCAGGTATTGGTGGTGGCGTTGTTGCTGTTGCTGGCTTTTGTAAGCATGCAAAAGTTAAAAATGCCCAGGCAAAACTGGGTTTACCTGTTATCGGTGCCTTGCATGCTGCTGGCACTAAAAATGATGCTGGGCCGCTGGCCCCTATAAAGTTTATACGTATTTGTAATATTAACAGTGGTATGGCTAAATGATGTAAAACCAATACATTTACAGCTACAGCTTTTTATGGGTAATATCACTATAAAACCAAACGAACAATGAGAAAAATTTTGGCCGTTGCATTTGGATTTGCTTTAGTGCAGCATGCAAATGCACAAGACATTAAAAACAATCCCGGCAGCAACCACGGCAACCGGTTTGAGCAGTTGGGTACCATTTTGCCCACGCCTAACGAGTATCGTACCGCCAGCGGAGCTCCGGGCCCTAAGTATTGGCAGCAGCGTTGCGATTACGATATTGTGTGCAGCCTTGATGAGCCCAATCGTCGTTTAAATGGCAAAGAAACCGTTACTTATTTTAACAACTCTCCCGATGTGCTTAGCTACCTGTGGCTGCAGTTAGATGAAAATCAGCACAGCACTAAAAACAACGCAGGATACCCCAGCAGCACTACCATGCCCCAGGCCATTACCGACCAGGATATGCAGCGTATACAAGGTAAAACCGATAAAGAGTATGGCGATAATATTGTAAAAGTAACCGATGCACTGGGCAAGGCACTTACCTATACCATCAATAAAACAATGATGCGGATAGATTTGCCACAACCATTAAAGCCGGGGCAGCAATACATTTTTAAAGTAGAATGGAATTATAATATTGCCGACCGGATGCGTTTTGGTGGCCGCGGCGGATATGAGTTTTTTCCAGAAGATGGCAACGATATTTTTACCATGGCACAATGGTATCCACGCTTGTGTGTGTACAGCGATAACCAGGGCTGGCAAAATCACCAGTTTGCAGGCACCGGTGAGTTTACCTTAACCTTTGGCAACTTTAAAGTAGCCATTACCGTACCCGCCGACCATGTGGTAATGGCCACCGGCGAGTGTCAAAATTACCAGCAGGTATTAAGTGCTGCACAGTTAGCCCGCTGGCAAAAGGCACAAACGGCTAAAGATGTGGTAGAAATTGTTACACTCAATGAAGCTATAGCTGCCGAAAAGAAAAAAGCAAGCACTACCAAAACATGGATTTTTAAAGCCAACATGGTACGTGACTTTGCATGGACGGGCAGCCGCAAATTTGTATGGGATGCCATGCCCACTACTGTGGAAGGTAAAAAAGTAATGTGCATGAGCGGTTACGGCAAAGAGGCTTACAACCTGTACCGCCGTTATAGCACCAAAGTAGTGGCACATACCATAAAAACCTACTCACAATTTACCATCCCTTATCCATACCCTGTAGCACAAAGTATTGAGGCTGCTAACGGAATGGAATACCCCATGATTTGCTTTAACTATGGCCGTTGCGAAAAAGATGGCACGTATAGCGAGGGTACCAAAAATGGTATGATAGGCGTGGTAGTACACGAAGTAGGCCATAACTTTTTTCCGATGATTATTAACAGTGATGAAAGACAATGGAGCTGGATGGATGAAGGTCTTAACTCCTTTATGGACTATATCAGCAAAGAGTTGTGGGATAACAAATTTCCTAACAGCCGGGGTGCTGCTTATAAAATTGTGGATTATATGAAGCTGCCAAAAGACCAACTGGAGCCTATTATGACCAACAGCGAAAATATCATACAGTTTGGCCCCAATGCCTACAGCAAACCTGCTACCGGCTTAAATATTTTAAGAGAAACCATCATGGGCAGGGAGTTGTTTGATTTTTCTTTTAAAGAATATGCAAGGCGTTGGGCATTTAAACACCCCACACCGGCAGATCTTTTTAGAACCATGGAAGATGCCAGCGCCGAAGACCTCGACTGGTTTTGGCGTGGATGGTTTTATGGTACCGAAGCCTGCGATATTGCACTGGATACAGTAAAAGTATCAAAGCTTACCCTGGATGGTGGCAACAATGCCAGCAGGCCGGCAAGGATGGCAAAAGCAGCTGCACCCGATTTAAATGCGTTTGAAGATATTACCAAAGTACGCAACCGGGAAGATAAAAGCATTGTATTTACCACAGATGCCGATACATCACTCCGTGATTTTTACTGGCGCTACGATAGAGGCTTGGCCAAAATAGATACCGCAGCAGTAGAAATACCTGCAGTAGCTTTTACCGATACTTTTACCAACGAACAAAAAACTGCCCTTGCTGCAAATAAAACCATGTATGAGCTTACTTTTAAAAATAAAGGCGGGCTGGTGATGCCGGTAATTGTAGAGTGGACTTATGCCGATGGTACAAAAGAAGTAGATCGTATACCAGTGCAGATTTGGCGTAAAAACGAAGACAAGGCAACCAAAGTTTTTATTAAAGACAAAGAAGTGGTGTCTATTAAGCTTGATCCCATGAGAGAAACAGCAGATATTGATACCAAAAACAATGTATGGCCAGCGCTTACTGCCGAGCCAAGCAAGTTTAAGTTGTATAAAGCAAGAACAGCTGGCGCCAGGGGTGGTGCACCTGGTGGTGTAAACCCCATGCAAAGAGAAATTAAATAAGTAATGCCGTAAAGTATATTAAAAATGCCGCCAGTTAATGGCGGCATTTTTAATAATGAGCAATGATATAGCGAATGATTTTATAAAGAGGTTGTACCTACCCGTTCCATTTGTTTCTTTTTCTTTTTGCTGTATTTTTTTTCGTATTCCAGTATCTCTTTTGTCTTTACTTTTTCTTTGGGCTTATCATCTGTAGTGGCAGCTACATCCGATTTTTTTGCACCCTCTTTAATTGGGTATCCCCGATCGTATTTTTCTATATTGATAATATGGCCGGAGGGATTGTAAAATCGCCACTCGCCATGCGGCACGCTGTATTGCTCAGCCTTTACAATTTTGTAATCAATAATTTCATTGTTGCCCGTGCCGTATACGGGTATGGTATCATAAGGCGCATCAGGGTTGTATCCTTTCCATTCTTCTTCATGCTCCAGCGTGCCCAAAAATGTAAAGTATTGCTGCAGGCCATCTTTACCGCCAAAGCGGTAGTTTTCCATCGCCAGCAAATCGCCATTGGCATTGTACTTGCGCCATACGCCTGTTTTTTTATCGGCTTTATAATAGCCTTCTTCTTCATAGCCGGGTTCTCCCCTTAATTCTCCCACGGTGTTTACCCACTTGCCTTGTTTTAATCCCTTTTTATCTACAATATTCAGGGTATCTCCTTTAGGAGATAAAATAAAACTATTGTACTGGGCATCAACACTTACCGCCAATAACAGCAACAGTATTATTAAAGCCAATTGATGTATTTTTAAACAATGGTTATGCATACTTAAAATTTTACCAATGAAATGCAATAATAAAATTACCGCTTCTTTTTTGTTTGTGTTTGCCGGGCTATTTTTTTTAACAAGCTACGCACAGGTAAAACCTACCAGTGCAGCCGATAGAATGAACGGTTTACAAAAAAGAAAATTGCTGCAAACCGGCAGTTTATTAAGCCATCTTACCTACAGAAATATCGGTCCGGTACAAATGAATGGCCGGGTAGTAGACATTGAGGTAAACCCCGCCGATCCTACGGAGTTTTATGTGGCTTATGCCAGTGGCGGGCTATGGCATACCAAAAATAATGGCCTAAGTTTTACCCCCTTATTTGAGCATGAGGATGCTTTTAGCATTGGCGATATTGCGGTAAACTGGGCTGTCCATACCATTTGGGTAGGTACGGGCGAGGCCAACAGCAGCCGTAGCAGCTATAGTGGTAATGGCGTATATAAATCAACCGATGCAGGCAAAACCTGGCAATACCTTGGCTTGCCCGAAAGCCATCACATTGGCGAAATAATACTGCATCCTGCTAATGCTGCAATTGCATGGGTAGCTGCAATGGGGCATTTATACTCTGCCAATAAAGAGAGGGGGGTATATAAAACAATTGATGGTGGGCAAACCTGGCAACACACGCTGGCTGTAGATGAAAATACGGGTGTAGCAGAAATGGACATTAACCCTAAAAACCCCGATGAGTTGTATGCCTGCGCCTGGTACCGTACAAGGCGTGCCTGGGATTTTGAGCCTGCCGGTAGTACCAGTGGCATTTATAAAAGTACCGATGGTGGTAATACCTGGAAGCGTATTACCGTGCCGGGTAGTGGTTTCCCTACGGGTGCCGGCGTAGGCAGGTGTGGGGTAGCTGTGTATGCCAAAAATCCGCAGGTGGTATATGCCGTAGTAGACAATAATAGTGAGCGTATAGACACTACCCGGCGCAAAATAGATACCAGCAGATATGTGGTTGATGATTTAAAAGGATTAAGCAGCAGTGCTTTTGCACAGCTCAACGAAAAAAAATTGGATACTTTTTTATATAAAAATGGTTTCCCCAAAAAATATACGGCAGCTGGCATTAAAGCTATGGTAGCCAGTGGCGAGCTAAAGCCTACGGATGTGTACGATTGGTTGATTGCAGATGATGGATTTCAAAACACGGCTATACATGGCTGTGAGGTATACCGTAGCGATGATGGCGGCAACAGCTGGAAAAAAGCAAACGAAAAACCCATTCGAACTTTTAGCAGCTATGGTTATTACTTTGGTAAAATATTCGTATCGCCTGTTAACGAAAATAAAGTAATCACTTTTGGGGTTAGTTTATTACTAAGTACCGATGGTGGAAAAACATTTAAGGCAACTGATAAAAATAATACACATGGCGATTGGCATAGCTGCTGGATAAACCCTGCCAAAGACGATTATTGGATAGCAGGTAATGATGGTGGCTGTAATATTACGTATGATAATGGCAACAAATGGTTTAAAGCAACCAGTGTACCAGCCGGGCAGTTTTATCACATTACTACCGACAATGCTGTGCCTTATAATATTTATGGCGGGCTGCAGGATAATGGCACCTGGATGGGCCCATCCAGATTGAGTAGTGATGATGTGGAATTTAGTAAACAAGAACCAGCGCCCGATGAATATGAGTGGAAGCAAATTGGCGATGGCGATGGTATGCAAGTACAGGTTGATACCCGTGATAATAAAACGGTTTATACCGGTTTTCAGTTCGGGTACTATTTTAGAGGCAATACCGGCAGTACAAATGAACCCCTGTTGATACACCCTATGCATAACCTGGGCGAAGCCAAATTGCGCTACAACTGGCAAACGCCTATTTGGCTTAGCAAGCACAACCAGGATGTATTTTATTATGGCTCCAATAAATTTTACCGAAGCCTCGATAAAGCCGAAACAATGGTGCCGCTGAGCGGCGATTTAACCAATGGTAAAAAGAAGGGGATAATCCCTTATGGTACTTTTACAAGCATTGCAGAGTCGCCAATAAAATTTGGATTAATATATATTGGTACCGATGATGGCAATATACAGGTAAGTAAAGATGGCGGCTATACCTGGATGTTAGTGAGTAAAAATTTGCCACAGGCAATGTGGGTAAGCAGGGTTACCCCATCGCAATATAAAGAGGGCAGGGTGTATGCTACATTAAATGGATACCGGTACGATCATTTTGCGCCCTATCTTTTTGTAAGTGAGGATTATGGTAATACCTGGCAGCAACTTGGGGCCGATTTACCTGCAGAACCCCTTAACGTAATTAAAGAAGATCCATTTAAAGAAGATATTTTATACGTTGGCTCTGATAATGGATTGTACTGTTCGTTTGATAAGGGTAAAACATTTATGACGATGGGCAGCTTACCACGGGTGCCAGTGCATGATGTGGTATTGCAAGCAAGGGATAAAGAGATAGTGGTAGGTACTCATGGCCGCAGTATTTTTATTGCATCGCTGGATACTGTGTATAAGGCTTATGATAAGCTGCAAAAAAGCAGGCAACTAAAAGCAGCCCTGCAAACTTTTAACCCTCAACAAATGCAGGCTGGCGAAGTAGCGCTGGATTGCCCGCCGGCCAAAGCACCACGCCGCAAAAAAAAGGATGGGCTGGTAGTAATGAAGTAATTAATAATCAAAAAAGATAAACCAATGGGTACTAAACAAAAACCGTTGAACGAAATGACCTTGGAAGAGTTAACAGTCCGTGAAAAAGCTACTAAAACA
>JBDKJT010000120.1:0-5402 GCA_039796475.1 Bacteroidota bacterium | reverse complement strand
TCTCCAGCACAAGAAGGCGCTGCTCCAGGCAGGTTTAAATATGCTGATATGAACGGCGATAACAAAATCGATGCAAACGATCGTACCATCATTGGTAACCCTAATGCAGATTTCACTTATGGTATCAACCTTGGTTTAGATTATAAAGGTTTTGATCTTGCTGCCTTCTTCTATGGCGCATCAGGTAAAGAAGCTTTTAACTACACCAAATGGTGGACAGATTTTTCTGGTGGTTTCCCAGGTGGCAGAAGCAAAAGAGCTTTATACGAAAGCTGGTTGCCTGATGGCAGCAGGCCTAACGCCACTGTACCTATCCAGGAAACTGGTTATAACGCCTTCAGTTCAGGTGGTGTTGTTAACTCATATTATGTTGAAAATGCCAGCTATTTCCGCTTAAGAAACCTGCAAATTGGTTACACTTTACCAATTGCAATCAGCAGCAAAATTAAAATTGCTAAAGCCCGTATTTATGTTCAGGGAACTAACCTGTTTACTGTAACTAAATACTCTGGCCTTGATCCTGAAATCATGACAAAAGATGACAGGTCTGCTGGTATTGATAGTGGTATCTATCCAACCGTAAAACAATTCCTGGTTGGCGCTAACATCACCTTTTAATTGAGAACTTTTTAAACATTTAACTATACTGATATGAAAAATAAAGTTGCAAAACTAGCCTTGGGCTCAGCGGTGATACTAACTACGCTGTTTGCATGTAAAAAAAGTTTCCTGGAGGCTACGCCACAGGGTGTGCTTGATGAAAATACACTGGCTAATGCCAAGGGTTTAAACAAACTCTTGCTGGCTGCCTACGCTATCCTGGATGGCCATGATGATGCCCTTGGTTTGGGTGGATCATGGGGTGCATCCGGATCTAACTTTAACTATGGTAGTGTTGGTGGTGGTGAAGCTCATAAGGGCTCTGACCCCGGTGACCAATATCCAAACATTGGTACCGTACAACGTCACGAAGTAGAGTCTACCAATGATGCTACTAACGACCGTTGGAAAACATTGTACGAGGGTATTAAACGTACCAATATTGTAATCCAAATTTTGGGCAAAGCTTCTGGTGTATCTGATGCAGATGCCAAAAACATTTCTGGTCAGGCAAGGTTTTTAAGGGCCTGGTATCATTTTCAATTAAGGATCACTTTTGAAAAAGTGCCTTATATTGACGATGCTACTGATGCTGCCTTGGCTGCTGGCTCTATTGAAAGTGTTGCTAATGACACTGAAATTTGGCCAAATATTGTTGCTGATGCTAAATATGCTTACGAAAACCTGCCCGAAGGACAAGACGCCATTGGCCGTGCCAACAAATGGGTGGCTGGTGCTTTGTATGGCAAAATCTTAATGTTTAGTAAAGACTTTGCTACTGCTAAAACAGTACTTACCGATGTGGTAAACAACGGTAAAAACTCTTTAGGTGTTAAGTTTGACCTGAACACTAATTTTGATGATAACTTTAATGTTGATTTTGATAACAGTAAAGAATCTGTATTTGCTTTCCAATCTTCTGCTAACGACGGTTCAAACGGTCGTAACGGTAACTGGGGTGATGCATTAAATCGTCCAGGTAATGGTGTAGGTGGTTGCTGCGGTTTCTTTAACCCAACTTTTTACCTAACCAACAGTTACAAAACAGATGCTAGTGGTTTACCGGATACTAATCCTCAAACTACTACTACTATGTCTACCTGGGATTTAGCTGGTCTTACACAATATGCTGGCAATGTAGATACCCGTTTAGACTGGACAGTAGGCCGTATTGGAGTTCCATACCACGATTGGGGTACTGTATCAAATGCCTGGACAAGGGATCCAAGTGCTGGTCCTTTCCAACCTAAAAAGAATGTAATTCGTCAGTCTCAACTAGGTAAAGCTTACGAATCTTCTTTCTGGAGTGCAGCAGGTGTTACTTCATTAAACATCAACCTGATTCGTTTTTCTGATGTAATATTATTATTGGCAGAGGCAGAAATTGAAGCTGGTTCTTTAGCTACTGCTTTTTCGCTGATCAACAGGGTACGTTCAAGGGCTAAAGACAGCCGTACCGTTAGCTTCCCTGCTAGCTTGGGTACACCAAAAACTGAGCCTTATGCTACTGTATTTGCAAGCAAAGCCGAAGCTACTACCGCTTTAAGGTTAGAGCGTAAATTGGAATTGGCAATGGAAGGCCACCGTTTCTTTGACCTTGTAAGATGGGGTATTGCAGCTCAGGAAATTGGCTCTTACTACGATTACGAAAGTTCTTTACCTTTCCCCAACATCGTAAAAGTGCCTAACAAACCAACCTATACTTCTGGTGCGGATGACTACTATGCTATCCCTCAGCAGCAGATTGACCTTAGTAAAGGTTTTATCAAACAACGTTAATATTTGTAGTATAGTTTAAGATCACAATAGAGGTAAGGCTTTTTAGCCTTACCTCTTTACTTTAGCCTATAATAAATGTGTTTTGCGATGCAGCTATAAGCTTTTTAAAGCTATCTTAGCCAAAACCAACTCTTTTATTTACACTTGTTGCTTAACCAAATGACAAAACTATTTGCAGGCTGTTTACAAGCCGCCATTTTAGTTGCATTCGGGCTGGTGAGTTGTAAAAATACCAGCACCCGTTTTGCATTGCTTGATTCAACTAAAACCAACCTACGTTTTAATAATTACATTCAAGAAACTGATTCCGTTAATATCATCGACTTAAGTAATGTGTACAATGGCGGTGGTGTTGGCATTGGCGATTTTAATAACGATGGTTTGCAGGATATTTACTTTACCGGCAACCTGGTGCCTAACAAACTTTTTTTAAACCAGGGCAAGCTAACTTTTAAAGATATTACCTCCCAGGCTAAGGTAAGTGGCGAGGGTAAATGGTGTCGGGGCGTATCGGTTGTAGATATTAATGCAGATGGCTTATTGGATATTTATGTTTGTGCTACCATCAACCCCGACTCTGCCAAAAGACAAAATATTTTATACATCAATAATGGGATGGATAAAAATGGCGTGCCTTCTTTTACAGATAAAGCAGCCGAATATGGCTTAAACGATCCCGGCTATTCTACTATGGCGGCTTTTTTTGATTTTGACAATGATGGCGACCTGGATGTATATGTAGCTGCCAATCAAATAACAGATCTCGACAATCCCAATGTGTACAAAAAGCTGGCACAGGATGGCAGCTTTAGAAGTACGGGTAAATTATATAAAAATGATTGGAATGATAGCCTTAAGCATGGCTACTTTACCAATTATTCAAAACAAGCCAATACCGGTATCGAAGGTTATGCTCATGCTGTAGTGGCCACCGATATAAACCAGGATGGGTATACCGATTTGTACATTACCAACGATTACCTGTCTAATAATATCCTTTATATCAATAACGGCAACGGTACTTTTACCGATAAAGCAAAAACGTATTTTAAACATACTTCCTCCAATGCCATGGGGCAGGATGTAATTGACATTAACAATGATGGATTGGCCGATGTGGTAGAGCTGGATATGAACCCCAGGGATAATTTCAGAAAAAAAATGTTTCTGGCTCCCAACAACTACCAAATGTATCAAAACACAGAATATTACGGGTATCAATTCCAATACGTACGCAACACTGTACAACTCAACCAGGGGCCAAGGGTAAATGAAAAAGATTCAATTGGCGACCCCGTTTTTAGTGAAACAAGTTTCTTTTGTAATGTAGCAGAAACCGATTGGAGCTGGACACCCCTGGTTACCGACTTTGACAATGATGGTAACAGGGATATGATTATTACCAATGGTTTTCCTAAAGATATTACCGATCATGATTTTGGTGTGTTTAGGCAAAAAGCTTTCAGCCTGGTAACCAAAAAAGAATTACTGGCAGAAATACCAGCGGTTAAAATAGCCAACTACGCTTTTAAAAATAATGGCGATGTTACCTTTAGTGATGTAACCGAAGAGTGGGGCATCAATCAACCCACATTTAGCAATGGTGCCGCCTATGCCGACCTTGATAACGATGGCGACCTTGACTTTGTAATTAACAATATCAACGACAATGCATCGGTTTATCAAAATACAACGGTAGATAATAATAAGGAAACTAGTAATTACCTCTCCATTAATTTTTTAGGCGAAGCACAAAATAAAAATGGCTATGGTGCAATTGCTACGGTGTATTATGATAAAAATAAAAAGCAGGTTTACGAAAACACGCCTTATCGTGGCTATCTCTCATCTGTACAAGCTGGTGCACATTTTGGCATGGGCAATATTACCAAAGCCGACTCAGTAATAATTGTATGGCCTGGCGGAAAAAAACAGGTATTGCAAAATATAGCTTGCAATCAGCTAATAAAAGTAAATAGCAAAGATGCCTTGCTTACGCATACTTATTTTAAAGATGTTATAGCAAAAAACACTGTTTTTACTGATATTACCAGCAGCTTAGGGGTGAGGTACCAGCACCACGATAGCGATTTTATTGATTTTAATATTCAAAAGCTTTTGCCACATAAGTTTACCGAGTATGGCCCGGCATTGGCTGCTGGCGATGTAGATAATAATGGCTTGGGCGATATAATAATAGGCGGTTCAAAATTTAACCATACCAGCTTACTGCTACAGCAGGCAGGGGGTAGTTTTGCCCAAAAAGCCATTGGCAAAACCGGTAATGCCAAGCAGGCAGAAGACATGGGTGTTTTACTGTTTGATGCCGATGGAGATGCCGACTTAGATTTATATGTTGCCGCCGGTAGTGGCGAAACGGAAAGAAATACCATTGCCTACCGGGATGAGCTGTACATCAATGATGGCAGGGGAGGCTTTGTTACAGATACCGCGGCGTTGCCTGTAAACCTTACCAGCAAATCTTGCGTAAGGGCAGCTGATTTTGATAAAGATGGCGACCTGGATTTGTTTATTGCCGGCAGGGTAGATCCATGGAATTACCCCAAACCTGTATCCTGCTTTTTATACCGCAACGATAGTAAGCCGGGCAAACCTGCCTTTACAGATATTACCGCTACAGCGGCAAAAACATTGCAAAATATAGGGCTAACCTGTGATGCGGTATTTACAGATTTTGACAATGATGGCTGGCCCGATTTGTTGCTTGCCGGCGAGTGGATGCCGCTTACCTTTTTAAAAAACGAAAACGGCGTATTTAAAAACATTACCCAATCCACCGGTATTGCCAGCCAAACAGGTTGGTGGAATAGCATTGCCTCCGGCGATTTTGATAATGATGGTGATATGGATTATGTGGCAGGCAACCTCGGCCTAAATTCATTTTACAAAGCTTCTGACGCCGAGCCTGCCGCCATTTATGCAAAGGATTTTGACAACAATGGTAGTTACGATGCCTTTCCGGCCACCTTTATTGCGGCCTCTAAAGATAACCAGCAACGCAT
>JBDKJT010000119.1:0-32569 GCA_039796475.1 Bacteroidota bacterium | reverse complement strand
GTTCTCCATTGTGATGCATTGGCAGGTGTAAAACTGGCGCTGGTAGTGCCGTTTACTGTGCTAAGGCTGGCACCGCCTTTTGAGTAGCTGGTACGCCTCCATGAAATGCCACAATCGGTGGAATACAAAATATTCAGCGAATCATTGGTGGGTGCACTTACATCTGCACCAAAGTAGGGTTGATGTGCTACATTAAAACTAAGCGTTAATGAGTCTAACACACTTACATCAATTTTTGGGGTGCGGTAAATATCCCGCTGGCCTACATTGCCATTATCATCTGGCTCGTAATTATAACAATTGATACGCATGCTGGCATTGCCCGGCCTGCCGGCTGTAGTAACCCGCTGCCAGGTAATACCCGGTGCATCGGGGTTTATTACGGCCGAGCCGTTGGCTGGCGGAAATGGCGTACGTTCAAAACTTTCTGAATAGGGCAGTACTAAACTAGGCGCCACTGTAAATAGTATAGTGGTGGTATCGTTACTGGGCCTTAGGTCTTGTTGTCCGTTGGGATTAAGGGTGTAAATTTTTAAAGTGTGTGCACCTACTGCAGGCGATAAACTGGGGCTTAATACCAGCTGCCCGGTATTACTAAAGGTACCCACTGCCAGGTTGTTAAATGTTTGAATAGTGCCTGCAGGATTACCATCCAGTATCATACCCAGCTGTACATTGCGTAATGTGTCGGTGCCCAGGTTGCGTACGGTAACGGTGGGTACAATGGGTAATTTACAAAGCAGCCCGCTGTTAGGCTCTATTACGGCAGAAATTGTAACGTCGGTAGCCAGCATGGTTGAGCTGGGGGTAACTTGTGCCCACCATACGCCATACCGTGAGTCTATATCATTGTTACCTACCCGTTGGTCGGCATACTCTTGTATGGTCCACAAGGAGGCATCGGTAGGGTCTAGTGCACTATGGCTGTAATCACCCCAACGGGCTCTTTCGCCTCCAAAATCTTTAAAGTAAGTACTAAGTCCTACTTTGTATACTTGCTCTTCGTCAGTAGTATTGGGTGGGGTAGATGCACTTCTAAAACTATAGGCACTGCTAACACGTGAGCTGTTAGATGAAACCGTGTAGCCGATAATTACATCTTCATTTTCATTCACGGCAATACCAGGAAAATAGCGGTAAGTATTGGCTTGTCCATCTCCAATGCGGCCTCTTTGCAATACGTTGCCAAAGTTGGCACCGGCACTGCCATCCAATTGCCACCATTGTACAGCTACATTGGTACTGCTGATACCAATATGTTGGGCACACCAGATATTGCCATTTACCATTACACCGCTACTAATACGGGCATCATTGGTGGCCAGTTTGCGGCTTTCGCCCAGTTGCTCAGCTACAGAGCCGGTGGAAGACGTCCACGGGCTGCCGCCAATAGGAAATACAGGCGTAGTGGTGTTCCAGCTGGCATTGGGTATCTCGCCGGTTACAGTTGTAAGCCTGATGGCAGAAAAACCACCATTCCAGTTTTGTAACACATAAAAAGTGCCCGGATTGGGATTGGTGCCATAAATGGTTACAGGTAATGGGGCATCACCATCGCTGCTGGTTTTTTCAATGCGTTGAGCATTGGTGCCAAATGTAATGGGGCCATTATTTAAAAGATTTGCTTTATCAAAAATATACAGGGCCGGGCCGGCAAAAGAGGTGAGGCCCGGAAAACGGCGGCCTGATATTACCAGCCATTTATCACTAAAACCCAAATAAGGATGATCCAGGAAATATCCTGTGCCAGGCACAAAAGTATACCTCGACCAGCCGGCGGTAGGATCGCTGGAGTTAGATACCAGCACTGCCATACGGTTACCATCGCTGCCCTCACAATTGATGGCAGAGTAAAACCAACGCTTGCTTACAGGATCGTATTTTAAATATGGATCGCAACTTACCGCAACACCAGTAAAGCTAGAGATGGTTACCCTGCTTATTTCTTGTCCGGTAGATTTATTGTGTACGATTAAAAAATCGTTGGTGGCGGTAATCACATGGTTGGGGCCTACTGCACCATGTGTATCTGGTGGTATACCTTCTCCCGGATCTACATGCCCTAAAAACGAACGGTTGGGTGGGGGAGATGGCGAAAGTGGTGTGGCTGGCAGCTCGGGCCTTGCAGCCGGGTTTTTTAAATTATCCTGTGCTTGCTTTTTTGTTAAAGCATTTGCAGGTAAGGGTAAATCACGGTAAAGATCCTTAAACCCACGATCATTTTCTTCTTCTTTGCATGTTGGGCATTTTGTATAAAGCTCAGGATGTGCTTTTTCAAAATTGGCCAATTGTGTAAAATTAATCAGTTGCGGTTCGATGGTTTGTGCAACAGTAATTTTGGTAAACAATAAAGCCAACCCGGCAGCCAGGTAAATTTTTTTCATCATCACGTAATTAAGTATTAGATGCCAGCATACAAGCAGTTATAGCCAAGGTTGGTAAACTTGCATAGATAGCAGATTAACAGGTTGCAATATAAAGAAATTAGGCTTACTATTTATTTTGTGTTTACCTCAAACTGTTGAGTTGATTTAATTAAGTGTTTATACTTATTATTCTTTTTGAGTAGTTACAGCGGGGCAATGGGGTATTATTGGTTAACCAGTTTAAGCAGGTTGCTACCCCGGTTAATAAACGCTGCGAAGATGGTTTTTATCAACAATATTTTTCTATCTTACAAGCTTTACTTTGTTATGCAAGTAGCCCATAATTACTGCATGGGCTTACTTATTTAATTATCTAATTGCTGAAAAAACAAGAATTATGAGTATTAAATTGCGCCTTACCATCATGAGCTTTTTGCAGTTTTTTGTGTGGGGTGCCTGGTTAATCACCATTGGCACTTATTGTTTCAATGCTAAAGGATGGTCGGGCGCTCAGTTTGGCGCCATCTTTTCTACCCTGGCCATCTCCTCCTTATTTATGCCAGCCCTTACTGGTATTATTGCAGATAAGTGGATGAATGCCGAAAAACTATACGGCATACTGCACATCTTGTATGGATTGGTATTGTTTTATGTACCACAGGTAAACGACCCCGACACATTGTATTATGTTATACTGGCTGCCATGATTTGTTATATGCCTACTATATCGCTGTCAAACTCCATTGCTTATACCATTTTAAAAAATAACCAGTACGATGTGGTAAAAGTTTTTCCGCCCATACGGGTATGGGGCACCATTGGTTTTATAGTAGCCATGTGGACTACCAACCTTACGGGCAGCAAGGCCAACGCCAACCAATTTATTATTGCTGCCGTGGCGGCAATTGTGCTGGGCATTTTTGCTTTTACGCTGCCCAAGTGCCCTCCGCAACGCACTATCTCCAAGCAAGCCAGTATAATAGAGCAGTTGGGGCTTACCGCCTTTAAATTATTTGCCGATTATAAAATGGCGTTGTTTTTTATCTTTTCTATGTTTTTGGGTGGCGCCCTGCAGTTAACCAATATGTACGGCGATTCTTTTTTGGATGATTTTAAAAGATTTCCGGAGTATGCTGATTCGCTGGTGGTAAAATATTCCACCATCATCATGTCTATCTCCCAAATATCTGAAACCCTGTTTATATTGGCCATCCCGTTTTTTCTTAAGCGTTTTGGTATTAAAAATGTAATGCTGTTTTCGATGCTGGCATGGGTACTGCGTTTTGGTTTATTTGCCTATGGTAATCCGGCAGGCGGGCTTTGGATGATTATTTTGTCCTGTATTGTATATGGTATGGCGTTTGACTTTTTCAATATTTCCGGATCGTTGTTTGTAGAAACTACCACCAGCCCTTCTATCAGGGCAAGTGCCCAGGGGCTTTTTATGATGATGACAAATGGCGTGGGTGCTTTTTTAGGCAGTAAAATTAGCGGCTACCTTATTGATAAGTATTTTACCGGCGCCGATGGTAATAAAGACTGGCATAATATGTGGCTTACTTTTGCCGGTTATGCGCTGGTGGTAGCGGTATTGTTTGCGGTATTATTTAAGCATAAACATGATGCCCGTGCGCTGGAAAAAGTGCAGCATTAATGATAGCAGTTATCAGCATACAATAAACCCCGGTTTAAGGCCGGGGTTTATTATTTAAATACACTATTAATTTTACTTGTGCTGTTCAATCTTTTTTACAAAATTGGCTTTTGGTTGTGCACCTACCAGTTTATCTACTACCTGGCCGCCTTTTACAAATAAAATGGCTGGTATGCTGGTAATACCATAGTTCATGCTTACCTGTGGGTTATGGTCTACGTTTACCTTACCTACTTTAACGGTGCCATCATACTCTTTAGAAAGCTCTTCTATTACCGGGCCAATTGCACGGCAGGGGCCACACCATTCTGCCCAAAAGTCAATTACTGATAATTTATCTGAATCTAACACTTCAGTTTTAAAATTTGCATCTGTTAATTCGAGTGCCATAATATGTTTGTTTTAATGATTTACAGGATAACAAAATTACATCCAAAGTTTTTAACTGTCAGCTTTGACATATTAACACAGTGTGCCCAATTTAATTTGTCATTTACAAAGCCAAAATGGCTGCATCTTACAGTGATATGTTAACTTTTTTTAACGTTCTGTATCTTGTTGCTGCACCCAATATCATTTATCCTGCTACAACGCTTACCTCCACATCTTTACTTTCGTTTAAATACACCGCCATTTCATCATTCATGGTAAAGCCAGTACCCAGGCTGTACATGCCTATTTTAAAATTGTTTCGGGTATCGGATATATTTATTTTTAAAGCTGTTTTACCGGGGTTCGCCTTTATATTGGCCTCAATAAAATTTACAAAATCGAGGTTGATGCATTGAGGCTGTACCTCTAATATCACTTGCTTGGTTAAAGCTGGTTTTACGGTTTCCAGCAGGTGAATTTTAGATAGTTTAAACTCGTATTGATCGGAGTTGTACCTGGTTTTAAACCCACCTTCTACCAGTACAATCAGGCCTTTTTCGAGGTAGTTGGTAAAGCGTACATAATCTTCGCTCCACAGCATAAATTCGCTTTTTCCGCTATAATCTTCAATACTAAGGATGCCAAAATTTTTGCCCGTTTTGGTAAGGCGGTGCTGGGCATCTACCACCAGGCCCGCTACTCTAAATTGCCTGGCCGGGTTAGGGTGGGTGGCTATGGCTTCTTTAAATTCGTTGTAATCGGCCAGGGTGTTAATGTTGTAATACCGCATTTCAAATTTAAAGTTATCCAGCGGGTGGCCGCTCATGTACATACCGGTAACTTCTTTTTCGTAATCTAGTTGAGTAGCCAGTGGCCAGGGCTCGCAATCGGGTAGCCTGGGCGGTATAATTTCGGGCATTTGTATATCGCCGAACAATGTATTAGCCGAGCTGGCGGCTTGTGCCTGAAATACGTTGCCAAATTTTATGATTTTTTCTAAAGACTGTACATCGCCGGCTGGTTGATAAAAATACTGGGCACGGGTGTGCTCTTTAAAACAATCAAAAGTGCCGGCATATACCAGGCTTTCCAGCGATTTTTTATTTACACTTCGCTGGTTTACCCTTTTTATCATATCAAAAATGGATAAGTATTTGCCATGCTTATTTCTTTCTTCAATAATATTTTCAATGGCAGCCTCACCCACGCCTTTTAAACCACTAAAACCAAAGCGTATCTCTCCATGCTCATTTACTGCAAAGCCACTTTGCGATTCGTTAATATCGGGGCCCAATACTTTTAGTCCCATGCGCTTACATTCTTCCATAAAAAAGGTAATCTTTTCTATGCTGCCGGCATGGTTTAATACCGCCGCCATGTACTCACTGGGGTAATGTGCTTTTAAATAGGCCGTTTGATAGGCCACAAAAGCATAGCAGGTAGAGTGCGATTTGTTAAAGGCATACTGGGCAAATGCCTCCCAGTCTGTCCATATTTTTTCAAGCTTGTCGGCGGGATGCCCCTTTTTTTGTGCACCGTCTACAAACTTTACTTTCATTTTATCCAGTACCGCCTTTTGTTTTTTACCCATGGCTTTACGCAGCACATCGGCATCGCCCTTGCTAAAGCCCGCCAGCTTTTGGCTTAGCAGCATCACCTGCTCCTGGTATACGGTAATACCATAAGTGTCTTTCAGATATTCCTCCATATCGGGCACATCGTACACTACTTGTTTTTTCCCGTGCTTACGGTCAATAAACTCTGGGATGTAAGCAATAGGGCCGGGCCGGTACAGGGCATTCATGGCAATAAGGTCATCAAATTTATCGGGCTTCAGCTCTCTCAGGTACTTTTGCATACCCACACTTTCAAACTGAAAAGTGGCATTGGTATCGCCCCGTTGGTAAAGCTGGTAGGTTTTTTCATCATCCAGCGGTATGTAATCAATTTCTATTTCAACGCCGTGATTTTGTTTAATTAATGCCAGTGCTGTTTTAAGGATGCTTAGCGTTTTTAACCCCAAAAAATCCATTTTAATAACACCAGCTTCTTCAATAGTGCTGCCTTCAATTTGTGTAAGCCAAAGCTCCGACTCTTTAGAGGTGGCTACGGGTATTAATTCGGTAAGATCTTTTGGTGCAATAATAATACCCGCCGCATGTATGCCTGTATTTCTTACAGAGCCTTCTAGTATTTCGGCCTCATGCAATACCTTACTGTGCAGGCCATCGCTGCCATATATCTCCCTTAGTTTTTTTACATTTTCAATGTCATCAGGTTGCAATTGCTCTTTATCTTCCAGGGCTTTTTCACCGTCTTTAGCCTCTTTGCTGGTAAAGGGCGCATGCAGTAAGCGTTTTAAATTGATGCCCGGTTTTTCTGGCACCAGTTTAGAGAGTGCCCTGCTTTCGGGCAGCGGCAAATCCATTACCCTTGCCACATCGGCAATGCTCGACTTAGCGGCCATGGTGCCATAGGTAATGATTTGGGCCACTTGGTTTTTGCCATATTTTTGTACCACATAGTCAATCACTTTTTGCCGGCCATCATCATCAAAATCAGTATCAATATCGGGCATGCTTTTACGCTCCGGGTTTAAAAAACGCTCAAACAGCAGGTTGTATTTAATGGGGTCGATATTGGTAATGCCAATGCAATAAGCTACCACGCTGCCGGCAGCAGATCCACGGCCGGGGCCAACAAATACGCCTATTTCCCGGCCTGCCCGGATAAAATCGCTTACAATTAAAAAGTAGCCGGCAAAGCCCATGCTGCGTATTACGCCCAGCTCAAACTGGATGCGTTCTTCTGCCTCAGGTGTTAATATTTGATATCGTTCTTTGGCTCCTGCCCAGGTGATGCTTTCGAGGTAGTCGTCCTGGCTGGCAAAATTGGCGGGTACTTTAAAGTGGGGCAGTAAAATATCCCTTTTCAGGTCGAGCAATTCTATTTTATCTACAATTTCGTTGGTATTGTCGATGGCTTCTGGCAGGTCGTTAAATACCTTCAGCATCTCATCCGTTTTTTTTAAAAAAAACTGGTCGTTAGGAAATGCAAATCGTTTGCCTTTTGAAAAAACATCATCATCTCCGTTACCCTGCCATTTTTCGGTGGCTTGTTTTTCGCCGGTATTAATACACAGCAATATATCGTGTGCATTAGAGTCACGCTGGTCAACATAATGGCTGTCGTTACTGGCTATTACTTTTACATTGTATTTTTTGGCAAATTTCAGCAATACCGCATTTACCTTTTCTTGTTCGGGTATGCCATGGCGTTGCAACTCCACATAATAATCTTGTTGAAAAATATTGAGCCACCATTTAAATTCGTTTTCACCCTCGGCTTCTCCCTGTTTTAAAATGGTTTGCGGCACCAACGCTCCCAGGCAACAGGTGGTGGCAATGAGGCCCTCGTGGTATTTATGTATTAATTCCTTATCAATACGGGGGTACTTGCTGTACATACCCTCAATAAAACCAAGCGATGTTAGTTTTACCAGGTTTTTATAACCAATTTCATTTTTGGCCAGTAGTATCTGGTGATTGCGTGGGTCTTTTTCATCCTTGCTAAAGGTTTTACGATGCCTGTCTTTAGTAATATAAAACTCACAGCCCACTACTGGTTTTACCTTAAGTGTTCCATCGTCGTTTTTGTGGTTATAGGCTTCTTTTACAAACTCAAACACACCAAACATATTGCCATGATCACTTATGGCAAGTGCCGGCATTTTATCTGCAATTGCTTTTTTGTACAGGCTTTTAATAGGCGCTGCGCCATCCAGTAACGAAAATTGGGTGTGTACGTGTAAATGAGAAAACTTCATAATGTGCTGCTGAAATATAATCCGGGCATCAACTACTAATGCCGGGGGGCAAATATCGTTTATAATGAGGGCTTTTGCCGGGGAGGTTTTCCACAGCGGGTTGCAAAAAAGCCTGCAGGTGTATACTGGTTTTAGCAACCAATAATTGAAAATAATTTGCCAAGCGTTTCGTTATCCTTGTATAAAAGCAGTTAAGTACCTGAAAAACACTTAAAAGCGCTTGTATAGTTAAACTTTGGGCCTTAACTTTGCCCCGCACTCCAAAAACCTGTTTTTATTTTTAATAGTTTGTAGGACAAGATTCAAAGACGATTTCAGCTAAGCAGTTTACTTAAAGAATAATCAGAAGAGCAAATAACACAAGACTAAGTCGTACATACGCTAAAACCAAATTTTACGTATGAAAAACTTATTTTTTGTTGCTGTTGCCACTGGCATATTTTCAGGAACATTTAATACCTCCCAGGCGCAAACCAGTGTGCATATAGAAAAACTGGCCAACACCAAAAAAGGTACCCCGCTAAAATTTATTGATGCAATTGAAATAACCCCCGACAGAATTAGCCATGCTGCTGTTACACCGCAGGATGAAATTGCCACTACCTTTAGCAGCTTGCCTGCTAGCAGTAATAGCGTAAGTATAGAAACCTGCTCACCTTTGCAGTTTAAATATGCCATGCTGATGGACCGTGATGTGGAGGCAATTAATAATCCGGGCTTATTTGAATTTATTGAAGAGTGGTGGGCCACCCGTTACCGTTATGGTGGTACTGATAAAAAGGGTATAGACTGCAGCAGCTTTACAGGCAAACTATTACAACAAGTATATGGATATGCTGTACCTCGTACAGCAAAAGAACAGTTTGACGCAAGTGAAAAAATAAGCAGCGAAGATTTAAAAGAAGGCGATTTGGTTTTTTTTAATACCCGGGGCGGCGTAAGTCATGTAGGGATTTACCTGGGTGATACTTATTTTGTACATAGCAGTACGCATAGCGGAGTTACCATTAGTTCCTTAACCGATGCATATTACAGTAAAAAATTTATTGGCGGAGGCAGGGTAGCAGCAGCTACTGTATCGGTACCCGTTGAGCAATAAGCCTTGAACTAATTAATCTAAAAAAGGAGAAGCTTTATGTTTCTCCTTTTTTTATACCTGCTTTTTTTAACAGGGTATGCCATACTGGTATGATATCTGGCGAAAGATTTAAAAATAGTGCACCTGCACCATACAATAATATAAAGGCACTGCTACGTATTACAATCCAGCCAAAACCCTGCTGTTGGGCAAATAGCCAGTAGCAGCAATAAAAACAGCCCACACCCAATAAAAGGGTATAAAGGCTTTTGGCATTAAATGGCTCAAGATTAAAAGTGGTTTTTAAATACCAATAGCGTATGCCATTATAAACAGTAAAGGATATAAGGTTTGCAATGGCCGGGCCCTTGATGCCAAAATAGTATTTTGTAAAGATGTAGTTGAGCGGCAGGGTTAGCAGCAGCAAAACAATGCCTGTAAAAAATTCAAATCGCCATTTGGTGGAGGTACTGATGATTTGGCTGTTTACACCAGTGCCCATATCAATAATGCGATACAGGCCAATATAAAAAAATACCCACCTGGCATCGAGGTAGCCCTGTTGCATTTTAAAAGTAAATACACCATCTGTAAAATTTAGCCAAATAAGGCAAAACATGCCCACTGCAAACAGCAATTGGTTGATGGCGCTTTGGCGATAAATTCTTTGTATCCGGGGCATGTCTTTATCCTTCCATGCCTGGGATAATGCCCCTACCGATGATGCAATGATACCCCGTTGGGGGGCTTGTATCAGGCTGGCAATATTTTGCGCAAGGGAGTAAATGGCCACCCCGGCTAACCCTTCTTTAACGGTAGCAGCAATTACCAATGAATCAAACACACTGGAGATTGAAAAGATAAGTGTACCACCAAAAACAAACCCCACCAGTACCAGTATCTTTTTAAAATATTTTTTGGTAACCTTGCTGGCGGTAAATGTTAAATGCAGGTAACCTTTACTGATTAAAAAAAATAGCAACAGTATGGCTACAGCCAGGTAGGTAAATGAGTAAATTTTTATAAAAGTATCAAAGCTCGATAGGGCCCCGGCAAAAGTGAGTACAATTAAAATGGTGGTGAATAACCTAAAAAGTACTTCCCGTAAAAAATTGGTGAGGATGGCTTTTTGTAATTGCCAGGCATAGCTTTCTAATATGCCAAAAAGGGTAAGGCCAAGGCCAAAAGGAAAAATCCAATAGTAGTATTGCACTAACTCTGGCGAGTAGCCAAATTTTCGTATTACGATATCCCTGAAATAAAATCCACTAAGTGTTACAAAGCAAAATCCCACCAGCGAAAAAAGCAGCGCCCAGCTCAGCAGGTCGTTTTGTTTTTTATCAAGGTTGTCTTTGTAATATGGATAAAATTTATTGATATAAGCCGGCATACCCATATTGGCCAACGAAAACATAAGCGTACCGATGGCAATAAAAATACCAGTAAGGCCGTATTGCTCTTTGGTGAAGCCACCCTCTTTAGTAAACAGGTAAGTATTTAAAAAACCAAGCGCAAAGCCAGCATATACCATCATCGACGAAATAATACTTTGCCTTCTTATCTGGCTCATACGTTTGTTTGGGGCTAAATTAATCTACCTTTTTTGTATTGATATAAAAATTTGGATCTACCGAAAATGTGTTATCACCTTCGGGATACAGGCTAAGCGTTTGCCATTTTTCGGTGGGCTTTATCCAGTGTTGACCTTTAAAATTTATTTTTAAAGGCATATTAAAACCTTTTATACAATTTACATACCTGTACCGAAGGGTATATCCATTTTGCTGATACTCCAGCGTGGGTATTTGTGTGGTAAGCAGGTATTGATTAAATACTTTGTCGAAATTAATTTTGCTGGTTGTGTTAATGTATTGCTGCACCTGCCTGGCTGTAACCGTTTGATGGTAAAAGCTTTTATTAAGGCCACGCAGTATTTTTATAAAAACACTGTCGTTATTAATTACCTGGCGGATGCTGTGTATCATATTAGCGCCTTTGGCATACATATCGCCACTTCCTTCCCGGTTTACATTGTATGGGCCTGTAATAGGGATGTCGTTGCGTATGTTTTTTCGGGAGCCAATGATATATTCGGTGCCTGCTTGTTTTCCATAAAAAAACTCGGTAAACAGTGTTTCGCTATAATTAGTAAAGCCTTCATGCACCCACATATCTGCAATATCTTTTGAGGTAATATTGTTGCCAAACCATTCGTGTCCACTTTCGTGTACGATAATAAAATCCCATTTAAGGCCCCATCCGCTGCCACTGAGGTCGCGGCCGAGGTAACCATTTTGAAATTTGTTGCCATAAGCCACTGCACTTTGATGTTCCATACCCAGGTGCGGCGCTTCTACCAATTTGTAGCTATCTGTATAAAAAGGGTAGGGGCCAAACCAATGTTCCAGCGCCTGCATGGTACGTACTGCATCTTTAAACTGTGCTCTTGCCTTATCAATATTATAGGCCAGCACCCAGTAATCCATATCCAGCTTGCCCAGTTGACCGTTATATACTTCGTTAAAGTGGGCATATTTGCCAATGTATGGTATAAAATTGTAGCTGTTAATTGGGTTGGTAACTGCCCAGCTGTAAGTGGCAGTACCATTGCGGTGCTGTACCATACCCCTTAACCGGCCATTGCCAATGGCTTGCAGGGTATCTGGTATGGTAATGTGCATAGCGGCACTATCAGGTTCGTCGCTTTGTATATCCTTGCAAGGATACCAAACGCTGGCGCCCAATCCCTGGCAGGCAATACTTACCCAGGGGTTGTTGTTGCTGTCTTTTTTCCAAATAACACCTCCATCCCATGGTGGCCTGCGGGCAACAGTGGGCTTGCCGTGGTAGTAAATACGCAGGTGGTAGCGGCTGCCTTTAAGCAAGCCTGTGGCGGGCATTTTTATAAACCAGGCATTACCCTGCCTGCGTATATCGCCGGCGCTGGCAGCTTGCCAGGTACTGTTGTTGGTAGCACTGTTGGTTGCTTGCAGCAGCACACTGTCTATTTGCATGGGGGCTTGCAGGTCTACCTGCATTTCGGTGCCTTTTTTTAAAACCTTAAAAGCAATATCGTTGTATCCACTAATGCTGCTGTCGGGTATATTAAAGTTTACAGAAAGATTATAATGCATAACATCCCACCAGTTTCTGCCGGGGCCATCGCTACCTCTTAAGGTATCAGCGGCGGTAAAGGCAGGTGTGGTTTGTGCTATCGCTCCTGTTTTAAAAAGTGTAAACAACAGCAATAGCGGTAATTTATTTTTCCAATTCATCCGTACTTTTTTTAATTCGCTAATTTAGTTTTCTTTTGTTGTAATGATGTACCGCTGCAATAATTATAGTGTTTTGCCAGCTGTTTTACTAGCCCTGGGTTTGTGGTTGGCAGCCAGTGCCTGCAAGCAGCGGCAACGGCATACCCGGCAAATATTTTATTATAATGAGCAGGCGGGTATTGCATCGCTGGATCCTGCTTTTGCCAAAAATCAAAGTATTATGTGGGCTGTACACCAGTTGTATAATACGCTGGTGCAGGTAGATGAAAAGATGCAGCTAACACCTTCGCTGGCCAAAAGTTGGCAGGTAAGTACCGATAACCTGCAGTTTATTTTTAACCTGCGTACAGATGTTTTTTTTAATGATGATGCCTGCTTTGCCGGTGGCAAGGGGCGGCGCCTAACGGCCGCAGATGTAGTGTATAGTTTTAACCGGTTGATGGATAAAAATACCGCAAGCCCGGGTGCCTGGATATTTAATAACAGGGTAGATACGGTACAACCCTTTGTGGCAATCAACGATTCTACCTTTCGGTTAACGTTAAGCAGGCCTTTTCAACCCATACTGGGTATACTTAGTATGCAGTATTGCTCCATCATACCTGAGGAGGCTGTACAACATTACGGCAGCAATTTTCGCAGCCATCCCGTAGGTACAGGGCCTTTTGCTTTTGTAGCCTGGGAAGAAGGGCAGGCATTGGTACTCAAAAAAAACAATCACTATTTTGAAAAAGACAGCAGCGGCTATGCGTTACCGTACCTGGATGGCATTAAAGTGTCTTTTTACGATAGTAAGGCTACGGAGTTTCTGGAGTTTCAACAACACCGGCTTGATTTTATAAACGATATCGAATCATCTTTTAAAGATGAAATACTTACAAAAACGGGTAATCTAAAAAAGCAGTGGGAGGGTAAACTGCAGTTGCAAAAACATCCATACCTCAATATTGAGTACCTGGGTATTTTGGTAGATACCAGTAATCCGCTGGTAAAGCAATCGCCCTTGCGGCTGCCATTAATCAGGCAGGCTATTAATTACGGGTTTAACCGGCGCAAAATGATGTTGTACCTGCGTAATTCCATTGGCACAGCAGCCGAAAGTGGTTTTGTGCCTGCGGGCCTGCCTTCGTATGATACCACTGCTGTTAAAGGCTATTATTACAATCCGGCTAAAGCCCGCCAGTTATTGGTACAGGCGGGTTATAACAACCAGCATCCATTGCCGGTGATAAAATTGTTAACCATACCTGTATATGCCGATCTTGCCAGCTATATCGCCAACGAGTTGTTGCAAATAGGCATTAAAGTTCAGGTAGAAACGGTGCAAAAAAGTTTGCTGCTGGAGCAAACGTCCAAATCGCAGGCATTATTTTTTAGAGGAAGCTGGATAGCCGATTACCCGGATGCAGAAAATTACCTGGGCGTGTTTTATAGCAAAAACCCAGCACCACCCAACTATACCCGGTATAATAATGCTGCTTTTGATACACTGTACAACAGGGCCAATGCCCAAACAAACGATAGCCTGCGCTACCGGCTTTACCAACAAATGGATCAACTACTGATAAACGACGCACCAGTTGTACCACTTTGGTACGATATGGCCATACACCTGGTGCACAACAATATCACCGGTTTTGTACCCAATAGCTTAAACCTGCTGGAGTTGCGGTACACCAAAAAATCATTGCCAGATGATGCTGCCCGTTAATGCAAAATATTGGCTTGTAAATACAACCATTGCTTTTATTGAGCAGCAGATTTTTTTAACTTATCCTTAAAAACTTTTTGAAATTTTTCCACCTTGGGTCTTATTACAAACTGGCAATAGCCCTGGCCGGGGTTATCGTTGTAATAGTTTTGATGATAGGCTTCGGCGGGGTAAAATATCGTCATCGGCTCAATAGTGGTAACAATTGGTTTATCCCAGGCGCCACTTTTATCCAGTGCTGTTTTGTAATGTTCGGCCTTTGCTTTTTGATCGGCATTGTGATAAAAAACCACGCTGCGGTATTGTGTGCCCACATCTGCCCCTTGCCGGTTAAGGGTAGTAGGGTCATGCAACTGCCAAAATATTTCCAGCAGTTCATCGTACGATACTTTAGCCGGGTTATATTCAATTCGCAGGCATTCTGCATGGCCGGTGGTACCGTTGCACACTTCCTTATAATCGGGGTTTTCTACAAAACCACCACTATAGCCACTGGTAACTTTGTACACCCCATCCACTTGCTGAAAAATAGCCTCGGTGCACCAAAAGCACCCGGTGCCAAATGTAGCCGTATCGGTTTGTGAGTTGCCTGCCGGCATTGCTGTATCTGTCATAGCTGAATTTTTTATATTTTTTTCTGCAGGGTTGTTTTGTGCACAAAATGCAAAACTGATTAATCCGCAAAATGCTAAAAGTATTCTTTTCATTTTCATAAAATATTTTAAACCAGTTAAGCAAATGTAACCAGCTGCTTTTAAAACAAATTATCTTTAGATATGTTTAACGGGCCTTTATTATATATACGGGTTGCAATAGCAAACCTTACAACAATATTTACCAGTAGCCGCTATATTAACCTGTTGCTCACTAACAGCCGGTATTGCTGCCTGCTCTTGCTTGTGTTATTTTATGCCTGTAAAAATCAGCAGGCAGCACCTGCGGTAACTCCCCATATATTCAGGCTAAAGCCAGGGCAAGATCTTAAAAAAGAAATTGAACAGTATGTGCAGCAGCACCAGCTAAAAGCTGGCTGGGTAAGCACCTGTGCAGGCAGTGTTAGGCAATATGCCCTGCGTTTGGCCAACCAGCCTGCAAGCGATACGGGCAGCGGCCATTTTGAAATTGTAAGCCTTTCGGGTACTGTTAGTGTAAATGGCAGCCATTTACACCTGGCTATAAGTGATAGTACCGGCAAAACCATTGGAGGCCATTTAATGGATGGTTGCACCATCTATACCACCGCCGAAATTGTATTGCTGAGTACCGATCAGGTTGAATTTTTAAGGCAGCAAGATGGTACCACGCCTTGGCAAGAACTACAAATAAAAATCAAATAATTCTTCCATATATTTAGTGAAGCAAGTTGATAGCCACTTGACAATGCATATCATTTTTATTGATATTTGTACAGCAATTACGGATATTGTTTATTTTTAAATTATGAGTGTGGGGGCTGATCCAAATAAAAAAACTGGTACACCGTTGTTTTTAAACAAAGGTGGAGAGTTAGCATCGTTAATACGATATTTCGATTGGGCTAACAGTGCCTTGGGGCCAATTAACAGTTGGCCAGCCAGTTTACTGGCAACACTAAATATTGTTCTTTCTTCTAAAAAACCCATGCTGCTTTTGTGGGGGCCGCAGTTTACCTGCCTGTACAATGATAGTTTTAAAAACACTGTTTTTAACGGGGCCAACACCCATGTATTGGGCAAGCCGGCGGCTGGTATATGGCCACAGCACTGGCATTTAATGCAAACCGTTTGGGATGAAGTGGCCAATGGGGCAGAGGTAGTAATAGACCCTGAAAAAGCACTAAATATTGCTGACCAATCTCACCACGATTTTTTTCCGCTGGCATTTTATTTTACTGCCGTATACAACGAGGCTGGCCTGCCCTGCGGCCTGCTGGCTGCCAGCACACAGGTTACCAACCTGGTACAGGTGGTAGAAAGTAAAGAGCAGCTTGCTTTTGCAGTAGAAGCGGCCGAACTGGGCACCTGGGATTTTAATCCCCTTACCAATACCTTTTCGGCCAACCAGCGTTTAAAAGACTGGCTGGGGCTTCCATCCCTTTCGCAGATAGATTTGCCCCTGGCCATCGATTGCATTGCAGCTAAAGACAGGCAACGCATTTTAGATGCTATACAATTGGCCTTAACCCCTGCTTTAGGTGGGCAGTTCGACGAAAAATTTACGGTGGTTAACCCACAAAATAATTTGCCCTTAATTGTAAGGGCAGTGGGCAAAGTGTTTTTTAATGATATAAGTATAGCGTACCGATTTACAGGTACAATGCAAAATATTACCAAAAGCGAAATATCGCATCAACAAATTCAAGAAAGCGAACAACGCATACGTACCATTATACAAAATGCCCCTTTTCCCATTGGTGTTTTTAGAGGCAGCGATATGCAGGTAGAGTTTGCCAATCAATCTATTTTAAATGCATGGAACAAAGGTGATGATGTATTGGGTAAGCCATTTGCACAGGTAATGCCCGAATTAAAAAACACAGGTATTTTTGAGCAATTGCAAGAAGTGTACGCCACCGGCATCCCTTTTAATGCACAAAACAAATGTGTGCATGTAATGGTGCAGGGCGAGCTAAAGCCGTTTTATTATAATTATAATTTTACCCCTTTGTACGATATACAGGGCAACGTATCGGGCATACTTAATACAGCGGCTGATGTTACCGATTTAAACCTTGTAAAAGACAGGTTGCAAGAAAATGAAGCAAGGCTGAATATTGTACTGGATGCCAGCGAGCTAGGCACTTGGGAGTGGAATATTAAAAACCAACAGATACTATATTCGGATAAATACCTCGAAATTTTTGGTTTGCCCAAAGGGGCCAATTTTACGCAGCAGCAATTGCTTAACCAGATACACCCCGATGATTTGCACATCCGCAACCAGGCGATAGAACAGGCGTTGCAGCAGGGCAGCCTGCACTACGAGGTTAGGTTAGCTGTTGACGATAGTACAGTACGTTGGATGGAAGCCCGGGGCAGGGTTTTTTATGATGAGCAGCACCAACCCATAAAAATGCTGGGTACTGTAAGAGATATTACCGACGAAAAATCGTACCAGCGTGATTTGGAAGAGAGAGAACAAAAGTTTAGACTGCTGGCCAACTCGATGCCACAATTTATTTGGACCTGTGATAAAAATGGTGTGATAAACTATGTTAACCAGGCATTGTTTGATTACTCAGGGCTTAGTCCGCAGGAGCTATTTGAAGATGGGGGATTGCAAATTGCCCATCCCGATGAAAGAGAAGAAGGCCTGCGCTTATGGAAGCTGGCCATACAAAGTGGAAATGATTTTTTTATTGAACACCGCTTTAAAAGATACGATGGAGCTTATCGCTGGCAGCTTAGCCGGGCAGTGGCACAAAGAGATACAGATGGTAACATACAAATGTGGGTAGGCACCAGCACCGATATACATGAAATAAAAGAGCTTGAAAAACAAAAAGATTATTTTATCAGCGTGGCCAGCCACGAGCTAAAAACCCCCGTTACTTCCATCAAAGGGCATGTGCAATTATTGCAAGAGCAATTGTTGCAATCGGGTGATGCATTGGTGCAGCAATCCCTTAAGGCGCTGGACAGGCAGGTAAACAAACTAAACCGGCTGATTGCAGATTTGCTGGATATTACCCGGATACAATCGGGCAGGTTTACAATCAATAAACAACCGTTTATATTAAACGACCTGGTAACAGAAACGGTAGACGATATCAAAACCTTATCCCGTACACATGTTATTGAAGTGGCCAATACAAGCCCACAATGGGTATTGGCAGACAGGCAACGCATTGGGCAGGTAATTAGTAACCTGCTTACCAATGCGGTGAAATATTCGCCAGATGCAGATAAAATAAAAGTACAGCTAACAGCCAGCCAGCAAAAAGTAACGGTAGCCATACAAGATTTTGGTATTGGTATAGAGCCCTCTGAGCAGCAAAAGATATTTCAAAATTTTTACCGGGTACGGGGTAAAGATGAGCAAACTTTTTCTGGCTTTGGCATTGGCCTTTTTATAGTAGGCGAAATATTAAAACCGCATAATGGAACAGTATGGGTACAAAGCGAAAAAAATAAAGGCGCTGTATTTTATTTTTCGTTGCCCTTGTGCCAGCAACCTGTAAAGTAATTATTTAATAAAGTGTAATGAAGCATTGGGATATTGTAATACTGGAAGATGATGAAGACCTGGGCGAAATGATCCGGATGATTTTGGCCATCCATAACTACCGCATTTTGCATTATACCAATGCAAAAGAGTGCATGGCTGCAATAGCCGAGTTAAAGCCCCGGATGATGATAATGGATATGCTGCTATCGGGGGCGGATGGCAGGCTATTGTGCCGGGATTTAAAAAATAACCCCACCACCCGCAATATTGGTATTATCCTTATGTCTGCCCATCCAGATGCAGCACAAGGCTGCCTGCAGGCAGGCGCAGATGCATTTGTGCAAAAACCCTTTGATATTGATGAATTGCGCAGGCAAGTGCATATACTCTTTACCTCTTTATGATGGCTGCATTGCCAGCTATTTTAGCCGGTTATATTTTTTAAATACTTATCGTTTCCTGGTGGGGTGGGCATAAGCGTTATTGCCATTGATGCCTTCTATAAATTGGCAGCCAGCATTGTACTAATGATGGCTGATTGTACGGCCTGTAACGTTGCATCAAACTACTGGTTAATAAGAGCATTGGAGAGAGTAGTGCAGTAAAAGTGTTTTCGTTTCTGTTAAAGGCATTGTTGTTAGCAGTTGAACATGCAAGAACCAACATCAACCGATCTATTTTCACCACGGCCCCGGTTTTACCCACACCGGTAACAAAAGTTGAATAGCCAAATGAAGCTGAAGTTTTATTGGGCTAGCCCGTATTTCCACAAAAAGCTTGTTAGCTATTGTGTTACCCTTGGATTCTATTTTTTAAATCCATTTGTGCATGCAATATTCTTGCTATTTCAACTTTGGTATCACTAAGTTTTCTGTAAAATAAGATGTGCTGCCCGGCTCTAAAGCCTAAAATTCCAATATTTATTGCTGGATAATTTTTGCCTTTAACTTTACCATCGGCTAAATCTTGACAAGACTCTAAAAGCATAAAGTAGTACTTATCAGCTTGTTTCTCTGACCAGGTATCAACAGTATACTCCCAAATAGCTGATAAGTCAGAAACTGCTTTGTTAGTAAGAGTGAAACTAGCCATTTTTTCTTTTAGCAGCTTTTAATTTTTCAAGATGCTTTTTTGGGTCAAAACTTTTGGCTACACCACTTTCAAAACCTTCTGTAACAGCTTTTTTCAGTGCCATTATTTTTGTTTCTTCCTCTTCAAGCAGCCTAAGCCCAGCTCTTATTACTTCGCTGGCATTCTTAAACCTTCCTGTTGAAACCTTATCGTCAACAAAATCTTCAAAATGATTTCCTAGTGAAATGGAGGTATTACGTCCCATCGTATTAAATTTAATTAAAGTTACCAAAAATTGGTAATTTCTCCAATGCTGAGGGTTAAAAAAATCATGGATTAAACTTGCATGTTGGTATTGGTACTCCTCAAGGCTGCAATCAGGGTATTTTTTTAAAAAAATTATCGCAACCATCTGTATAAGTATCGCTAAATAATACCCTGTTATCGCAGATGTAAATTTTGCCGGGTAGCTGCACTATCAGCGGAGTGGTTATTAATTGGTAAGTGTTATCATTGATGGGGCTAATACGCCAGGTGGCTGTTTGGCTAATTACATCTTGTTGTTTTACCTCGGCAATTTGCCCGGGTTTAAATTGGATAGTGAGGCCCTGGTAATCTTTACTATTGGCATCCTCCGGGTTCCAATAGCATTTTATAAACTCCCATTGCCATTTGCCCAGCAAGTGGTTGGCTATGGAGGAAGAATCCCATACATTATTTAAATGACATTTGGTAAGGCTATCGGCTGATACGGGTGGTGTTGCGGCTATAGGTGCTTCGCTAACGTTTTTTTTACACGAACTGCTTAGCAGTATAAGCAGCAGGCAGGTGATGGATACACTATAATATGCTTTCATACAATGCAGCTATGTTAAAATGCCAAACAATTTTTAGTACCTGTTGCTGTAATAAAGTACCAACAGCCGGGTAATAATTGATATTTAAAGTTACTTAAATAAGCGGTAAATAAATAGGTAGGTGCTTGTAAATGCCGGGTAAAGCAGTAAGGCCGCCATTATACGCCGGATTGAAATGAATACCCCGGTGAGGCTGTGTGGGTGGCTATTGTGCCGGAGTAGTAATGTAAAGCCGGACCTCAGCTGGTACTTGTGTTATTGCTGGCGTACTTAAAAAAATAAAAGGTTACGATAAATAGCGGCATAGGCCATAAGTTTTATGCAAGCCGCTATCTGTGCAGCGGGGCTACCCAATTTGGGCAGCCTTTCTTACCTTCGCACTCTAAAACTTGCATTATGAATCTTGGTTATTTTAACTACCCGCTGCCGGCCAACGAACCGGTATTGAATTACGCACCCGGATCGGCAGAAAAGAAAAGACTAAAAGATGCCCTGGCAGATTTAAAAAGCAGCATCATTGATGTGCCTATGTATATTGGCAGCGAAGAGGTAAGAACAGGTAAAAAACTGGCTATACGTCCACCACACGAACACCAGCATGTACTGGGGTATTACCACGAGGGCGATGGCAGTCATGTAAAAAAAGCCATTGCTGCGGCCTTAAAGGCAAAAGATAAATGGGCCTCACTGGGTTGGGAAAACCGGGCCAATATTTTTATAAAAGCCGCAGACCTGATTGCTACCCGGTACCGGCCCTACATTAATGCCAGCACTATGCTGGGGCAAAGCAAAAACTGCTACCAGGCAGAAATTGATGCCGCCTGCGAATTGATTGATTTTTTACGTTTTAATGTTCATTTTTTAAGCGAAATATATCGCCAGCAACCGATTAGCGGAGCCGGCATGCATAACCGGATGGAGTACCGGCCGCTGGAAGGATTTGTACTGGCCGTAACCCCCTTTAACTTTACTGCCATTGGGGGCAACCTGCCTACCAGCGCAGCAATGTGTGGCAATGTGGTGGTGTGGAAGTGTGCACATACGCAGGTGTACAGTGCACAAATGTTTATGCGTATATTAAAAGAAGCAGGCCTGCCCGATGGCGTTATCAACCTGGTATATGTAGATGGGCCTACACTGGGTGATATTTGCTTTAATCATCCTGATTTTGCTGGTATACATTTTACCGGCAGCACGGGTGTATTTAATCATATGTGGAAAACCATTGGCGCCAATACCAACTTGTACAAAAGTTATCCTCGTATTGTAGGCGAAACGGGGGGTAAAGATTTTGTAATAGCCCACAAAAGTGCACAGCCAGATGTGGTGGTGGCTGCATTGGCAAGAGGTGCATTTGAATACCAGGGCCAAAAATGCTCGGCAGCCAGCAGGGCATATATACCCAGCAATATTTACCCGGAGGTAAAGAAAAAATTGATTGCCGAAATAAAAACCATGCAAATGGGTACGGTAGAAAACTTTACCAATTTTATTAATGCTGTAATTGACGAAAAAAGTTTTGATAAACTGGAGAGTTATATAAAAGGTGCCCGTAAAAAAGGTAGCAATGCCAAAATAATTGTGGGCGGGGGCTGTGATAAATCGGTGGGTTATTTTATTGAGCCCACGGTAATAGAAACCTCCGATCCTAAATACATTACCATGTGCGAAGAGTTATTTGGGCCCGTACTTACCATATTTGTGTACGACGAAAATAAGTTTGAGGATGCCCTTAAACTGGTAGACAGCACCTCGCCTTATGCACTTACGGGTGCCGTAATAGCACAAGACAGGCAGGCTGTAGAGTTAGCTACCAGCCGCCTGCGTAATAGTGCCGGTAATTTTTACATCAATGATAAGCCAACCGGCGCCGTGGTAGGGCAGCAGCCATTTGGCGGTGCCCGTGCCAGCGGCACCAACGATAAAGCAGGCTCTATTTTAAACCTGTACCGTTGGCTTAGCCCACGTACCATTAAAGAAACCCTTACACCGGTTACCGATTACCGTTATCCATTTTTAAATGAAGCATAAACTTATCCTTCCGCCACTCCCGGGAGTGGCGGAAGGATACTGGCTGAGGACTGCCTGCAGTGATATAGCAGCTAAATATTAGCTGGCCTCATGTACAAAAACGCTACTTTCGTCCAGTAAAAAAAATACTTGTTTTGACCATAATCTTAGACAAACAACAACTGCATTTTACCATCAGCCGTCTGGCGCACCAGCTTACAGAAAATCATCTTTTGCTGGATAATGTAGTATTTATAGGGCTGCAGCCCAGGGGAGTTAAAGTAAGCCAGCTACTGGTGCAGCAAATAGGCCAGCTAATGCCTGGCACTTTGGTGCAGTATGGTGTGCTGGATATTACTTTTTACAGGGATGATATCCGTAGCGAATTGCACCAGGCTAACAAAACCGATATCCCTTTTTCGATAGAGGGCAAGCAAGTAATATTAATAGACGATGTGTTGTACACGGGCCGTACCATACGGGCAGCCCTGGATGCATTGCTTGATTTTGGCCGGCCGCAAAAGGTAGAGTTGTGTATATTGGTTAATCGCCGCTTTAACAGGGAGCTGCCTATACAGCCCGATTATTGTGGCAAAGCCATTGATACAGTAAGCTCACAAAAAGTAAAGATAGATTGGGAGCAGGAGCAGGTAGTACTGTATTAAAACACGATTACGCTCAAAAAAAATCTTAGTCATATTTTTTGGGCAGGGGTAAAAAATAATTCATAAACCATTAGTTTTGCTTTTTAATGCAACTATCCACCAAACATCTATTAGGCATTAAAGATCTCCTGCCAGCAGATATTTCCCTTGTTTTATCCACCGCATCCCAATTTAAAGATGTACTGCAGCGCCCGGTAAAAAAAGTACCCTCGCTACGGGATGTAACTATTGTAAACCTTTTTTACGAAAACAGTACCCGTACCCGTATTAGTTTTGAGCTGGCCGAAAAAAGGCTGAGTGCAGATACCATCAATTTTACAGCCTCAGGCTCTTCTGTATCAAAAGGCGAAACGCTGCTGGATACGGTAAACAATATATTAAGCATGAAGGTGGATATGGTGGTAATGCGGCATAGTGCCAGCGGCGCCCCTCACTTTTTGGCCAAACATATACCTGCCGCTATTGTAAACGCCGGCGATGGTATCAATGAGCATCCCACACAAGCATTGCTGGATGCATTTTCTATACAAGAAAAATTAGGTAGCCTTGAGGGGAAAAAAGTGGTATTGGTGGGGGATGTTATGCACTCCCGGGTAGCCCTCAGCAATATTTATTTACTCAACAAAATGGGGGCTGAGGTAATGGTAGCCGGTCCGCCTACTTTAATACCTAAGTATATACAAGAAGCGCTGAATGTAAGGGTAGAGTACAACCTTAAAAAGGCGCTGCAATGGTGCGATGTAGCCAATGTATTGCGGATACAGCTGGAGCGCCAAAACCAGGTGCTTTTTTCGTCGTTAAGAGAGTATAACCTGGCCTATGGTGTAAGCCGAAAACTGCTGGATAGTATCGGTAAACAAATTGTAATTATGCATCCCGGCCCCATTAACAGGGGGGTAGAAATAGACAGTGATGTAGCCGATGGTAACGAATCTATCATTTTACACCAGGTAGAAAACGGCGTGGCAGTAAGGATGGCTGTATTGTATTTGCTGGCAGGTGGAAAAAACAACGCCTCTTAGCCGGCAGTGTTGTATGCAAATGGGTTAATCATTACCAATTTAGTGGCTGCTAAGCAGCAATCATTATTTAACCAGTTATCCCAATTATATGAGAGTTTGCTTGTTTCCCGGCACCTTCGATCCCATTACCCTCGGGCACACCGATATTATCAACCGGGCCATGCCCTTATTTGATAAAGTAATTATAGGCATAGGGCGCAATGCCAGCAAAACCCCCATGTTTAAAGAAGAGCTGCGGCTGCAATGGTTAAAAGATATTTATATAAACGAGCCCAAAGTGCAGGCCGTAGTATACGAGGGCTTAACGGTAAATTGTTGCAAGCAAGTGGGGGCCAATTTTATTTTAAGGGGTATCCGTTATGTAAACGACTTTGAGTACGAAAAAGCCATTGCAGATATGAACAGGAGCCTGGCAGAAGATATTGAAACCGTTTTTTTAACCTGCCTGCCTCAATATACATCTGTAGCATCTACCCTGGTAAGGGATGTACTGCGTAATGGCGGAGATGTAGCCGATTTTTTACCGCCGGTAGTGTACGATTCCATCAAAAAGTTATAACCTTTTAATTTACTGTTATGTCAATTTGGTTTAACAAATCGCTAAAGTTGGAAGACCTTGCCAATATTGGTGAAGGCACCATGAGTGAAACGCTGGGTATGGAGTGGATGGAAATTGGAGATGATTACCTTAAAATGAAAATGCCGGTAGATAACCGCACTAAGCAACCTTACGGGCTATTGCATGGGGGCGCTAGTTGCTCCCTGGCCGAAACTGTTGGCAGTATTGGCTCTCAACTGGTGCTTGACCCTAATAAATTTATATGTGTGGGTATTGAAATAAATGCTAACCATATACAAAGCGCCCGGGATGGATATGTAACAGCTGTGGCCCGGCCATTGCACCTGGGCAGCACTACGCATGTGTGGGATATTAAAATTTACGATAGCAAAGAAAAACTCATCTGCATCAGCAGGCTAACGCTGGCCGTATTAAACAAAGCGTTTTAAAACATTGCCGGCACGGGCCTGTAATAATTATCTTGGCTTGCTAGATGGACGGTGTTTTTATCAGGGCTTATCAAGAAAAATAGCCAGTATATCTTTAATAGATGGATAGGTGTTTTGCAACGGCTCTTTAATATGCAGGCTGCTTACCCATTTAATGCCGGTAATATCTTCTTCTCTTTGTGGGGTAAGCTGTTGGGCAGATGGGCAGGTAAGGTAGTACCAGTAGGTGATTTTTAAAAAATGTTTACCAAAAGCATTGTATGTGTGATAGGTGTCGCCTACTTTTTCATGCAGTAACAGGTGCTTAACACCAGTTTCTTCCTCCACTTCTCTTATAGCACATTCAGCAGGCTTTTCTCCTTTTTCCATTTTACCTTTTGGCAAATCCCATTTACCGAGGCGATGGATAAACAACAGTTCTTTTTCTTCATTTTGTACAATACCGCCGGCAGCTTCTACCAATGTAAAGTTTTTAAAAAATGCCTTTTTCAATTTCTCCAAATCACTATTCCAAACCACGCCGGCATGAAACTCATCTTTAGCAATTTCATGCAGCAACGATTTTAAAGCCGCACTACTTAGCTCATCAATAAAAACGGCATCCGGGTGATGCAATAGCTCGTTGAGCGTTGTATCAATTTCATCACACAGGTATACCGGTTTGTCGTTAAAATAAATTTTGATGTGCATAATAAAATTTCTGTTGATGAATTGCAAGCCTCAATTTTGCGGCATGACTAATGAAAAAACAGTAGCAGAAAAACTGTTACAAATTAATGCAATAAAATTAAACCCCACACAACCATTTACCTGGGCCAGCGGCTGGCAAAGCCCTATTTACTGCGATAACCGAAAGGTATTGTCATTTCCCTTTGTACGTGATTTTGTGAAAAGCGAATTGTGCAACCTGGTGTTTGAAAAATTTCCGGATGCAGCCATGCTGGCAGGGGTAGCCACCGCCGGTATTGCCTGGGGGGCCATGGTGGCAGATCAGTTAAAACTGCCCTATATATACGTACGCCCCAAACCAAAAGAGCATGGGTTGGGCAACCAAATTGAGGGTTTTTATGAACCCGGCCAAAGGGTTGTAGTAGTAGAAGACCTTATATCAACCGGCAAAAGCAGCCTGCAGGTGGTAGATGTATTGCGTAGCCAGGGATTGGTGGTAGATGGAATGGTTTCTATTTTTAATTACAACTTTTCTATTGCCGACGAAGCATTTAAAAATGCCGGGGTTAGTTTTCAGTCGCTTACCAATTACAATAGCTTAATTGGGCTGGCCATTGAAAAAGGTATTGTAACGGCCGACCAGGAAAATACTTTGTTAAACTGGCGGCAAGATCCGGCTAATTGGAGTGCAAAAAGCTAACTTTATAAAAATCATTGTATGAAATTTATTCAACTAACGGTACTTTTTTTACTGGCATTTGTAAGTATTGCCGTTGCACAATCTAAAAAAGTGGTAATTAAAACACCCACGGTGCAGTGTGAAATGTGTAAAAGCAAAATTGAGTTGTATCTTAAAAGAGAACCCGGTATTTCGGCCGTAAACGTAGATTATAAAAAGAAAATCACCACTGTTACCTATATCACCGATCGCAATAATATTGAGCAAATTAAAACTGCCATAGCCAATGCCGGCTACGATGCAGATGATATTACCGCAGATGAAGATGCTTATAAAAAATTACCCAAATGCTGTAAAAAGCCCGAAACTTCTGTGGCGACGCCAGCAGTGCAGCAGTAATAATTTTTAATAATTGTATTAAAAAAAATGCCAGCTATTGCTGGCATTTTTTTTAAGTGTTTTATTAATTTTTATTTTTAACCCAAACGTTCAATATCTTTTTGTACCATTTCTTTCACCAATGCGGCTAAATCGTATTTAGGTTGCCAGCCCAGTTTTGTTTTGGCTTTGGTGGCATCGCCTATCAACAACTCAACCTCTGTAGGCCTGAAGTATTCAGGATCTACCGCTACCACCTCCTGGCCTATAGGTAGTTGGTAAGCTGGGTTGCTGCAAGCCGCTACTTTACCAGTTTCATTTACACCTTCGCCACTAAACTCTAGCTCTATGCCGGCTTCATCAAATGCCATGCGTATAAAATCTCTAACGGTAGTGGTAATGCCAGTAGCAATTACATAGTCTTCTGGTTTATCTTGTTGCAATATTCTCCACATTGCTTCTACATAATCTTTAGCATGGCCCCAATCTCTTTTGGCATCCATATTACCCATGTACATTTTTTGTTGCTTGCCTTTTACAATAGCGGCAACAGCACGGGTAATTTTACGAGTTACAAAGGTTTCGCCTCTTAAAGGGCTTTCGTGGTTAAACAGTATCCCGTTGCAGGCATACATGCCATAAGCCTCCCGGTAGTTTACCGTTATCCAATAAGCATACAGTTTAGCAACTGCATAGGGGCTACGTGGATAAAAAGGAGTGCTTTCGCTCTGTGGTACTGCTTGCACCAATCCATACAGCTCGGAGGTGCTGGCCTGGTAAATACGTGTTTTCTTTTCGAGACCTAAAATTCTTAATGCTTCCAGCAAACGCAGGGTGCCAATACCATCTGCGTTGGCAGTATATTCGGGCTCATCAAAACTTACTTTTACGTGGCTCATCGCAGCCAGGTTGTAAATTTCGTCGGGTTGTGTTTCCTGGATGATACGGATGAGGTTGGTACTATCCGTCATGTCTCCATAATGCAACTGAAATTTTACATCTTTTTCATGAGGATCCTGGTACAGGTGGTCAATCCGTTGGGTATTTATAAGAGATGATCTTCTTTTAATACCATGTACTTTATAGCCTTTTTCTAACAGTAAGTCTGCCAGGTAGGCGCCGTCTTGTCCTGTAATACCAGTGATCAGTGCTGTTTTAGCCATATCAAAATTTAAATAGTTTTAAATGGGGGTTTATATCAGTTTGTTTGTTTGCTTAAAAAATCCTGGTAAGCCAGCTGTATGCCTTGTTTAAGTTGCACTTTATGTTGCCAGCCCAGGCCATGCAGTTTGCTTACATCCATCAGTTTGCGAGGGGTGCCATCTGGTTTGCTGGCATCAAAAACAATGGCTCCATTAAATCCAACAATTTCTTTTATCAAAATTGCCAGATCGCCAATACTTAAATCTTCGCCGGTACCAATATTTACCAGTTGCTCTCCACTATAAGTATCCATCAGGTATACACAGGCTTCTGCAAGGTCATCAGCATACAAAAACTCCCTTTTGGGTGTGCCGCTGCCCCATACCACTACTTCAGCTGCCTGGTTTACTTTGGCCTCATGCATTTTACGTATTAACGCTGGCAACACGTGAGAATTGTTGAGATCGTAATTATCTCCTATACCATACAGGTTAGTAGGCATTACACTTATAAAATTACAGCCGTATTGGCTGCGGTAGGCTTCACATAATTTGATGCCGGCAATTTTTGCAATGGCATAGGGCTCGTTGGTTTGCTCCAGCGGGCCGGTAAGCAGGTAATCTTCTTTTAAAGGTTGTGGCGCCATTTTAGGGTAGATGCAGCTGCTGCCCAAAAACATCAGCTTGGTGGCATTGTTTTTTGCCGCTGCTTCTATAATATTGGCTTGTATCATCAGGTTATCATACAAAAACTCGGCCCGGTAAGTATTGTTGGCATGTATACCACCCACTTTGGCGGCAGCTAAAAAAACATAGGCAGGTTTTTCTGCAGCAAAAAAATCGCTTACCGCCTGCTGGCTACGTAAATCTAATTGTTTAGAAGTGCGTACGATGATATTTGAAAAACCTTTGCTTGTTAAATTACGATGTATAGCACTGCCCACCATGCCGCGGTGCCCTGCAATGTATATTTTACTATTCTTGTCCATTAGTAGTTGTTAAATTAAAAGTGGCTGCAAGTTAAATGCTTTTGCCGGCCATCTCATCAAGCTTACAATTAGTGCGTTACGGGTATTTTATAATAATCAATGTACCAATCAATAAAATTGCTCACCCCATCTTCAATAGAAGTGCTGGGCTGGTAGCCAAGTTGGGTAGCAAGGTCGCTTACATCTGCATACGTACGGTACACATCGCCTGGCTGCATGGGCATCATTATTTTATCAGCCGTTTTACCCAGTTTTTTTTCGATGGCCTCAATAAAGGCAGTAAGTTTTACAGGCTTGCTATTGCCAATATTGTACAATCGGTAGGGGGCTTTGGAGGAGGCTGGTGTGGGGTTTTTGCCACTCCAGTTTTCATCTGGTTGTGCCGGATGATTGATTACTCTTACCACGCCATCTACAATATCATCTATATAGGTAAAATCTCTTTCCATTTCGCCATTGTTAAACACCTGTATGGGTTTGTTGTGGATGATGGCATCTGTAAATAAAAACATGGCCATATCTGGCCGGCCCCATGGGCCATATACCGTAAAAAAACGAAGCCCCGTGGTAGGCAGGTTATACAAATGGCTGTATACATGCGCCATCAGTTCATTGCTTTTTTTGGTGGCAGCGTACAGGCTGATGGGATGATCAACAGCGTGTGTAGTTTTAAAAGGCACTTCCTCATTTAGCCCGTATACACTGCTGCTGCTGGCATACACCAGGTGTTTTGTGGCATGGTGCCTGCAACATTCCAGCAGGTTAGCAAAACCTACAATGTTAGCTTCAATATAGGCGGCAGGATTGGTAATGCTGTATCGTACCCCTGCCTGTGCGGCAAGGTTTACTACCACATCAAATTGTTGTGATGTAAAAAGCGTATCAAGGTTTTGTTTATCCTCCAGCTGCAGGTACATAAAGCTGTATCCATTAATGGTATTGCTTTGGCAGGTTTTGCCGTATTCAATATCCTGCTGGTGAATACCTGCGGCTTGTAGGCGGTTATATTTTAAACTTACCTGGTAATAATCGTTTAATGAATCGATACCGGTAACTTGATGCCCCTGGCTGGTAAGTTTATTTGCCAGGTGAAACCCGATAAAGCCTGCTGCGCCTGTTACTAAAATTTTCATTGGTTGATGTATAAATCTTCGGGTTAACTGAGTTGTAACACGTTGCTGTAAATATTTTGAAGTATTGCCACAATTCTGTCGGATGTTTGGCCATCCCAAAACGGAGGGATATTACCAGCTTTCCATTGCCCGTTTACAATTTGCTCCAGGCATTTTTCCAGTTTATCAAAATCGTCGCCTATTAGTTCATTCGTTCCCATGGTAACGGTTTCGGGCCTTTCGGTAGAGTTACGCAGGGTAAGGCAGGGTACATGCAGTACGGTGGCCTCTTCGGTAATACCGCCGGAGTCGGTTATTACACCTTTGGCATTTTTTACGAGGTAAATAAATTCATGATACCCCAGTGGGTCAATCATAATTAATTTTTTGCTGCTGATGTTATTTGCTTCCATCACCTTACGGGTACGTGGATGTACCGGAAATACTACCGGGTACTGTGAGGTGGCATTGGTAATTGCATCTAGTATTTGCCTTAGTTTTTCGGGGTCATCCACATTGGATGGCCGGTGCAGGGTAACTAAAAAATAGTTGCCACTGCTCAGTTGGTAGTCATTCCAAAAAAACGGTTGCTTTAATTTTTCAAGATTTTGATACAGTGTATCAATCATGGTGTTGCCCACAAAATGGATACGGCTGTCTGCTACCTGGTATTTTCTTAAATTATCATTAGCATACTCGCTGGTAGTAAAAAAATGATCGCAGATAGAATCTGTTACAATACGGTTTATTTCTTCGGGCATCGTCATATCACCACTGCGTATGCCAGCTTCTACATGCACTACATCAATACATAATTTTTTAGCGGCAATGCTGCAGGCCATGGTAGAGGTAACATCGCCAACTACTAATACCACCGATGGTTTGGTTTCCATCAAGTCTTTTTCAAACTTTACCATTATGGCAGCAGTTTGTTCTGCCTGTGTGCCACCCCCGCACTCCAGGTTTACATCGGGGTCGGGTATGCCCAGCTGTTCAAAAAAATCGCCACTCATTTTTTTATCGTAATGCTGGCCGGTGTGTACCAGCCGGTATTGTATATCGCCTCCTTCGGCCCGGGCTTTTTTTATGGCCTTTATAATGGGGGCAATTTTCATGAAATTTGGCCTGGCGCCAGCTACAATGGTTACTAACATAATGTGATGGATTAATTATATAAACTGTGGTACTATATTGTTATACCGGCCTGTTATTAATTATTTACTAAACGTTTTATTATTTCTTTTTATTATTGGCGTATTACTGATGTAAAAGCTGGTTTTTCTTTACATAATCAATTACTTCGGCTGTAAAAATATCGGCACCTGCTTTTGTTAAATGTCCTGCATCATAAAAATAATTTTCATTTTTATAGATGGCATTGCTGGTATCATATAACATTACATGATTTTGCGGTGACTTAACATACCATTCCATTCTTTGCTTAAAGCCAGGGGAAGGATTGCCAAAATTGGGTGCCAGTGCCAGTACTAGTTTAATATTATTATCCTTACAAATTTTTAAAAAATTGGTAAAGCTTTTTATTTTATTGCTGTCTTCAATTGTTGCATCATATGCTTTGTATTTGCTGTTGTAAGCTGCAGTAAATTTTTTGCTTCTAAAGGAAATTGGCATAGAGCCATCGGCATGTAAAGTGTCTAATGGGCTGAAGTGTTTTTTTCTTATATCAAAATTGGCCATGCCCAATTGATGAATGATAAAAAGATTGGAAAGTATTTTGTCTTTTTCACCTTTTTCAATCAACGTTTTTCTTACGTCTTCATATTTTACTAAAGGATACAACCTGTCTAACCGGAAGTAGATGGTATTATTGAGAATTAACTCTACAGGGTCGTCAGCGGCAAGTATTACCAGCTTTGGTTTTTTGTTGTTAAACTGTACTAATTTCTCCAGCAAGTATTCATGAAATGAAATGTCAGAACCCGGGTAGGAGAGATTATAGGCTGTAGTGTTTAATGAATCGGCAATATTTGATGCCATTATATCCCTTGCCCCACGGGATGAACCAAGTATTATTACATCAGCATTAATTTCTCCTTTCAGAATATTTTCTAGTCTTTTATCCAGCTCCCTACCTGGTGCTGAATTGCGGAGCAGGATAAGAGATTTTTCCAGCCCAAAAAATATGGCAAAAAATAATAGGCTTTTTAGTATAAAAGATTTCATTGTTAAAACTGGAAGTAAATAAATTGTTGTTCTTTACCCATAAACAAAAACACTGCAATAATCAATACGTAATAAAAAGCCCATCTTACCGGTTTGTACCATCGTAAACCAAGTTTTGCTAAAGCATATTGTTGTTCTCTTCCCATCCATTCAATCAGCATAAATATGGCGATAAGAAATATGGCAAAAAATGGATTAGTGGTGGTTCCAATAAATGCTCTTTCGTCTGGCATTTGAAATAGGCCTTTTGTAAACATGTTTTTGATGTAGGTGATAGCTGCACCCACACTTTCGGCCCTGAAAAATATCCATGCAAAAACAGTAAGCGAAAATGTGGTAATCATTGCTGCCAGTT
>JBDKJT010000118.1:0-16548 GCA_039796475.1 Bacteroidota bacterium | reverse complement strand
ATTGTACTCCATGATTACTTACCTGGCAGCATCTAAAACCCTTGACTTTATCATTGAGGGTATTGATGAATATATTGGAGTAACCATTATATCGGCTCATCACGAAGAGATTAGGGCAATGATTATTAATAAAATGGGGCGTGGGGTTACGGTATATACCGGCAAAAGAGGTTTTGGCAGGCAAGGCGAAACAAGGGATATCGACATTATTTACACCGTAATTACCCGGCTTGAGCTGAATAAACTAAACACCGAAATTCATAAAATTGAACCCAATGCTTTTGTAGTGATGAATAGTGTAAAAGATACCAAAGGTGGAATGATTAAAAAAAGGCCACTTAAACATTAATAATTTTAATCTGGGTAAAATCTAAATACTAGTTTCTGCGTTCTGTTCAGTACCGGTAATTATGTAAATTTGCCGTGCAAACAAAAAAAGATGACCGAAGAAAAAAGCCTGAATTTTATTGAAGAGATTATTGAAGAGGACTTAAAGAGTGGAAAACACAATACTATTCTTACTCGTTTTCCACCAGAACCCAACGGCTATTTGCATATAGGCCATGCCAAAAGTATTTGCCTCAACTTTGGGTTGGGCATTAAATATGGGGGCCAAACCAATCTGCGTTTTGATGATACCAACCCTACTAAAGAAGAAATAGAATATGTTGATAGTATAAAAGAAGATGTAAAATGGCTTGGATTTAACTGGGCCAACGAATTTTATGCCAGCGACTACTTTGAGCAGCTATACCAATACGCCGTTCAGCTAATCCAAAATAACCTGGCGTATGTGGATGATTCTACTGCCGATCAAATTGCTACTCAAAAAGGCACTCCAACTACACCGGGCACAAACAGCCCTTATCGCAACAGAACCGTCGAAGAAAACCTGGAGCTATTTGCTGCCATGCGTAGTGGTAAATATAAAGATGGCGAAAAAGTGTTAAGAGCAAAAATAGATATGGCGGCTACTAACATGCACATGAGAGACCCCATCATCTACCGCATTAAGCATGCTCACCATCACCGCACTGGTGATGCCTGGTGCATTTATCCCATGTACGATTTTGCACATGGCCAAAGTGATAGTATAGAAAAAATCACCCATAGCATATGCACCCTGGAATTTATACCCCATAGAGAGTTGTACGAATGGTTGATAGATAAACTACAGATATTTCCATCCCGCCAATACGAATTTGCCCGGTTAAACATGACTTACACGGTGATGAGCAAACGCAAATTACTGCAATTGGTAACTGAGGGGCATGTAAATGGGTGGGATGACCCAAGGATGCCTACCATTAGTGGTATGCGCCGCCGGGGATTTACACCAGAAAGTATTCGTAATTTTTGCGAACGTATTGGTGTGGCCAAAAGAGAAAATTTTATCGACTTTAGTTTGCTGGAATTTTGTGTAAGGGAAGATTTAAATAAAACTGCCGCAAGAATGATGGCAGTATTAGATCCACTAAAATTAGTAATAACAAATTACCCTAACGGTAAAACAGAAAACCTGCAAAGTGAAAATGGCCCGGATGAAAGTTTTGGTACACGTACTATTCCGTTTAGTAATGAGCTTTGGATAGAAAGAGAAGATTTTATGGAAGTGCCGGTAAAAAAATGGTTTAGGTTGGCACCAGGTGCTGTGGTAAGGTTAAAAAGCGCTTACATAGTGCAGTGCAATGATTTTGTAAAAGATAATGATGGCAAGATTACTGAAATACACTGCACTTATTTACCCAACAGTAAAAGCGGGGAAGACAGCAGCGGTATAAGTGTAAAAGGCACCATTCATTGGGTAAGTATACCACATGCTGTGCCGGCACAAATAAACTTATACGACAGGTTGTTTAAGGTAGAAGATCCTGCCAGTGAAGAAGGCGATTTTAAAAGCTTTATTAACGAACAATCATTACAAGTTATCAATGGCTATGTAGAGCCCTCCTTGGCAACTGCTACGCCATCGCAACAATTTCAATTTATTCGGAAAGGTTATTTTTGTGCCGATAAAAATAGTGTGCCTGGTAAACTTATTTTTAACCGTACGGTTACATTAAAAGATGCATGGAGTAAAGAAGCTGTAAAAAAATAAATTAGCGGCATAGCCGATTGAGTGGTCAATTTTACTAAGAGTACTTCTTAAAAGATTGACCACTTTTTTATTGCAAAACCTTTGTCTTTTTAGCAATTTTTAAATCAGGAAACATAGCTGATAACAGCATAATTAGGGTGGTAATTAATACAAGGTAAACACCCGCTTTTTTTTCGGGGCAATAGGCATTATAGCAAGAGGTAAATAAAATAAATGATTTAATGGCATAGCCAACAGCAATGGCACATACAAATAGGTTGGTGCGTTTAGCCCATACTTTTGGCAGCAGCATTAACGCAAAGCCCAGTAAACCAAGTAAGGTTAAAAATTTACCAGGCTTGCCATATTGATTTTTATAAGAATAAAAGCCGGTAAACGTATCATTGATATCCGCATAATAACACCAGGGCATAAAACACGCTACTACTAAAAGTATACATGCTATAATGCCAGCCTTTTGTAAAATTTTTGGTGCCATATTTATTTAAAAATCCCTCTCTGTTTAAAGAGAGGGATTTTGTTTGGAGGGAGGTCCCGAGCAGATTCGAACTGCTGTACGAGCTTTTGCAGAGCTCTGCCTAGCCACTCGGCCACAGGACCATCTTGATGATTAAAATAAATCAGCAGCTATAATACGTATAAACTGCGTTTTTATTTCAGCGGTTGCAAAAATAAGGGAATTTTTTATTCGAAATTATAAATTCTAAATACGAAATTCGGTTTTCAAAAAAAACTTCATGCGCCGCATTGCCGATTCGGAGCTTATCATCAATAAACGAGGTGCTGTGTACCATCTCGATTGCAGGCCAGAAGAACTTGCTGCTACAATCATTACCGTTGGCGACCCCGGCAGGGTGAAAGAAGTGAGCAAATATTTTGACCGGATAGAATATCAAAACAATCACCGGGAGTTTATTACACATACCGGCTATATTGGTAACAAAAGAATTAGTTGTGTAAGTACAGGCATTGGCCCCGATAATATTGATATAGTACTGAACGAAATAGATGCATTGGTAAATATCAACTTTGATACGAGGCAGGTAAACGAACAACTAACATCGCTTAACATCATCCGGATGGGCACTTGTGGCTCTTTGCAAAATAATATGCCGGTAGATAGTTTTGTAGCGAGTACACATGGCCTTGGCCTTGATAACCTGGCTCATTTTTACAAACTGCCTCACGCAGATGATGAATCACAATTGTTGCAAGCTTTTAATACGCATACCCAATTGGGCAATGGCAACATTGCTCCGTATTTACAAGTGGCTGCGCCTGCTTTGCTAAAGCATTTTACCAATGGTTTTCACCAGGGCATTACGGTTACCTGCCCGGGCTTTTTTGGCCCACAGGGCAGGGTGCTCAGGTTGGGTTTAGCTTATCCAAATTTGGTTGACAGCCTTACCTCCTTTGCTTTTGGCAATCACCGCATTGCTAACTTTGAAATGGAAACAGCCGCCATTTACGCCCTAGGCCGGGCATTGGGCCATCATTGCTTAAGCCTGAGTGTAATTGTTGCCAACCGGGTACAAAAACAATTTACCAGTGATGGTGATAAAGCAGTTGAAAATTTAATACAACACTCTTTAAAAATAATAGCCGCTATTTAAGCAGCATTAAAAATTGATAAATACTTTATGAAGATTGTATTTTACAAATACCAGGGTACGGGCAACGATTTTATCCTGGTTGATAATTATAACGAAACAGCTCCGGTATTAAGCAACAAACAAATAGCCCGGCTTTGCAACAGGCATTTTGGTATTGGTGCAGATGGATTGATGTTGCTGAGCAAAAAAGATGGCTACGATTTTGAAATGATTTATTATAACGCTGATGGTAACCAAAGTACCATGTGTGGCAATGGCGGCCGCTGCCTCGTAAAATTTGCTCATCAAATGGGTATTCATAAAAGTAGTTACCTTTTTTGGGCCATCGACGGTGCACATGAGGCCGAAATTGATCTGGATCAAACCGTAAGCCTTAAAATGAAAGACGTAGAAAAAGTAGACTATCGCTCCGGCTATGCCCTGCTCAATACAGGCTCGCCACATTTTGTAAAATTTGCCAGCAATGTAAAAGATATTGATGTAGTGGATAGCGGGCGCAGCATACGCTACAGTGATACATTTAGCAAAGAGGGCATTAATGTAAATTTTGCCGAAAACCTTGGGGAAGACAGTATTTATGTAAGAACCTACGAGCGGGGGGTGGAAGATGAAACCATGAGTTGTGGCACCGGCGTTACAGCCGCAGCATTGGTATTTGCCCATAACGAAAAAGGCTTTAACCGGGTAGAAGTAAAAACACCGGGTGGACATTTAAGTGTTGAGTTTGATCGGGTGGATGATGAACACTTTGAAAATATTTGGCTATGTGGGCCGGCTACTTTTGTTTTTAAAGGCGAAATTGACTTAACATAAAAAGTTGAAAAAATGCAGCACCTCACCAAAGACCAGGTTATAAAAGCAGCCGAAAATTCTTTTGAAGCTTTAACACAATTATGCAACCATATGGCTGATGCCGATTTTTTTTCACCTCCAGCCAATAAATGGTCGGTGGCACAGCATATAAAACACCTGGTGGTTTCTACCAACACCACTACACTTGCTTACCGCATGCCGGGATTTATACTTACCTGGATGGCGGGTAAGCCCAACCGAAACTCCCGTAGTTACGAGGAGTTAGTGGCCAAATACCAGCAAAAACTAGCTGAAGGTGGCAGGGCTACCGGCCGCTTTGTACCACCCGCCATTACCGAAGCGTATGGTAAGCAGGCTTTGATGCTGCAATGGAGTAAAGCAACCTCAAAATTTATACAATCAGTTACAAAAAACTGTACCGAAACCAACCTGGATGATTACCTCGTAAGGCATCCCCTGCTTGGCCGCATAACTTTAAGAGAACTGGGATATTTTACCATTTACCATACTGAACATCATTTGAAAATAATACAAAGCCTGCATAACAGCAGGCATTAAACTGCCATGATACAATACTTTAAAAATGTAGAACACCAAACCATTGCGATTGATAAACCAGAAATAGGCAGTTGGGTAAATGTGTTGCCGCCATTAAAACAAGAAGAGTTTAGCGAACTGAGCGAAACATTGGATATACCACTCGACTTTTTAACCGACTCTCTTGATATTGACGAAAGAAGCCGTTACGAAATTGATGACAATGTAAAACTCATTGTAATAAAAACACCCACAGAAAATAATTCGTTTAACGATAGCGACGCCTATTATATCACCATTCCTATCTGTATTATTTTAACGCATAACCAAATTGTAACAGTTAACTCTTTTGAAAATGAAGCCATCAAAAAATTTTTGAACACTTTTCAAAACCGAAGCCCCGACAAAAAAAATATGATGGTGCTAAAGATTTTTGAAAAGGTAGTAACCAATTTCCTTGAGTTTTTAAAAGAAATAAATCAACGTAGAAATATACTGGAACAAAAACTGTACGACAGCAATAGAAATGCAGAATTACTGGAGTTGGTTCGTATACAAAAAAGCCTGGTGTATTTTATTACTGCCCTGCGAAGTAATGAACTGCTGATGATGAAAATGGCCAGAACCAATTTTTTGCAGATGAATGAAGATGAAAAGGAATTTTTAGACGACCTGGTGGTAGAAACCAGCCAGGCCCTGGAGATGGCCAATACTTACACCACTATTCTCAGCAGCACTTTGGATGCTTTTGCAAGTATTATATCCAACAATTTAAACAATGTTTTAAAAAGGCTTACCTCTATCACCATCATCTTGTCGTTGCCAGCCCTGGTAACAAGTGTATATGGGATGAACGTACCCATACCGGGCCAAAATTGGCCACATTCTTTTTATATGCCGCTGGTAATATCATTGATACTATCCATCATTATCAGTGCCTATTTTATGAAACGTAAATGGTTTTAAAATCATTTTAAAAAAGCAACTGCATGTTTACAATAAGGGTTTATGGCCTGCTGGTGAATACACAAAAGCAAGTACTGGTAAGTGATGAATATATCAGGGGCGATTATTTTACGAAGTTTCCGGGTGGTGGGCTTGAGCTGGGCGAAGGCACAAGAGACTGTTTAAAGAGAGAATTTATGGAAGAGATGAATCTTAAAGTAGAAGTAGGGAATCATATTTACACAACCGATATTTACCAACGCAGTGCTTTTAACCCAGCACATCAAATTGTATCTATCTATTACCAGGCCCACGCTCTGGAGCCTATCAACGTTCGGCTAAGCACCACGCCTTTTGATTTTGATGAGCAGCAATTAAAATTATACGAAACAACCCGGCAAATTGAAAGCTTTCGTTTTATAAACTGGGATGATTTTTCAGCAAACGCCGTAACGCTGCCATTAGACAAAATTGCAGCCACGATTTTTAAACAGCAGGTATGATACTTCCACAAGATTTTTTTTCGAGCACATTTATCTTGCAAACTGCATGGGCCAGGTTAGAGCCACTGGAGCCAATGCACCACGATAAATTATTACCCATTGCCATGCACCGCATGTTGTGGGAATTTACCAGCAACAAAGTATATACCGCAGCCGATTATGCCCTTTACTTTAACAATGCCCTGCAAGAAAAATCCACCCAACGCAGCTACCCCTTTGCCATTTTTGATAAACAGCTTAATCAATATGCTGGCTGCACCCGGCTTGGTAATATCGATTTAAAAAATAAAAGGCTTGAAATTGGCTGGACATGGATAGCTCCATACCTGCATGGCACCGGATTTAACAGGCATTGCAAATATTTACTTTTACAGCTGGCTTTTGAACAATTACAACTTAACCGGGTGGAACTTAAAACCAGCAGTAAAAATATTCGGTCACAAAAAGCCATGCTAAATATTGGTGCAGTAAAAGAAGGTGTTTTCAGGCGCCATTCTATTAACGATGATGGTGTGGTGAGAGATTCGGTTTTTTTTAGTTTTATAAAAGAGGAATGGCAGGCTACCCGCCAGCGTTATTTTACATTAAAAGGGATTGGTGATGATACAAACGAGGAAAGGGATCATTAAATACCGGGTGCTTAGCCATCATATTTTGTATAAAAGATTACAGCATTTAAAATACAATCTATCATTAAAAAAATCCTGCTGACGCAATGCACCAGCAGGATAAAAATCTGTCAGCCTGTAAGCCGGATTCTGTCTTTTTTGGTTTTACCCAAAAGAGGCTATCATTTATCTGGCTGCAACATTACTGTTGCAATCTTGCTGCCTACCCTTTTCGACACAACCGAGGTTGAAGTAAGCGGGCCGCCTACCTGCAGTATTACTGTTTACAGCAATGCTGCAATCGAAATATACGTGGCATTACAGCACACAAGGTTTACCCACCAATACAGTTACCTGTACCAGCCGTGAGCTTTTACCTCACATTTTCACCCTTACCCTTTTGAGGCGGTTATTTTCTGTGGCACTATCTGTAAGTACATTAGCACTCCCCGGCCGTTAGCCGGTGTGTTGCCCTATGCTGTCCGGACTTTCCTTCCCGGTGATTTACCGGAACGATAACCCGGCTGACAGGTTGCAAAGGTACCTGTAAATGTGGATACTATTTAGCTTACTAAACCAATAAATACACAAGCCCTTTCGTTTACCTGCTGGTGTAACACAGCAGCCTACAATTTAGCTGCATTAACAAAAAAACTATACGTAAATCTTCCAATAATCTGAAAAAGCAGCAGTTTTTAATATGCATATTTGCATAATTTTCAGCAACTTTACCAGATATTGTTTTTGTAAAGTATTTTTTGATACAACAAACGAAGTATTAAAGAAACAGCATCATACGTATTAAAAAATATTGGCCGGTACCATGCGTAAATTACTGCTTATTATAACCTGGGTGATGTGTACTGTATTACTGCAGGCACAAACATTTTCTGCTGGCGGGGGAAGTATACCCGCCACCTCCACCACCCAAACCTGTTTTAACCTGGCTGTTACTGGTGTTGGTGCCATCAACAGTACCAGCTACGGGCTTAGTGGGGTATGTATCAATATCAATCATCCTTATGTTGAAGAGCTGGAAATAGTATTAAAGGGGCCCGATGGCACTGTTGTACCCTTATCGATACAAAATGGTGGGGCCGGTAATAATTATACCAATACCTGTTTTTCTGCCACAGCCACTAACTCGGTAAAATTTGCTGCTGCACCGTTTACAGGTTCTTATTTACCCGAGGGCTACCTGGGTGGGGTTAATAACGGGCAAAATGCCAACGGTACCTGGTCGCTTTGTATACAAGACAGGCGAAATGGGGGCAATAGTGGATCGCTTGTAAACTGGAATTTAAGCTTTGGCAGCAATCCGGCTCCAGCTCCACCGGCTTTTCCCTCGGTTTGCTCTGCAAACCTGCCTGCCACTTCTACCTGTGCAGGTGCTACAGCAGTGTGCGATTTTAACGGGCTTTGTGGGAGTACTACCGGTACTACTGTACAAGATTGGGCAGGCTCGGGCCTGGATGGGTGCTTTGGTTTACAAAATAATACGTTTATAAAATTTGAGGCTGATAGTACTGTGGCTACGTTTACCGTATGGGTACCCACTACATCTGCCGGACCAACGGGTGGCATACAAATGCTTTTTTTTAGTGGTACATGTAATAGCGGTGCTGTAACACCGCATGGCTGTTATCCGCATATTTTTCCTTACCAGTCTGCCGGTTCTCCAGTGTCTACCTTAATCAGGGCCGAGGGGCTGGTAAAAGGCAATGTTTATTACCTGATGATTGATGGATTTAACAACGACAACTGTACTTTTAGCATTGCCGCTAGCTCGGGTGTTAAATTTGTACGGATTAATCCTGATGTAGCAGCCATTTGTAATGGCAACAGTACAACATTAACTGCCACCGGGGGCAATGGCACTTTTAGCTGGGCGCCTGCATTGGGCCTTAGTGCGGTAACAGGCGCCAGTGTTACTGCCAACCCCTCCGTTACTACACAGTATACGGCCACCAGCCAAAATTCGGTTGGCTGTACCCTTACTGATACTGCTACAGTGTTTGTGAACGATAAGCCAGTTATTACAGCACATCCTGCATTAGATACCCAACGGGTTTGCCAAAATGGTACGGTTAATCCCTTAAGTGTAGCAGCTATGGCTGGCAGCGGCAGTATTACTGGTTATCAATGGTTTTTAAGCTTAACACCGGTTAACAGCGGAGGCACCCTGCTTCCTTTTGCCACCGGAGCTGTATTTACGCCCTCGTCTTCTAATTCACCTGATACGTTTTATTTTTATTGCAGGGTAACCAATTCAAATGGGTGTACTACTGTAAGCAATATATCTGGGCCACTTATAATTTTACCCTTGGTGGCTACACCCGCTGCCAGCGTAACAGTGCAACCCATTACTTGCACTTTACCTACCGGCACCATTGTAGTTAACAGCCCTGTGGGCGTTAATATTGAGTATAGTGTAGGCGGAGCCTATCAGTCGAGCCCTGTATTTAGCGGGTTGGCACCCGGTAACTATACTGTTACGGCACGCAATATTGTTACAGGCTGTATTTCGCAAGCCGTAGCACTTACGGTTAATGCCCCACCAGCTGCCCCTCCCACTCCAGTGGCATCTGTAACTGTGCAACCCAGTTGTGTTGTGCCCACAGGCACCATCGTTATTACCTCTCCGGCAGGGCCCGTTTTTGAGTACAGTATTGGCGGTGCCTACCAGCTCAGTAACACTTTTACCGGCCTTTTAAATGGCACAACTTATACGATTACTGCAAGAGATATTGTTACTGGTTGTATATCAAACCCTGTAACCTTATCAGTAAATACAATACCTGGTGCACCATCCTCACCTAGTGCATTTATTAGCACACAGCCCGATTGTAATACTGCTACCGGCGCTATTACTGTTACGGCTCCTACGGGTGTAAATTATGAGTACAGTATTGGCGGTGCATACCAGGCAGGCACTGTATTTAGTGGACTTGCACCCAATACTACCTACGCTGTTACTGTAAGGGTTGTGTCCAGCGGTTGTGTTTCGCCGCCAGCCAATTTAACCACCAATGCCATTATCATTCCTGCGGCACCAGGTGTACTATCGCCGATAGGCTATTGTCAAAATGCCATCTCTGTTCCGTTAACGGCTACGGGCAGTAATTTGCTGTGGTACACTACTGCCACTGGTGGTACAGGTTCGGCAACGCCCCCTACTCCCTCCACGGCCAGCACGGGCAGCACAACTTATTATGTAAGTGAAGTATCGGGCAGTTGCGAAAGTGCCCGGTCGGCAATTGTGGTAAATGTATCGGCACAGCCGGCAGCACCCGTAGTAAGCAGCCCGGTTAATTATTGTCAAAATCAATCATCCAGTGCCTTAACTGCTACAGGTACCAATTTGCTATGGTATATAGCTGCTACCGGCGGCACAGGCAGCGCCACAGCACCAGTGCCTGTTACCACTACAGCAGGTACTGTTAGCTATTATGTATCGCAAAACGTTGGTGGTTGCGAAAGCCCCCGTGCACTTATTACTGTTAACACAGCCGCCAGCCCCAATGCGCCGCTGGTAAATGCTGCCATTGGCTATTGCCAAAATGCAGCTGCAAGTCCATTGGCAGCTACAGGTAGTAACCTGCTTTGGTATACTGCTGCTACGGGTGGTACAGGTAGCAATATTGCACCTGTACCAATTACCAGTACAGCAGGCAATACAAGTTATTATGTTAGCCAAACCATTGGCAGTTGCGAAAGCCCCCGTGCTGTAATTATAGTAACTGTTTCGGCGGTACCGGCAGCACCCACTGTAAGCAGCCCGGTAATTTATTGCCAGGGCAGCACCGCCACTGCATTAACCGCTACGGGTACTAACTTACTTTGGTATACCACGGCTACGGGTGGTACAGGCAACAGCGTAGCCCCTGTACCATCTACCACAGCACTGGGCAATACCATTTATTATGTGAGCCAGTCTGTTGCTGGTTGCGAAAGCAGCCGCTCAGCCATTACGGTTACCATTAATGCCGGGGCTGCAGCACCCGGTGTGGTAAGCCCAGTTACTTATTGCCAGTTTAATTCTGCTGTACCACTTACAGCTACTGGTGCAAACTTGCTTTGGTACAGCAGCGCTACTGGTGGCCTTGGCAGTACAACAGCCCCCATCCCCTCAACAATATTACCCGGCAACACATTTTATTATGTAAGCCAAACGCCGGCCGGCAACTGCGAAAGTATCAGATCGGCTATTACGGTAACGGTTAACAAAGACAGTATGGCTGTAACCGGTTTTAGTTACAACCCTTCCACCGTTTGTATTAATGGTATAAACCCGGGCCCTGCATTGCAAACAGGGTTTACCAGTGGTGGCCGTTTTACTTCTACAACGGGCTTATCTATTAATAGTGCCACTGGCAATATTAATTTATCTGCTAGCAGGGCCGGCACCTATATTGTAACCTATACTTTTGATTCTACCGCCTGCATAAGGGGTGGCAGCAGTTCTGCTACCCTGGTAATAAATCCTGCCGTTACGGCTGTTACCGTTTTTTCTTACAGCTCACCAGTTTGTATCAATGCAGCTGTAAATCCTGTACCGAATACCATTGCCGGATTTACAACAGGTGGCTCCTTTTCATCCAGCCAGGGCTTGTCTGTAAATGCCGCTACCGGCGAAATTGATTTATCTACCAGCAGGCCCGGCACTTACCAGGTTACCTACAGCCTGCCTGCACTGGGGTGCCGTTTGCCCACCAGTAGTTTTTCGTTTATTACCATTTTTGATACCACCCGGCCTGTTACCCGTTTTACATACAACCCGTCTACAGTTTGTATTACAACTGGTACTAATCCGGGTATTGTAAAAGCGCCTGGTTTTACCAACGGTGGCAGTTTTACCGTTACACCATCTGGGCTAAATATTAACCCTTCTACCGGTAATATCAATATTGGTTTGAGTGTGCCGGGTACTTATACTATTCGTTATTCGGTGGCAGCTTTTTTATGCCGTTTGGCCGGAGAAGATAGTACCACTTTTACCATAACGGCTTATGGCGATCCGGTAACTGGCTTTTCTTACTTATCACCTGTTTGTAAAAGTGATGATTCGGCACACGCTATACTGGATGCCAACTTTACAAGTGGAGGCTTGTTTACATCCTCGGCCGGCCTAGATATTAACCCCGTTAGTGGTACAATAGATTTAGCTAAAAGCCTTGCTGGTAATTACCTGGTGCAATATTCGGTAGCAGCTGGTGCCTGTAACCCTGCAGGCAGCAGCAACAGCACTATTATTATTTTGCAACAACCAGAAGGGCCAGAAGCACCCTTTACCAGTATTTGTGGCCCGGGCGATATTGTATTGTCTGCCACGGGGTCGGGTATTATAAAATGGTACCGGGATGAAACCCTTGCCAACCAGGTAAATGTGGGTAATACCTATAGTTTGTTTTTAAACAGCACCACCCAATACTATCTTACCAATACGGTAGGCAGTTGCGCCAGCGAACCGGTAATGCTAACTGCTATGGTTAGCCCAGTACCAGATAAGCCATTTTTGGGTAACGATACGGGTATATGCCCTACGGAGCAAATTATATTAAACCCGGGTTTATACAATAGTTACCTGTGGCAAGATGGTAGCATAGCACCTGTTTACAATGCTACGCAGGCTGGATTATACAAGGTGATTGTAAGCAATGGTGCTGGTTGTAAGGATAGTGCCAGTATTACAATTGCTGTATTGGATAATTGCGACGATTTACTGTTTCCCTCTGCATTTACACCGGATGGCAACTCTCTTAACGATCAGTTTGGGCCGCTGGGTGCTGTTTCGCTGATTACCGATTATTCGCTAAGAATATTTAACCGGTATGGGCAGGTGATATTTAGCAGCAACAATCCCTCTGTAAAATGGGATGGTACCTTTAAAGGCAAACTGGTAAATACCGGCAACTATGTGTACGTAGCCACTTACAGCTTCCGCGACAGGATTGTACGTACCAAAAAAGGCAGCGTAGTGGTAATAAAATAATCAGCTGATTTTTGATAAAATAAATGGGCCGCAAAACTGCGGCCCATTTATTTTATGTGATGAAAGGCTTACTCTACCTGTACCTGTTTGCGTATAACAGCACCTTCGGCAGCTTCGGGCAAAAACTGGCGCTCTGCCACGAGGTATCCATTGCCTTTTTCGCAGATATGCACTTTAAGGTTATCGATACTATAAGGATTGCCATCGGGTATATCCGCAATATTTGAATACCGTATATCATGCCCATCAATGATAACAACACATCCACTGCCAATGGCTTCCATTTTATTGCCGCCGGTAATTAGCATGCCGGTATCTTCACCCAGCCCTATACCAATACATGATGGGTTGGTAGCCACCGTTTGTGTAAGCCTGATAAAGCGGCCTCTTTTTTCGAAATGGCTATCAATAATTACATCATCAATAAAGCCTAGCCCGGTGGTTATTTTTACCTCGCCTTTTAAATGAGCCCGGGATGCATTGCCCTCATATATCATGGTATTACTCATGGCCATAGCCCCGGCGCTGGTGCCTGCTACTACAAAATCGGCCTCGTTTTGATAACGCTCTAATATGATCTGCAAAAAACGGGTGCCACCAAAAATAGTTGACAATCTTAACTGGTTGCCACCGCTAAACATCACCGTTTTGCATTTGCGGATACGCTGCAAATATTCTTCGCTGGCGGCATCTGCCCTGTTGCGGATGTGCATCACATTCACATCTACACAACCAATTTTTCCAAACGCATCCAGGTAGTTTTCGCCTACTTCTTGCGGTATGGTGGAGGCGGTGGTAATTACTTCAATACAAGCATTTACGCCGCCACTTTCTTTTACAATGCGTTGCAGTATGCCGTATTCAAAAAAATTGAGGTTGTTACGATGTATTTCTCCTTTCTCCAGGTCGGTGCCCTTATCTTCTGCGCCGCCAATGGCTATCAGTTTACCTTTCGGGTTAATCATGCTTTATTTTTAGATAAACAAAAGGCATTCGGTGCCTGTGTTGCAATTGCTGAATGCAGCGTTGCAAAAATAATACAAATGCTGCATACAGGTGGTTAACGGATTAGCTACTGATTTATTTACAGGTTCATCTTTTTTAATTCGTTTACGGCATAGTTACAGGCCCGGGCCGTAAGTGCCATATAAGTAATGGATGGATTGACACAGGAGCCCGACGTCATGCAGGAGCCATCAGTAATAAACACATTGGGCACTTCATGCATTTGGTTGTAAGCATTTAAAACACTTGTTGCCGGCTGATGCCCCATTCTTGCAATACCCATCTCGTGATTGGCATTGCCCGGGTAAGACATATTGCTGCTAACTTTTACATTTTTATAACCGGCGGCTTCCAGCAATTCTGCTGCGGTATCAGCCATATCCCGGTGCATGTTTTTTTCATTGTCTTTAAAAGAACAATCAAAATTAAGCAAGGGCCTTCCGTAACTATCTTTTTTATCGTGGTTGAGTGTAATGCGGTTATCGGCATAAGGCAGGCATTCACCAAAAGCATACAAGCCCATCCGCCATTGGCCCGGTACACACAGGGCTTCTTTTAAGCCTGTGCCCACCGCCTCTGCACCCGGCATCCTGCTACGATAAGCGCCCCCGCCAAAATGATAGCCTCGTAAAAAATTGGTTTCTTGCTGTATAATATTCCTAAACCGGGGGATATAAATACTGGTTGGCCGCCGGCCGTAATAATACCAATCTTCAAACCCATCTACGGTGGCATTGGCTGAAAGCCCTTTATGGTGATCCATCAGGTTTTTACCAACATGCCCGCTGCCATTACCCAACCCATCCGGAAAACGGCGGGAGGTGGAGTTGAGCAGGATAAACGCAGTACCTACGGTAGAAGCATTTACAAAGATTATACGACTGTAATAAGTGGTAACCTGCTTTGTTTGTGTATTTATCACTTCTACCCCGGTAGCTTTTTGCAACTGCTCATCATAAATAATTTTGTTTACCAGCGAGTGTGGTGCCAGTGTAAGATTACCCGTGGCAAAGGCTGCCGGCAATGTGCTGGCATTGGTGCTAAAATAGGCGCCATAAGGGCAGCCACGGTGGCATAAATCCCGGGCCATGCATTGCCCACGCCCCTTTACCGGTTGCGTTAAGTTAGCGGTACGCCCCATAATTACTTTTCGGCCACTAAAAGAAGTTTCTACCTGTTGCTTAAAATGCTCCTCTACCTTATTCATGGCAAAGGGTGGTAAAAAATTGCCGTCTGGCAAATGAGGGATGCCATCTGCATGGCCGCTTACACCAATAAACGATTCTACATAATCGTACCAGGGCGCTAAATCTTTGTAGCGTATTGGCCAGTCGATGCCTGTACCATCTTTTGCATTTGCTTCAAAATCCAGGTCGCTCCAGCGGTAGCATGCCCTCGACCATAACATAGATCTTCCGCCTACAATATCGCCCCTTATCCAGTCGAATCTTTGCGTTTCATCATAAGGGTTGTCTTTATCATTGATATAAAAATGCTTATTATCTTCTTTAAACGACCAATGGCGGCTTTGTATAAAATGGGTTGCTTTATCCTGCGGTGATAAATTAAGGCGGTGAGCAAAATCCCATGGATTTTTGGTACTAGTGGGATAATTGGGATGCTCCAGCGGGGCACCTCTCTCCAGCATCAATACTTTTAAGCCTTTTTCACACAACTCTTTGGCAGCCCAGCCGCCGCTGATGCCAGAGCCAATTACAATTGCATCGTACGTGTTTTGAGGTTTTGCTTTAGTAGCAATGGCAGGGCTATCTCCGGGCATTGATGAACTCTTTTAATGGTAATTATTTTTTATTAAAATGTGCCTGCAGGGTTTTGCTGTAATCTGCAATGGCAAGCTCAGGCAGTTCAATTTCCGGGTGCCACCATTTTTCCCACTCAAAACTATAATAGCCTTTGTAATGGTTGTTGGCTAAAATATCTACTGCCTCCAGTATAGGTACTTCGCCTTTGCCCACAAAAACATAATTGAGTTTGCCAGCTGCCATCCGGGCATCTTTAATATGCGTATGAAATATGTATTTCTTTAAACGGTTATATGCATGCAGGGGTGGCTCTTTTGTAATCGACCACATATTGCAAATATCCCAAACCAGCCCGGCATGCGGATGGTTGGCTGCTTGCAGGATGGCTTCAATATCGGCTGTCCATACCGCATCGCCGTGGGTTTCCATCAACACTTTTACAGGGGTATTGGCGGCATATATCGCCAGCTCCTGCAAGCCTTTTGCAATGGTATCTATTGCTGCCGCTTTATTTACCTGGTTAGAAAAATTATTTGGAAAAACCCTTACATAGGGGCAGTTGATTGCAGCAGCAAGGTCGATAAATTTCTTGCCTTCATCAAGCTGTTTGTTTCTTTCCGCTGCTTCTGTATAATGCAGGGTGCAGGATGAGCCAAGGTTTACAATAGCTA
>JBDKJT010000117.1:0-14527 GCA_039796475.1 Bacteroidota bacterium | reverse complement strand
TCAACTGGTCTGCCGTTGCAAAAGCAACTAAATACTATTACTATGTAAGCGACTCCGCCTATTTTGGAAACAATACAACCTTTGATGAAAGCCAAACCAATGGTTTATCATCTTTATATGTGTATACAGGTGGCCCAGAAAACAACCGCAGCGATTGGTATGTGATACCAAGGGTATATGGCAGCAGGATAAATGGCTGCAGTACCAATGTACGTACCTATCGATTTGAAAACCCTGCCGCACCAGTAAATGACTTATGTGCAAATGCCATCAGCCTGCCTGTTACCAACGGATTTTGTACACAACCACAAAAAGGGTCTTTAATAAAATCTACTTTCACTAACAGCAGCGATACGGCTGGCAACTGTATGCCAGTACATGAAGTGCCAGATGATGTGTGGTATAAAATTACGGTACCTGCCACCGGCAATACGGTATTGCAATTGAGCAGGTACAATAATAACACGGCTACCAATATGAGTATGATGGCTTTTAGTGGTAGTTGCGGATCATTAACCCGTATTGCTTGTGCATTTAAAAATAATTTTTTCCCTCCAATTGATAGTGCTTCTTATATCTGCCGAATGCCCATAACAGGCCGTACACCCGGCGAAACTATTTTCATCAGGGTGTCTACTGCATCTGCCAATTCACCATTTTTTGGATTGGTGACAGACTCAAAAAGTTATTTTACCATTGGCGCTTTTGACAATACTACCTCGGCAATGCCGGCTATAGCCAATACAGTTAATGTTTGTAATGTAATGCAGTCAACCACCATCGATAGCGCTTCAGGAAAACTATACATGTGGGTGCCATTACTGGCAGCCAATGGCGATATTATCGGCGAAGTACATCCTGCCGGAAGTACGTTGGGTACTGTAACAGGTGGCGTTTATGTAAACAGTGGGGCATTACGCAATACTAACGGCGTGGCTTACCTCGACCGGAATTTTACGATTACAGCATCAGCATTTCAATTAAAAGAAAGCTATTCAAAAGTATATGTAAAACTTTATGCAAAGCAAAGTGAAATTAATACTTACAATACGCTTGCTGCTGATGCAACGATTAAAAATTATAAGGTTAATAAAAACACCGATAATTGCTCCGCTGCATTTGTAAATCAAGGGAATGCCGTTTTAAATATTACAGACTCCTCCAGGTACAATAGTGATTATATACTTGGTACATCAACTACAAGTTTTTCTTCTTTTTATTTATACAAAGGTGCTGTTGGTTTGCCGCTGCCGTTAAAACTCATTTCGTTTAGCGCTGTACAACAAGCCCAAAAAACCTTATTGGAGTGGGTTACCCAAAACGAAGTAAACGTTAGCCATTTTGAAATTGAAAAAAGTACGGATGGAAGACAGTTTGTAGTATTTGCGTCGGTAAAAGCCCTTGGCAATAACCGGTATGCAGCAACAGACGATAACCCTGCAAATGGACTAAATTATTACCGGCTTAAGATGATTGATAGCGATGGCCGGTTTACCTACAGCTATATTGTAAAAATTACTATCTCCAAAAAATACAGGACGCAGGTAATACCCAATCCGGCGCATGATGTAATTACCATATTGGGTGCAACCCATTTTAATCAAATAGTAGTAATGGATGCAGCTGGCAAAATGGTAAGGCAGTTTAGTGGGTATACAAGCAATACTTTTAGTTTAAGCGGATTGGCCAAAGGCTTTTATATACTGCAATTAACCAACACTACTGAAAAAGAAACACATAAAATTATGATTGAATAAAGTGGGCCGATGCGGTTTGTGAAAAAACCTTGTCAATTTTTTTGGTGAGATTTTTTCAGCAAACGGAGTTTAGTGATAAAGTGTTTATACAGGAATTAGTATGGCTTTATAAGCGGATGATTTTTGATAAGGCGTACGGGCATGTTGCTAATGTGCTGTATTCTTTAATACAGCAACGCAGATAAGTTTTGTGGCTGTATAAGATTTATCCATATGGGTTAGCTGCTGCCAATAAAAGGGATGCTTTATTTGTATGGCATTTTTACCAACTATGATGGCATGCCGGCTACTTTAAATAAGGCAATGCTGTTTCCCCTGTCGAATGTTTATTCAATAATTTTTATTCAAATAAATACATCGTCATGAAAAAAATATGCTTTTTTATTGCATTGCTTACAGTAACAATTTTATCATTTACTGCTTGCAAAAAAGATAAAACCACACCAGCCGCATTTACATACGAAGGCGCATGGATGGTGAACTACAATTTTACAACTGGCAGCATGGCCAAAGGAGTTTTTAAAGCCACCTTAAACCCAAACGGTACATGGGATTATGTAGAGGGAAGCTTTAGTAAACTCAATGCCGGCACCTGGTCATCATCCGCAGGCAGCATCAATTTTGAATTTAATTTTTCGGGCCTTGCCAAATATACTGGCACTAAAACAGGCGATAACAGCTTAGGTGGAACAGCTGTGGGAGATGCTGGTGTTTCTACAGGTACCTGGACGGCAACAAGGTGATATTGAAAAACTTTGTTTAAAAAATATGTCATGAATAAATTAGTAGTTGCGGCCATTTGCGTAAGCTTTTTAGTGTCCTGCAATGCACAGCAAACCAGTAGTAATAAAAAAGGTAGCACAACCAACCGTAAAGTGGCCGATATGCAAGCGGGCAAAGATTATCTTATTTTAAAACGTTTTAGAGTAATAGATAAACAGGGCTTTAATGAGCCGATAGAAGTTAGCTCCTTTGTATTGCCGGCCAATTGGCAGGTAAATAGCGATGTACGTTGGAATGCCACCAATAAATGTATTCCAGAAATGGTACAGGCATCGCTGAGTGCAACATCGCCAGATGGTGAGTATGAACTAATGTTATTGCCTGCCACCCAATTTGACTGGAGCGACGATCCGGTTTATTTAGATGCCATGCAACGAGGGTTTAATTTACACAGTTGCCATATTGCCCCTCCTTTAGATGCAGCAGGCTACATCCGCAAAGTACTTTCGCCCAATATAAATGCACAAGTACAATCTGCAAATATTATTAATGAGCTGCAACAATTGATGGATGCAGGTGCAAATCAACAAACCCAATTGGCAAGGCAGGGGGGTAATAATGCATACAGTTTTCGTGGTAGTGCTGCAGAGGGTTTGCTGCAATTTAACGATGGCAAACAAGGGCTTGCTTTTTGCACTATTATGCAAACCATTGTTACATTGGGTGGCACACAAGGCCAAATGGCAAACACTTTTCAATGTTATGCTGCCATGCGGATAGTGATAAAATATAAAAGTGGTAACGAGGCAGCAGCCCGTAAAATAATGAGTACATTTTTTAGCAGCACCAGGCTAAACCCCACCTGGTTTAATGGCGTACAACAATTTTTTAGCCAGGTAACATCCAATGCCCAAGGCCAAATTTGGAAACATACGCAGGAGATAAGAGCCGTACAGCAGCAAATGAGTAATAATATTGTTAGAAGCTGGGAAGCAAAAAGCGATGCCAGCACTGCGGCTTACTCAAAAGATACCGATGGTTTTGGGCAATACTTACGTGGGGTAACTAATTGGACGGATGCGGATGGCAACAAAGTAGAACTTACCAGTGGATACAGTAATGCATGGAGCAAGGGAGATGGTAGTTATTTGGTAAGTAATAACCCGGCGTTTGATCCTAATGTAGAATTGGGAGATACACAAACCTGGAACCGGATGAAACAGTAAGTGCCTGTTTGACTAAAACCTTTTGGGTGTACAATAAATGATTGTAAAGCTGCCAGCCTGCGTTTGCAGGCTGGTTATTTTATACAAACTGCGATGATAAAGTAGTGTATTAGATATCCTGCGAATTGGCGGAGGCGCCGCCCAGTAAATTATCTACCGCACCACCCAGCATCGGAAATTTTTCTTTTACGTATTCCTTAATTGTTTCGATGGCTTTAGCGGCTTGCTCCGGGCTGATGTTGGCATTTTGTGTAAGGCGGTCGATAAGTTCCTGCATGATATGGTTGTTAAAATTAATTAAGTAATTATTCTGCATCATAGCGATCTACCTTTTCAATACCGGGTAGTGCCAGCAGGCGGTCGCATAAAATATCCAGCTCTTCTTTGTCGTGTACAAAAATTTTCATGTTGCCGTAAAAAATACCTTCTTTGGCTTCAATCGTCATGGCGGCAATATTAAATTTCATTTCGCCACTAATAAGGTTGGTTATTTTATGTATTACGCCCACATCATCCAGCCCAATAATTTTCAGGCCGGTTAAAAACGAAATTTCTTTGTTTTTTGCCCACTTGGTTTTTACAATACGATGGCCATAATTAGCCATCAGGCGGGCAGCATTGGGGCAATTGGTACGGTGTATTTTTAATCCTTCGCCGGTAGTAACAAAGCCAAATACATCATCGCCGGGTATGGGCTTGCAGCAGTTGGCAAGGGTGTATAGTATTTTGTCGCTGCTTTCGCCAAAAATTATCAGTTCGGAGTCTTTTTTATCCAATGGCCTGCCGCCATCTGCCTCCTGTGGTTTATTGTCGGGTTCTGTTTTGGGTTTTGGTAAAAACAGCCTGTCTCCGGATGCGGTGAAATCTTTAAGCTCCTTCAGGTCAATTTTTTTGGTGGCTATTTCGTACAGCAGGTCAAGTGAGGAGTTGAGTTTATAAAATGAGGCTAGCTCCTCCAGGTTGTGTTGGGTAACCATACCGCCAATAGCATCCAGCTTTTTTTGCAGTATCACTTTGCCATCTTCTGCTACTTTTCGTTTTTCTTCTTTTAGGGTGTCTTTAATTTTTTGTTTTGCTTTGCTGGTTACTACCAGGTTTAGCCACTCCAGGTTAGGTTTTTGTTTAGCACTGGTAATAATTTCTATCTGGTCGCCGCTGCGTAATTTATGGCCCAATGGCACCAGTTTATGGTTTACTTTGGCGCCAATACATTTGCTGCCCACGGCTGTGTGTACACTAAAGGCAAAATCGAGGGCGGTAGCGCCAGTTGGCAGCATTTTTACATCGCCCTTGGGGGTATACACATAAATTTCTTCAGCTAAAAATGAGGTTTTAAAATCTTGTAAAAAATCCAGCGAGTTGGTATCCTGGTTAAGGGCTTCCCGTATTTGGTGAAACCATTTGTCAAAGCGGCTTTCGTCGGTAGCACCTTCTTTGTATTTCCAGTGTGCGGCAAGGCCTTTTTCTGCAATTTCGTTCATCCGTTTGGTACGTATCTGCACTTCTACCCATTTGCCCGAAGGGCCCATAACGGTGGTATGTAATGCCTCGTAACCATTGCTTTTGGGGTTGCTCAACCAGTCTCTCAACCGTTCGGGTGATGGGTTGTATTCATCTGTAATCATGCTGTACACTTTCCAGCAATCTTCTTTTTCTTTATGTGGCGGTGCATCTACAATAATACGGATGGCAAACAGGTCGTACACTTCTTCAAAACTCACCCCCTTTTTTTTCATCTTGTTCCAAATAGAGTGGATGCTTTTGGGGCGGCCAACAATTTCAAATTGAAAATCGGCTTTTTCCAATTTCTCTTTCAGGGGTCTTATAAAATCGTTGATATACCGGGTACGCTCTCTTCGGGTATCATTTAATTTTTGGGCAATGTAGCGGTAGGTGTCCGGCTCCAGGTATTTCATGGAAAGGTCTTCCATTTCTGTTTTAATGGCATACAGCCCCATACGGTGAGCTAGGGGGGCGTACACATATACTGTTTCGCTGGATATTTTTAATTGTTTTTCTCTTTTCATACTGTCCATCGTACGCATGTTATGCAGCCGATCGGCCAGTTTTATCAATATCACCCGGGGGTCGTCTGTAAGGGTAAGCAGTATTTTTTTAAAATTTTCTGCCTGCTGGCTGGTATTGGTACCCATTACATTGCTAATCTTGGTAAGCCCGTCTACAATCCGGGCTATTTCGGTACCAAACTCTCTTTGTATATCCTGCAGGCTAATATCTGTATCTTCTACAGTGTCATGCAGCAGGGCGCAAATGGTGCTGCGTACGCCAAGTCCAATTTCTTCCACACAAATTTTGGCTACGGCCAGCGGGTGTAATATGTAAGGCTCCCCACTTTTACGCCGCATGGTTTTATGGGCATCGGCAGCCATTTCAAAAGCGGTACGGAGTAATTCCTTATCACCAGGTTTTAGCTTTGGTTTTAATGCCCTTAGCAGCCCACGGTACTGCCGCAGAATTTCGTTTTTCTCCTGCTCTTCGTTTAGTGTGTATTTTACGATTGGTTCTGTTACTTCCATGAGTGCTACGAATTTAGTTTAAAATGGGTAAACCGCCATTAATAAGGGTAGCCTTGCCTTTGCTATCCTTAAATGAGTTTTGCTGTTTTTTAGTATGGCATCCTGCTAAAAAAATGTAAAACGGCCATTTTGCCTGCCGTAAAAAAATATTTTGTACAATCAAATTGGCTTTGCCTTTAGTTTTTTATCAAATTCCCTTACTTTTGCACCCCCAAACCAAATGTGGCAAATCCTGGCAACTGCCGGGAGGCAACCATACCAAGTTTACCGGATGTGGCGAAATTGGCAGACGCACCAGACTTAGGATCTGGCGGAGCAATCCATGTAGGTTCGACCCCTATCATCCGGACAAAACGAATACAGCGCAAGGAACAAGGAATCAATGAATGCTGAAAACTTCACTATTCTTCATTCCCTGTTCCTTGTTCGTTATTTAAATACGATATAAACAACACAATCATGGCAACAGTTGCAAGAGAGAATATTGGTTTGCTGAATGACAAAATCACTGTAAAACTGAGTAAAGAAGATTATTTACCCAGTTTTGAAAAAAAGGTAAAGGAGTACAGTAAATCAGCCAATATTCCGGGTTTTAGAAAAGGGATGGTACCTGCCGGTATCGTAAAAAAAATGTACGGCCCTTCTATCTATGCCGATGAAGTGATTAGAACCGTAGAAAAAGAACTGTATGGTTACCTGCAAACTGAGCAGCCTGATATATTTGCACAGCCTATCCCTATCAACCCTGATGCCAGCAAGCTTGATTTTAACAATCCTGCTGATTATGAGTTTGGATTTGAAATTGGCTTAAAACCTTCATTTGAACTTGCTGACCTTTCTAAGGCACCGCTTACCTTACATAAGGTAAAAACTACCGACGAAATGGTGCAAGATGAAGTTGCCCGTATGCAGGTAAAAGCAGGTAAAATGACAGAGCCTGAAGTAGTGGATAATGAAGAAAATGTGTTAAATATCCAGTTTACACAAACAGATGCCGATGGCAATGAAGTAGAAGGCGGTATAAGCAAAGAAAACTCTGTTATTCTTAAATATTTTACACCGGCAGTGGCCGCACAGCTGCAAGGCAAAAAAGTAGGCGATAGTATTGTAGCAAAATTATCCGACAGTTTTGAGGGCGATAAATTGCATGCACTACAGCATGATTTAGGCTTAGGCCATGATGCTGCCGGCGACCAGTTTTTTAAGCTTGTCATTGTAAAAATTGGGTTGGTTGAAAAAAGAGCGATGGATGAAACTTTTTACGGAGAGGTTTTTCCCGGAGCGGCCATTGCTACTGAAGAGGAGTTTAAAAATAAATTGAAAGAAGAAATTGATCAATACTGGCTGGCCCAAAGCCGTAACCAACTGCACGACCAACTGTACCATTTTTTACTGGACGAAACCAATATGGAATTTCCGGCCAGCTTTTTAAAACGCTGGTTGCAAACCGGTGGCGAAAAGCCAAAAACTGCTGATGAGGCCGAAGCCGAATTTCCAATGTTTAGCCAGCAGTTGAAATGGACATTAATCAGCGATAAAATTATTAAGGATAACCAGCTGGAAGTAGGTGCCGAAGAATTAAAAGAATCAATGAAGGCAGAAATAATGCGCTATTTTGGTGCAATGAGCCTTGGCGAAGATCAAAGCTGGCTGGATAGTTATGTAGAGCGCATGATGAAAGATGAAAAGCATGTAGATACTACCTACCGCCGCCTTGTTACCGAAAAATTATTTAACTGGGCCGAAAGCAAGGTAAACCCTGCTGAAAAAGAAGTATCTGCCGAAGCCTTAAATGCTATGCAGCACAATCACCAGCACTAAATTTGATAAGCAATTTTAAAAAAGGGTTGAATGTTTTATTCAACCCTTTTTTATTGGAGGTATTACATCAGCTAAATAAATTATTACCACCACCTTGCAACTGAATTTTGCCCAGATGAGTATAAGCCTTTGCCGTAACCTCACGCCCACGGGCGGTACGTTGTAAAAAACCTTCTTGAATTAAAAAGGGCTCATACACTTCTTCCAGCGTGCCCGGCTCCTCACCCACAGCGGTGGCAATGGTATTAATACCCACCGGGCCACCTTTAAATTTATCAATAATGGTGTGCAAAATGCGGTTGTCCATATCATCTAGCCCGTACTCATCTACATTGAGTGCTTTTAGGGAGTGTTTAGTAATACCAATATCAATGCTGCCATCATTCAATACCTGTGCAAAATCTCTTACCCGTCTTAAAAGCCCATTGGCAATACGGGGAGTACCACGGCTACGGCGAGCTATTTCGTCGGCAGCATCGGTGCTTATTGGGGTGCTTAATATACCGGCACTGCGTAAAATAATTTTTTGCAGGGTGCCGGCATTGTAATACTCCAGCCTCGATTTTATGCCAAAACGGCTAAGCAAAGGTGCTGTAAGTAAGCCGCTACGGGTGGTGGCACCAATTAATGTAAAAGGGTTTAGGTTTATTTGTACACTACGGGCATTGGGGCCGCTGTCTATCATAATATCAATTCGGTAATCTTCCATGGCTGCATACAGGTACTCTTCAACCACGGTGCTTAGCCGGTGTATTTCATCAATAAAAAGTACATCATTGGGCTCCAGGTTGGTAAGCAGGCCGGCGAGGTCGCCCGGTTTTTCAATTACCGGGCCGCTGGTTTCTTTAATATTTACCCCCAGCTCATTGGCAACAATACGGCTAAGGGTGGTTTTGCCCAAGCCGGGAGGGCCATGAAATAATACATGATCCAATGCCTCCCCCCGTATACGGGCAGCTTTTATAAATATCCGCAGGTTTTCTACAGTTTGCGCCTGGCCAGTAAAATCAGCCATCTCCGCAGGGCGGATGTTGTTTTCAAACTCCTTATCAGCCGCACTTAGCGAACCTGCCTCTTTGTTCAAATTGGGATTTGCCATTGTGTAAAAATAGAGAATATTACTAGTAACGCTGATACAGGGTGAATGTATATTGGCCCTTACAATACATAAATTACAATGGTGGGATTTTAAAAAACAGGATATGCCGTGCCATATTTGTAAAACAAAAGAGGCTGCCAATTACGGCAACCTCTTTTTTATCGGCAGGATTGATTACAATCTTACTGAAACAGATACCCTGCGGTCTTTTACCCTATCTTCTTCCGGGGCATCTGCGGCATATTTAGCAAAGTCAGATCCGTAGCCTTCTGCAGCACTTATTTGTGCACCTACACCTCCTTTGCCCAATGCATTTTTTACTGTGGTGGCCCTATCGCCTGATAGTTTTTTATTAGCCGCTTCGTCACCTACTCTGTCTGTATATCCGCCAATTTTTAGTTTAGCGTTTGGAAAAGCCTTTAATATGGCTACCAGGTTAGATATTTGGCGTTGATCGTCGGTGGTTAATTCAGCACTGGCTGTTTTAAAGTTCAGGTCGTCAAAATCAAACCATACATTTTTAAGTGAATCAGCGCCCAATGCTTTATAGTCGGTTTGTAAAAATGCCACCAGCCTGTCTTCAATACCACCTTTGTACGCATCAATTTCTACGCCGTTGGGCAGTTTAACTTTTAGCGATTCTCTTACCGGTGCTGTTACAGCTACAGCCGGTTCGGCCGCATGTGTCATAGTATCGGTAGTGGTAACAACCGCTTCTTCTGCCGGTTTGCCACAGCCCTTACCAAACAGGTAGTAGGCCGCTATGGCCAATAAGCCCAATAATAATACTGGTAGTAACCATTTAATACCACTGCCGGCGTTGTCTGACACTTCTTCTACCTTGTGGGTTGCATGGCTTACTGTAGACTGAGCCGTACCCAGCACATCGCCCAATACACTACTGAGGTTTAGCCCAGAGGGTATGGCATTGGCCACCACACTTTTTTGGCTACCCAAAAATGAGGCAAGCCCGCTGGCACTTAATCCATTAGAGGCAGCATGTTTGCCCAAAAAACCCAACAGGGCAGGTGCCGCCATGCTTAGTAAGGAGGTAACCGACGAAGATTTTACACCGGCAAAGTTGGAGAGCAAGCCGGTAATACCATCCGTTTTATTGCCAAATAAACCGCTTAACATACCGGCACCCTTGCTAAGCAGGCTGCTATTGTCTCCGCCAAAAAAACTGCCCAGGTTACTTAATAACCCGGCATCGTGTTGCTCGGCGGCTAATTTTGCTACTGTTTCTGCACCATCGCTGGTACCAACTTTACTAATAAGGCCGCTTAAAACGGTGGGTAAAATACCACTCATGGCTTTATTAACACCCCCTTCGCTCTCTCCTAAAAATGAGCTGGCTTTACTAACTAAATCGCTGCTGAAAAGGCCTTTGGCGGCATCTACTAAATTAAATGACATACACAATGATTTTTTTGTGAGAAAATAATTTTCATCTTTGGTGTTATAACACAATGATTACAAGATTGTAAATTTTATTTGATAATGCAAGTGCTATTTCATTTTGTTTATTATAATTTCATATATGCTGCCTCCCGCCCTTGCATTTTGCCATTAGTCAAATGCACAAACGGCTTTATAGAGTGGCACACTACATTTGTTTGCTATGTTGAAAAACCTGTCTAAATACTGGATCTGCCAAATAGGTGGCTGGGGTGCCAACTTTGCCATATCTATCTTTTTTTACTTAACCCTTTCTGTAAGAAAAATTGATTATTTTTTTATACTCATTACTATAGGAGTGCTGCTGGGCTTGTTATTCTCTCACCTGATGCGGATGGTGATTAAAGAATACAAGTTGCTCGAAAAGCCACTGCAAAGCCAAATTATTTCGTTTATAGTGGTTACTGTTTTATTTGCCATTATATATGCTTGTGCAGATGTGGCCATTACCAAAGGCCTGGGGCTAGAGGATAAGGGCGGCCCCAAAATATCGCTGCTAAACCAGGTAACCCGTAATGTAATCAACAACTTTTTTTTACTCTTTATCTGGAACCTTATTTATTACACCTATCATTATGTAGAGCGCAACCGCCGGCAGGAGCTGGATACCCTGCGCCTGCAATCGCTGGTAAAAGAGCTGGAGCTTAAAACCATCAAATCTCATATCAACCCACACTTTATATTTAATGCCCTTAACAGCATTAGGGCACTGGTAGATGAAAACCCTGTAAGAGCTCGTACTGCCATTACCGAATTAAGCAATATTTTACGCAGCAGCATGCAGGCCGAAAAGCTGGAAACCGTTCCGCTGGAAAGAGAACTGAATATTGTAAAAGATTACCTGGCGCTTGAAAAAATCCGCTTTGAAGAAAGGCTGAATATAGAAATGGATATTGATGAAGATACCCTTAACCAGCCGGTACCACCCATGATGCTGCAAACATTGGTAGAAAATGCTATTAAACATGGCATCAGTAAAAAAATAAACGGGGGCATCATCCGGGTGAAATCTGATTTTGTAGATGACCACCACGAGTTGGTTGTACAAAACTCCGGGCAAATAAATAGCCATATCAACGGCGAAGGCTTTGGTGTAAAAAGCACTAAAGACCGCTTAAATCTTTTATACCAGGGAAAAGCTACTTTTGATATCAGGAACCTGGATACCGACCTGGTAGAATCAAGAATTATTATGCCGGTATCCACCAACTAAAACAGCACATATGCACAGAGCCATTATTATCGACGACGAACGCCTGGCCCGTAACGAATTAAGAAAACTGCTCAGCGATTTTCCGCAAATTGAAGTAGTAGACGAAGCCGCCAATGCAGAAGAAGGGATTGAAAAAATTGATGCCCTTAACCCCGACCTGATTTTTTTGGATATACAAATGCCCGGCAAAACCGGTTTTGATATGCTGCAGGAGCTGGATAAGGCCCCACATGTAATATTTACCACGGCTTATGATGAGTATGCCCTTAAAGCATTTGAGGTAAATGCACTGGATTACCTGATGAAACCCATCGAACCCAAACGCCTGGTAGACGCCCTGCAAAAATTGCAGCAGGCAGAGGATAAAGAAAATGCCCAGCACATCAGCAACCGTGGTGTACTTACCGAAAACGACCAGGTGTTTGTAAAAGATGGCGAACGCTGCTGGTTTGTAAAACTGAGCGAAGTACGATTGTTTGAAAGTGTAGGCAATTATGCCAAAGTGTTTTTTGCCGGCAATAAACCACTTATTTTAAAATCGCTGAATGCATTGGAAGAAAGGCTGGATGAAAAAACTTTTTTCAGGGCCAACCGTAAACATATTGTAAACATGCGGATGATCGAAAAAATTGAACCCTATTTTAATGGTGGCCTGTTGCTGGAAATACAGGGCGGCGAAAAAATAGAAGTAAGCCGCCGGCAAGCGGTTAAGTTTAAAGAAATGATGAGCCTTTAAAATAACTTTTGTATTAAAATACAAGCATTGCCCCGTAACAACGGGGCTTTTTTTTTATTAAACATTTGCCGTAAGTTGCTGCATTAATAAATTTTGCAAAATAGTTGTGTATGGCATTACAACCCTGGCGTATTGGTAAAGTGATAAAAATAGAAAACGAAACAGCCGATACCCGCCGTTTTTGGATAGAGGTACCCGGGCTTAACAGTTTTGATTTTGAACCCGGGCAGTTTGTAACGCTTGATTTGCCCATTCACGAAAAGCCCAACAAACGCTGGCGCAGTTACTCCATCGCCTCCTGGCCTGATGGCAGTAATGTGTTTGAGCTGGTAATAGTACTGGATGCAAACGGGCTGGGTACCAACTACCTGTTTACCGAAGTACAAGTAGGTGCCGAACTTTCTTTTAGAGGGCCACAAGGCGTTTTTACCCTGCGCCAGCCCATTGAAAAGGATATAGTGATGATTTGTACCGGCACAGGCATTGCACCGTTTAGAAGCATGATACACTATATACTGCAGCAGCAATTACCTCACCAGCATATTTACCTGGTATTTGGCTGCCGCACTAAAAGCTCACTCTTGTATTTTAATGAGCTAAAGGCGCTGGAGGGGCAATTGCCCGGCTTTACCTACCTGCCCACTTTATCAAGGGAGGTTTGGGAGGGTAATAACGGTTATGTGCACCCGGTATACGAGGCCTTATGTGCAAACCGCCAACCGGCACATTTTTATTTATGTGGCTGGAAGGGAATGATAGATGAAGCCAAACAACGCATCTTAAATATGGGGTACGATAAAAAAGATATTCACCTGGAAATATACGGTTAGTAGCTGCAGCCTAAGCCAGGCTGTAGTTAAATAGGATAGCGCAAAAATTGTATTAAAACGCCTCACCAATCCTGAAGTAAATACCCCAGTCGTCTTTGCCGGCTGCTACATCTACCCCAATATTCATTTTTTGTTTTGGTAAAATTTGATAGCGTATGCCGGCGCCGCCGGCAGGTAACAAACCACTACCTGATATGCCATTGTATTTAAATGCCGAGGCAATGCCAGCAAAAGCTACCATACCCCATTTTTTATAAAAATTGTAGCGGTACTCAGTTTGCAAGGCCATTACTTTATCGCTGCGGTAAGTGCCCTTGGTGTACCCTCTTAAATCTTTACCACCTACTACTTTTTGGCCAATAAAAGGTACTTCGCCAATGCCCAGGTAATTAAAAAAACGGGAGGCAAGTATGGCCTTGTTTTTTAAACTGATAAAGTGATTTACATTAACGCTAAAAGTGGTAAAAGCCACATCACTGCCCAGCCATTTTGCATTGTCGCTTAGCAACAAGTTGGCAATAACACCCTTGGCAGGGTAGTAAACATAATCCCTGTTATCAAAAGCAACTGGTATGCCCCAACTGCTTAACCGGGTGGTTTCGTCGGGTTTGTTTTCAATGTCAAATTCGGTGGTAGAGGTAGAAAACTGGTACTTTAAACCAGCATACCACCTGCCTCCAATATTATACATTACATTGGTAGTAAAAAAGCGGGCATGCGTTTGATAGTTTACAAATACCCCATTACCCATATCATCCGTTTCTTCAAAAAACTGAAAATTACTTTTGCCCAACCCTAATGCCCAAAACACCCTCCATTTATCTTCGTTGATATAAAGGCGTTGGGTAGCCATAGCAAACCACGATTTGTTTTGGGTGTATCCAAAGCCCACGCTGCTGCGGCTTGGCGGCGATTTTTGGTCGGTGGCGCTCAGCTTTGTAAATGCATTAAGCAGTACACCGGCACTGGTACCATACGACCGGTTGTAGGCCAATATGGGTATTACAGCAAAGCTGGTTCGTTTAAAAATATTGGAACCTGCTACAGCCGGTACACTATCTTTTTGCTGCGCCCTGCCGGCATGTGCAAATAAGCAAAGCAGCAATAATAACTTATACATAAATCCT
>JBDKJT010000116.1:0-3023 GCA_039796475.1 Bacteroidota bacterium | reverse complement strand
CTACGCAATAAAAGATTTTAGAAAACCCCTTCAGCCTCATTTGACAGAGATTGTATCAAAAGGCATAGTAATGTATTATGACAGTTCATTACGAAATATGGCGACCGACAAAGAATTAATTCAGCTTGGACAATCGGAGCATCCCGTTTTAAGGGCATCAGCATTTAGAGAAATGTTACATAGGAAATCCTTCAATCATTTTGACGTTTTAATGAGCCATTTGGATGACACTGCAACTGTGGCTACTGACGCAGGCGAATTTGGTATTTGGTATCGGACAGTTTCAGACGATATTTTGCAGGAAGCTAAATGGAAAACAAAAGAGGACAAAAGCAAAACAATTAATGAGGTTATAACCAGACACAACTATTTAAAATCAGCATATACAATTCTTGAACAAATCGAACCGCAAGAAAAATACTACTCTTTTATTAAAGATATGGCGACACGAAAAAGAAACTATGACGAAGAACTCGGCGAACAAGGGTTTGCTGAAATAGAGTATGCTTTATATGGATTAGCTAAGTTCAAAAAGAATGACGACATCAAAATAATAAGAGAGCAACTATTAGAAAATTGCTGGAGAATTAGTGGGTTGTCATTTACGTTAATGAAAGAGTTTCCTGACACTTCTTATTTACAAGTTTTTGAAAAATATTACCCACGTAACTTTTATCGTACAATTTGTAGAGACCAAAGCAGTGACAAAGCTGTGGACTTTATAAATTCAATTGCGGGATATAAAAATCAAAGAAGTTCCAATATTCTTGATTCCATTCTTAACCGAAAGCCGTTTATAAACTGTCCAGCCGACACAAGCTACATAAAGCATCAGTTAACTTATGCAATTTGGGACAATGAATGTTCAGCGTATTCAAAATTGAGAAAACAGATTGAATCAAGAGTACGAGAGAATGAAAAGAATAAAATTGAACTTCCACCTATCGACCCTGTTGAACTTCCCATAGACAGTTCAGAAGAGAAAATAGTTTGGTGGAGGTAGGACTATACAGCCGCTAACATTGGTATTGCCAATAGTGGGGCTGGACATTGGAGCAATCAGCAGCGGTAATTCTGCTGTGCTGTGGTTCGGGGCTCGACCTGCAAAGCCCAACTTTAGTTCTTAATATTTAACTTTATCAAAAAACCAGGCAGCAGTTCCGGGCGGACGAATATAAAATTCCCCACCATCGGCAATACCTGCTCGTCAGACTGTGAAAAAACTATCTTTCTCTTAAAAATCAGCCGGTAAAATTTTGTGTAAAGCTTATAGCAGCTTATTAAGCAGCCTTTAAAAATGATAACCGCAGCGGTTGTAAAAAATGGAGGGCAGTACTTTGACTGTAAACACGTTTAATAAGAGCCGTTTTTACAGCACAAATTATCTTACTGTAGGTTGGTTGCCAGTTGTGGATGGCTTGCAGCATTTTTTCAAAGCCCAATATATTTTTTGTTCGCATAAAGTTGTAGCAAAACATAATCAGGTTCATCTCTCCGTTTACTTTTTGCAGCCCTTTTAATAATGTATGTGTAAAACCAAAGTGCCGCTTGATTGTTCCAAAAGGATGCTCTACTATGGCCTGCCGCCGTTTGTAATACTGGGGATTACTTTTTATGTTGTTATCGTTTACATCTACCGCATCCTGGTATTCACTTCGCTGTACAATGCGCCTGGGCAGTTTAGTACATTGGTTTTTTAACGGGCAGCTTTTACAAGCATCGGTGCGGTAGGTTTTAAAACGATAACTCGTCTCATTGGCCTCTCCCTTTTTATTATGCCAGGTGCCTAAAGTGGTTAAGGTTTGGCCGGCCGGGCAGGTGTAACTGTCGGTACTTTTATCGTAAGCAAAATTTTCTGATAAAAATTCTGTTGCAATGTGTTTAACACTGGGCTGTTCTTTATATGCCACATGCGTTTGCATGTTGGCCTGCTGGCATTGCTGCAACTCTGCACCAGTGTGGTAGCCTTTATCGGCTAACAGTATTATATTGTCTTGTTGTTGTAATTGTAAATTTTGTTTGGCCTGTATGGCTGCCTGATGCAGTGCCTTGCCATCGTTGCGGTTGGTGGCCCCGGTATATACTATCAGGTTATGCTTATCATCTACCGCATTTTGTACATTGTACGCTACTTCTACTATGGCTTTGGTTACTAGTATGCTGCGGCTGTCGGTATCTGTGGTGCTTATTTGTCTGTCTTCAGTGGCATCTAATTGATGCTGCAGAGTATCGTATTTTATTGTCCGCTCTTTTAATTTTTTAAGCCCTTCGCTTAGCTTTTCCTTTTTTATTTGCAACTCTTCGATGTTGTTTTCTGCTTTGTCCAGCTCATCCAGTTCCTGCAAATATTTTTCTGCTTTGTCTTTTATAAACTGCTGGTGTTTGTCTATTTTGTTTTGATTGTAATTGTTCTTCTTGCTGTTTACCGCTTTAAACTTACTGCCATCTACGGCTATGGTGGTTTTGCCAAGTAAGCCGGCTTCGCTTAAAAACTGTACGTACAGTTTAAACATGTTTTGCAAGGCCGTGGCATGTTGCTTTCTAAAGTCGGCAATGGTATGGTAGTTAGGCTGTAAGTGCTGCAGCAGCCATTGCAGTTCTATATTGCGGCTGCATTCCCTTTCTAATTTGCGGCTGCTGCGGATTTTATTTAAGTATCCATACAAGTAAAGTTTTAACAACACCTGCGGCGCATACGGTGGCCTGCCTTCGCTTTTGTAGTTGGTATTGCTAAAACCCAGCTGTTGTAAATCCAGCTTATCTGCAAAAGCATCTATCAATCTTACTGCATTGTCTGCGCTTACCTGATCTTCTAATGTGCTGAAGTAACTTTGATGGCGGTTGGAGCCTGTTATGTATTGCATACCGGCAATACGCAAAAACCATACGCCGTTTTTTATATTAACAGTATGTGTATATTTGAGGAAGGAGTTTTTTCACAAACTCTCGTTGGCAGAAATATTTTAACACCATAACTATGAAGTCAGCTTTCAGTTTAATAGCAATTCTATTTTTAATAGTGA
>JBDKJT010000115.1:0-28013 GCA_039796475.1 Bacteroidota bacterium | reverse complement strand
CATTGCAATGCCGCTAGCGCAGCAGGGCTGGGTGTGCCTGTTTTAAAAAGCCTGAAAAAGAAACATATTAGTAAAGTAGAAAACTGGCTATTGGACAATACAACGATGATGGTAAATTTTGAGGACGAAACAGAAGCCATTGTAAACAGCCTGCTTACCATGCATGCTAAGCAGCACACAACCATAGCAACACCTGCCTTACCTGCACCATTAACAGAGCCGGCTTTAAGTATGCAATAATCATTACTTACCAGCCGCTATACCCTGCAACAACACAACTGCTTCGGCAGGCAAACGGCTATTACTTCTTTTTCCCTTGTACACATAAAAAAAATACTGGCATTGCTTGTTGGACAGGCTAAAATCAATATCCTGTATCACCCTATCCTGCTTAAAAAAATGCAACGATCCATCTACACCACATTTATTTATGCTGCTTACTTTATCCTGGCTAACCATTGCCGCCAATTGAGCCATTGTATTTTTATCCCTAATAATTTTTACTGCTATTACAGTGTCCATGGTGCCATCGCCTTTAAAAAAATTAATTGCAACACTATCTGCATTGGCAATATGTGTATGCAGGGCCTTATCTTTTTTACTGCACGATAAAAAAAACACGGTTACAAGCACAACGGTTAGTTTATACATCATGTTATAAAAATAAAAGTTATGGATGATAAAATAAAAAACCACCTGATAAGAATAACAGGTGGTACAAGCATGAGATTTTACTATTTGCTTAAGGAACTTGTTTGTATTGCTATGTTGTTACAATGCTCAATGCTTATTTAGTGCTGCAAATTGCTGCTTATGTGTTACCATAACATTAAACAGAGGTTACAGAATTGTTACGATTGTACTATTAAGTTGCAGCAGTAATTATGCTCAAATTGTTACATTTACAAGTGCTGTAATGAAAACGGTTAAAATCATATTGATGGCGAGCATGCTGGTATTTTTACCTGTGGCAATTTTTTGCCAGCATCAAACCAAACTTATTAGCTTTGATTTTTTTGGAGACAGCATCACCCTTACAGCCCCACTGCCGGCCAACACCAGTAGCAAACCTGCTTTTTCGGAAGAGCAGGTAAACAATTATTTTGCAGATATACTTTCAGCCGATTATCAACCACTGGTAGATGCATTGTTGCAATACAGAAAACAATATAAACTGGATGATTGGTTGTACTACCAACTAATACGACGCACCGTACAACAAGTGAGCCCCAAGCAGGAGAATTATGAACGTTACACTGTTTATAAATGGTTTTTACTGGTAAAATCTGGTTATGGTGCAACGCTTAAAATCAGCCGCACCAAATTGCTATTTTATGTACAAACAGATGAGCAAATTTTTGAGCTGCCTTATTATGAAAAAAATGGGCAGCAATATGTTTGCTTAAACTATCACGATTATAAACCAATTGATTTTATAACCGAACGATTTAAAGAACTATCGATGTTGCAGGAAGAAGTAAAAAAATCTTTTACTTATAAAGTGCAGCAGTTACCACATTTTAATTCCGCTGATTATATTGAAAAAGACATCCAGTTTAACTATTACAACCAGGAGTACCATTTTAAAGTAAAACTTAACCCACAAATTAAAACCATCTTTGCTAATTACCCGGTGGTAGATTATGCCTCGTACTTTAACATACCGGTGAGTAACGAAACCTACCAATCGTTAATACCCTTATTAAAAGACAATATCAGGGGAATGAAAGTAAAAGCAGGTGTTGATTTTTTAATGCGCTTTACCCGTTATGCATTTTTATTTGAACCCGATAGCAAGGTATTTGGGCAAGAGCGTCGATTAACGCCCGAGCAAACCCTACTATACGATCAAAGCGACTGCGAAGACAGGTCTGCCCTTTTCTTTTTTTTAGTAAAGGAAATTTATAACCTGCCAATGATTGTTTTATCGTTTCCCAAACATATTACAGTTGCGGTTAAGTTTGATAAAGCTGTGGGTAAATCTATACGATACAATAATGCTAACTACACCGTTTGCGAGCCAACACCACAGGGGTTGTTAGATTTACCCATCGGGCAGTTACCGCCTGCAGTACAAAACGAGCGGTATGAGGTGGTGTACAGTTATAATCCAAAAAAATAATTACATGGCCCGTTTAACGGGCAGCCGACTTTAACAAGGCCAGCCGTTGTATCGTATTGGGGTGGATGGGTGCGTAATAAAAAAATCCATCTTTTAAAATATACAAAAAACAACAGTTGGGGCAATTGGCTGAAAAGTAAATGGTTTGAAAAATCTTGCCTTTTGCAAAACACCATATCTTTCCTTCGCTACGGCATTTTTTTACTTGCTCATGCTTTGTAAATGCGGTATCCAGGCTTTTTACAACCAGTTGTATATCGCTGCTGACTGTGCTGCTGTATTGTGTAAAAAAGCGGCTATACCTTACCGAGTCATCCCCGTAAGGATCTTTGTAAAAACTAAATACCAGGCTATCTGTATTATTCAGCCGCTCATCTATCTGCAATATAGTTGTGGCAGTAGCGCTTGTAGCAGCCGGGTGATTGTGCTTGCCGGCACAGCTAAATAATAGCAAACATGCAGCGGCTGTTATAAATTTTATCATGAGTATAAAATTATAAACCGCTTACTGCTGCAGCAAGCGGTTTATACAAAACTTAGGTATTAAAATTTAGTACGCATTACTTTGTGGGGTAAAGCTTGTCCATCCATTTAACCAGTTATCGGCAGTACCCAATGCACCAACATAAGTAGTGCTGGTAAACCCGGTTAACCCAAAAAAGCTAGCAGCATTTGCAGCAATGGCGGGGCTACCGGCTTTGGGTGTAAAGTTTGGAGCAGCCAGGTTAAAAGGATTTTCTAATTGTATATCTGCTGCTGCTGAAAATGTTTTGCAACTATCGGCACCTTCTGCCTTTGCCCTCATATCAGCAGCTGTAATAAGTGATGAGCCAGAGCGGTAAGGGTCGGCTACGGCATATACCAGGTTATGCCTAAACCTTGAGCGACCATCCAGGTAAGCTTGTGCTGTAGAATCACTTTCTAATTGAAAGCCGGCTTTTTGATAGCCCATTAAAATTGAGTTTCGCAAAACAAAATGGGTTGATCTTCTCCAGCGGGTATTAAAGTTGTGATTGCTTAATGTGCCGGTAGCACCATTAGGACCACAAAAAGTAAAGTTGCTAATTTGTGGGCGGGTACGTGGTGTAGCTACGGTGCCGGTGCCATCATTATCGCACTCAATACCATTGCCAGCATCGCCACCATCTACAAACAATGGGTCACGCAAGGAAATACCAAATTGCAAACGGCCGGTATAGCCAAAGTCAAAATCAAAATCATCATCGGCGGTAGCAAAGGCAATAATATTTTTTGCATTTACAGTGCCACCAAAAAATTCGTAGGCATCATCATTACCATAAGATACCTGTATATTTTCTAGCGTGGTACCACTACCTACGCCACCACAGGTTAGGCCATTTATTTCGGAATTGGGGTCGGCTGCAATACCTGCAAATTCAATCCTTACATATTTTAAAATTCCGCTGTTATCTGCTACAACACTTCCACCATATTCGCTGTTGATACCACCTTCAATAATAGGTGTAGTACTTCTGTTGGTAGGTGCGTTGCCCAGTAATACAATACCTCCCCAATCGCCGGGCTTGCGTTGCCCCGCAGGTTTGCCAGAGGTAAATATAATGGGTTCGGTAGCTGTACCCTCTGCATATAACCTGGAGTTTTTTTCTATAATCAGGGCGCCTTTTTGGATGGTATCGCTTACAATTACAGAGCCGGCAGCAAAACGGATAGTAGCCCTGTTGTTTACATAAACATATCCTTTTAAAGTGTATTTACCTTTTGGCAATTCTACCACTTCATTTATCACCCCACTAATGGTTTTACTGGCAATAATCCTTTCCTGCAGTGTGCCAGTGCCACTGTTTTCGCCGCCGTTATTGGTTACTGAATCATCAATTTCTACTTTTAAACATCCGGTAACCAGTGTAGCAACGATGGCTAGTAAAGCAAAGCTCTTTTTCATATAATTCCTTTTTGGTGTTTTATTTTTTGTTGATTCGTATAATTATTTTTTTAGGTCGAATGTGTAATTAAATCCTATGGTAAAGGTGGTACCGGGCTTATAAGTACTAAAGTATTTATCTGTTGCAGCGTTGTAAGTACGTTTGCCATCCCTGTTTTCGTAGGTGGCAAATTTGTTGTTAAGTATATCGCTGATGGTTAGCCGCACTTCTCCTTTTTTATTCATTACTTTTTGTGCTACTTGAAAATCGAGTAAGTTTCGGGGCATTTCGTACACATCACCAAAATCTGTATTACCTACCAATACCAGCCTTTCGCCAATGCGGTTATACAGCAACGAAATATTGGTACCATTTGTACCATCGTATTGCAGGCCTGCATTTACGAGGTAGGGCGATTGGCCTTGTAGTGGTCGTTGGGTGGGTGGTAATTTATTACCAGCTGCATCTGTATTGCCCAAGGTTACTTTAGAAAAAATAAGAGAGGCATTGCCATTAAAATACAAGTACTGTAACCAGCTGGCTTCGCCTAAAAACGACAGGCTTTTTCTATACTCTGCTTCCAGGCCATACAGTTGTGCTTTTTCTGCATTTTGAAACTGGTATTGGCGGCGTGTGGCCACGCTTGCACTGTTTAGCCTAAGCTCAATAGGGTCGGTAAAGTTTTTATAAAAGAAACCCAATGATATAATTTCACCCGCTTTTGGGTACCACTCGTACCGGGCATCTGCATTGATGATGCTGCTTCTTTTAAGATTGGGCGTACCAGAAGTAGAAGCTATCTGTTCAAAATCAAAAAAGGCAAATGGAGCAATTTCTCTAAACTCTGGCCTTGCCACCGTACGGGAAGCTGCCAACCTTATATTTGTTTTTGCATTAGGGCTGTAGGTAAAATTTACCGATGGCAAAAAATCTAACTTATCGGTGTTTACTACCTGGGCTTTATCAGTACCAGCAATATTTGATTTTAAAAATTGCTCAAAATATTCAAACCGGCCACCCCACACCAGCCTGGTTTTATCATTTAGCTTGTTATCTAACATGATGTATCCTGCAGATAGTGCGGAGGCACCATAATACTTATCCTGTACATTTTGCAAATCGGTTTGCAATAAAAACCCACCATCTTTAATGTTAGCTACATTAAATATTTGGTTGTAAGGCAGGGATAGCAAGCTTTGATCGGTGGGCTCGGTATAGCCAAAAATATAGGCTCTAAAATCACGAAGGCGCAAGGTGGCAGCACCGCCAATTTTTACCAATTGTTTATTACCCCATAACTCAAATGGAATGGCAGCTGAGGCATTGTAACCAAATACATGATCCATCAACTGGCTGATAAACCTGTTGGTATTATTACCCCTCAGGTTTATGTTGTAGGGTTCAGTCACGCCAATTGATTTGCCATAGGTTTGCACCCTTAAATCGGGTTGCTGCTTTGAGTTTAATGCATAGTTAACATTCCAACTGAGCTTAATATTTTGGCTGGTTACCTGGTGTGTACCTTCTAACTGTGCGGCGTACAGGCTGCGTTGGTTTAGCACAGAAGATCGCAGTTGAATGTTTTGCAGGTTTTCTGTATTGATGCCAATGCGGTTATAGTAGTTATCTTCAAATAGCTGGTTAAACAGGTTTTTAAAAGCAATCTTATTTTTTTTGTAGCTCCAGGCAATATTGGCAATACCGCCCCAGGTAACACTGTATTTGTTTTGAGCATCGTTATAGTCAAAAAATGCCTGGCCCGATTCGCCTTTCTCGTACAATGATTTGGAAACATTGTACAACAATTTAGAGTGGCGATAAGTAACACCCACCACTGTACCAAGTGCACTGCCATTATTATATCGGTGTACATTGGCCCAAGTAAGATTATAGTTTTGGATGGGTGTAGCTGTTGATTTTACTTCGTTGTAATCATTGTTGCCAGCTGCAAACTCCCGTGATATTTTTACCCTTTCAATCACCGGCAGTTTTGCATAATCTAAATATTTTGTTGGGTAAGATGCTGGCAATGCCCGTTGGTTATCAAATCCCAAAAAATCTAAACTACCCCGTTGGTTGCTGATAAAATCTTTAAAAGTGCTTTGGTTATTATACCCCATACTAACGCCTACTAATAACTGGCTGGATACCGGAATATCCTTTGTTTGAATTTGCACCAATCCGCCAGCAAACTCCCCGGTAATATCGGGTGTAGCGGTTTTGTTGATAACAATATTATCGATAAGTGCAGATGGTATTACATCAAACGAAAATGCTTTTTTATCGGGCTCGCTGCTGGGCAATGCAGCGCCATTTATAAATGCAGCATTGTACCGATCGCTCAGGCCTCTTACAATTACGAACTTATTATCTTGAATAGATGCTCCACTTACCCGGCGCAATACTTCTCCGGTATTTTTATCCGGCGTTCTGCGGATAAAATCGGCAGCAAGGCCACTGGATAATGCAGTATTATTTTTTTGAAAAGCAAGAAGTGTATTGGTGTTTTCCTGGCGGCGTGGGGCAGAGCGTACGGTTACATTTTCTAGCTTATTTTTTAAGCTTTCCTGCAGTACGATATCTAAAAAATTATCTTGGCTACGCAACACTGCAATATCAGTAACCTGCTTTGTTTCGTACCCAACATTGCTTATTGTAAAATCATATTTTGTACCCTGCTCCAGGCTTACTATAAACTTACCTTCGGCATCTGTTACTAATTTTTTGCCAGACGGACTTACAGCAATACTAGCTGCCGGCAATGCCTCGTTTCGGGCATTTACAATTTTGCCTGACAATTGAACCGATTGTGCCAAAGCAATATTAACAGAGCAAAAACTTACACTAAATAGTAAAACAAAAACAGTAAAACTCCTCATGCATTAAATTTTATGCAAAGAGACATACTGTATGTTACCTCATTGTAAATGAGTAGTTACGGAAATGTTATGCCAATATTACCGTAATGTTACGCAAGTGCTTAAAACCTAAATTGAATACGGGAAGTAAATATGTTATCGCTAACGTCGCTTGTGTAACCGGCTATACCTGTTTTTTCATTTTTTACCATGGCATAAAACAGCACTAGTTTAGCCACAGGTGTAATATGGTATACATAGCCAATATTTAAAGTGCTAAACTTTATATCTGCTACTGTAAATTTTGCAGCACTGGTAATTTGCTGGCCAGCTACCCTGCTGTTAGGATCGTACCAATCGTATTTTAATACCAGTTGATGGCGGGAAGAAAAGATATTTTGCAAAAAGTAAAAATAGGCTCCATTAAAACGGCGGCGGTAAAAGCCATCCCTGCCAGAAACCAAGGCATTGGGTGTTTCGTTGCTATTGGCCGTACCGGTTTGTGTGCCGGCAAGATACTCAGCCCTCAACTCAGTATATCCAAACTTATTTTTTATTTTTAGCTGTATATCTGCACCCCTGTATTTACGAGGAGATGTTGTGCCAATATTACTTGCAGATGAATCTACCTCTACAACCTTATCGCTGTTGTTGGTGGTATACACATACTTAGTATTTTGCAGTAACCCACCTTGTAAAATTGAAACACCTGCCGTTAAGGTGGCTGATTTATTTAAATGAAGTGGCTTTAGTGCGGCCCTTGCTATTAAATCTTTTTTATTATCAAAGTCGCCGGTTGCGTTAATGCCTTGCCCGTTAAACAGGCCAGCCTCTAACTTTATATGATTAAGTATTCGGTAGTTTTTACGGGCATCTAAAGAAATCATTGCGCCAAGGTCTCGTTCGCTTTTCATTAATGCCTGGCTCATCCGCCCCCTTTCGGGACTTTCCCTATCGCTGCTACTAAGGTTTACCTCATACCCAAATGGCCTTGCAAACATACCGGTGGTAAATGAAAACAGCTTGAGTTTATTATCAAATATCCGCCCCCAAACATCTCTTACGGTAAACGTACGTTCGTTGGCATCAAATTGAAAAACGATTTGCACACCGGGGTCTTGCTGATTATTGATGTGTACATAATCAATCCGTACCCGGCTTCTGCGTAGCATAAACCTGTTATTAACATGTGTTGCAAAATCGCCTCCTTCGTAAGATTTGGTACCATTGGCCGGTGCGGCCTGGTATTGAGGTTGGATGTATCCGCCTATACGCAGGTGATCGTATTTTTTATAAATACCCAGTAAGCCTTTACCGGCCTCTTTGGTGGTATCCAGCATGTCCATTAAAAACTGGGCACGCAAAGATGTAGCGCCTGCTGTGCATAGCAGTACCAGAACAATAATTTTCCTCAAGCAAATAAAATTTGGCGCAAAAGAACAGCTTTTTTGGGTGCTGGTGACCATGCCTTTATTAAATTAACATTAACAATACAGCAGCCTGCACACTCCTATAGTGTAAGTTGGCAGCGTTGTTTATCAAAAAAGCGATATTAGCCAGCGGTGATATTTTTTGTATCTAATTGGTTATACAACCGGTATACCTGCTTGTACATATCTATACAGCACTAAAGCCTATAAGCACCCGGGCATACTAATCTTAAATCAATGCTGCATAAAAAAAGCCGGCGCAAATATTTGCGCCGGCTTTTTATAATAGCAAAAACTATTTTACTGCTTAGGGTTTACTACTGGTGCACTACCAGCAGCAGCAGGGTTGTAGGTAAGTTCGTTACCTGGCACATCCCAAAAATCTAAGTAGTTATACTCGATAGTAGCATTGGTGCTTACTGAACCGGTATTTTTTAAAGCAGCAGCACCTGTACGGCCTATGCCTTTTTCGATAACTCCCCAACGGCGGGCATCATAAAAAGACAAGCCACGTAAGGCTACCACTACACGCCTTTCTCTACGGAACTCTTCTTTTGCCTGGGCAAGGGTTAAGCTTGTGCCTGCAACAGCGGGCAATCCTGCACCTTGCAAGGTTCTTATTGCATCAATAATAGCAAGGCCTTCTTCAACTTTACCGGTATTAATCAATGCCTCGGCTTTCATCAATTCATTTTCTTCATAATCTACACCAATATGCATTTCAAATTCACCGGGTGTACCGCTGGCATATACTACTACGCCATCTATACCCTTACCGCCGTTAGCAAGTGCCCAACGGGTAAAGTGTGCATTTCCACGATCTGACTGACCAGTGTACTTAGTACCCTCTGTAAAGTTGTTGTCTTTGCGTTTATCACCTGCCTTAAACTCTTGTACCCAACGTTCGCTTACTTTGTAAGTAACACCACCTGGGTTGTTAGAGTATGTTCTTCCCATTATCAGTTGGCCTGTGGTGTACAAATCACCACGGGCATCAGACCGTACGGTAAAGATTTTATCGCCTGATGTTAACCCTGCATTGGCTAAAGACAATACATTGTTCCAGTCAGCAGCCGTCATGGTAGCAGTAGTTTTGCTAACCAGTAAGTTTCTGGCTTTTAAAGAATTGATATTTCTTTTTAACTCATCAGGTGTAAGAGCACCACCCTTGCCGGCTTGAAAGTCGGAAGGAATGATTTTTTCCCAAGTAGCTACAAAGGTAGAAGTACTGGCAGCAGCAGATGCAGCAGCAGCGGCTTTATCTAAAGTAGCATTGGCCTCTTCAATCATTCTTTCTTTTGATACATAATTACCATTGGTTGTAAAAGACTGATCAATGATTAAGCCAGCATAGTATGTAGATCCGATTCTGCTGTATGCAAATCCTTTCCACCAATAAGCCCATGCTTTAATAGCAGCTTTTTTAGAATCTGCATCACCAGAAAAAGCAACCTCGTCAACTTTTTCCAACATCAGGTTACATGCACCAATCAGGTTGTACATATAAGCCCACTCGTAGTACAAAAAGTTGTTACCAGCCTGTTGGTTGGTATTAACCTGGCGAACGAGTGCAATTTGTGTATTGGGTGAATTGGGGTTTGCAACTTTTGTTCCATCATCGTGTGTTACAGATTCAGGACATCCCAACGCATTCATAAAGGCGTTAGCCGCATCGCAACCAATTACGTCGCCCATCATTTCATGAAAGCCGGTAGCACCGCTCCAAAATGGCCCAAACACACCATCGGTGTATTTAAGCGATCTGAAACCTGTGATGTATACACCACCGGTAGAAAATGAGATGATACCTGTTTCGCTATTTAATGATTCAGGTGTGGGTGAATTTGGATTTTCAATTGCCAGCTCCTTACTGCAGCTTGCCAAAGCAACTACACCAACCAGGGCGGCAGACATATATTTCTTAAAGTTCATAATTTGAAAATTTAGGTTAATAATTAAAAACCAACGTTAAGGCCTACCTGGTAAGTTTTTACGTTAGGAATAGTGTTGTGATCAACACCTCTGTCCCATCCTGAGTTAAGGGTACCAGAGCTTACTTCTGGATCCATACCGGTGTACTTAGTTTGGGTAATCAGGTTACGACCAGTAAATACCAGTTGCAAACGATTAATGCCTTTAATTTTAGTGAATTTTGCAATATCAAAACCTACAGAAAGGTTACGCAAACGCCAGAAAGAGGCATCTTCCATAAAGTAGTTTTTGGTACCATTAAAGGCTCTTACTGCATACACACCTCTGTAAAAAGCAGACCATGCATCTGTTTGTCCATTGATGGTAATTGGCTGATCATAATCTTTATGAATACCATCACGATACATCCAGCCTTTGGTTTGGTTGTACAGGTTGCTACCTTCTATCCAATCCCACTGCATTGCAAATGTCAGGAATCCTTTAAAGTTTAATTCATTAATAAAAGACATGTTGAATTTCGGATTAGGATCTCCCAATCCATAACGACCTGCAGAAGCATAAGGTGCTTTAGTAGTTTTGTTAACTACCCAGCCATTGCTGGCAACTTCATAATTAGCTTGCTGATCTTTAGGGATAAATGGTTGGCCTTTAGGATCCAATTGATCTACAGCATGTAACATTAAATAACCATACAATTGGCCAATTTGCTCACCGGCACGTAATACGTATTGAGCACTACCTGCTGCAGATGTTTTGATCAACTCAGCATTGTTTTCAACAGACTCAATAATAGATTTTTGTTTGCTGAAGTTGGTAGTAAAGTTCCAGTTTAAATTTTTAGAAGTTAATACCGGTATGTTTAATGAAGCCTGGATACCATTTGAAGCCAGCGTCATAGCGTTGGTTAACTGAGTACCAATACCTAAGCTAGGGGCAACATCTACCCTGTCGATGATATTTTCTGAGGTACGATCCCAATAAGTAAAGCTTAAGTTAGCTTCCTTAAACCAATTGCCCTTAGAAATTTTTACACTAATGTCAGTTCCAATTTCTAATTCTTTTGCTACCTCTACTTCCAAATCTGGATTGGCATTAGATACTGGTGTAGATAATGCACTTGATGTACCTACGGTAACAGCAGTTAAGGTAGGGAAACGATCGTAAGCGCCTGGTTGAATACCGGCCTCACCATAAGCAGCCCTTATTTTAAATTCGCTCAAAGTATTGCCGATGGCACCATCTTGCCAAAATTTAAGACCTGAGAAACGGAAGTACGCATCTCCACGAGGGAAGGTAAATGGCTTAGAGCCACGACCAAATGCAGAAGAGTAATCTGAACGGAAGCCGGCGCCTACGCCAAAAAATCCACCATAATCAAAGCGTTGATTTACAAAATAACCATAGGTAGAAAAATCAGTTTTTTCATCGGTGGCAATTTTGTAGTTGGCCATGTTGGTAGCCCTGTATGGTGTAAAATCAGGCGCATCAGAACCCCATGTCCAGAAATCGGTAATATTTCTTCTTCTCCAATCCCATGCTACTTGTGTAGTAGAGGTTAGCGGAATACGTAAATTAAAATCATCATCAAACTTAAAGCGTACAGTAGCTGTAGCTATAAAGTTTTGAAACAGGTCGATATATTGACGCTGGTTAATTTCGCCAGAAGATGCACCGTCTGTTGGTGAGGCAAAGCTGGTACGGGGAGAATAGTACTCAGCCTGGTATTGCCAGTACTCAGCTCCTAATGAAGAAGACTGGTCTGCAATTTCGTAACGCCTGTTAAGGTCACTTCTGTTTAAACCATATTTAGCATCCAGCTCAACAAATTTTGGAAACTTATAATTAAGATTTAAGCTTTGTACTACATCCAATGTTTTTTCTTTGTAGTTAGCAAATTGCTGAATGTAAAAGAAATTATAATGGTTTACACCCACTGCATCACCAAGGTAAGGTGAGTACAATCCTGCATCATCTTTTTGCTCAAAATTAGCAAAGGGGCGGGCATTGTTAATTGCATAAAACATATTACGTCCGTCGGCATCCAATTGCGTATTGCGTGTGTTAACCAATTGGGTGGTAGTACGAAAACGCAGGCCTTTAGCTAACTCCATCCCCAAGTTTAAACTAAGGTTGGTACGAGCATAATCACCATTATTTCTAAAGGTGGTATTTTGCCTGTTGTCAGAAAGCAAAATGCTGAAATCAAACTTGTCTTTTGAGCCATTGATGTTAATTGAGTTGTTATAAACATTGGCTTTTTTAAAGAACATTTTATAGTGATCGTACCATAAAAGGTTTTTATCGTAGCTTTTGTTATAAGCAGAAGTAGGGCTGGTTAACGCAAAAATTGGGTTTTCCAGGTATGAGCCGGTAACACCGTCAAACGCAAGTGGATCACCTGTGCTAGAGCTGATTACTTCACCAGCGGCATTGGTAGAAAAAGCATGCTTGCGGGCTTTATTTACACCACCAACATTTAAAAGTTGGTTAGAAGCAATGCTTGAAGAGATATCAATATTAATTCTGCCGGCTTTTCCTTTTTTAGAAAACAACTGAATAACACCGTTAGCACCTTGTGCACCATAGATGCTGGCTGCAGCAGGGCCTTGTACAACTTCTACCCTTTCGATATTGTTTAAATCAAGTGATTCAAGACCAGTAGAAACGATTTGAACACCGTCTAACAAAATCATAGGTGCGGTACCACCTCTTACAGAGTTAATACCCCTTAAAAGAATTTGTACAGGAGCACCGGGGCTACCATTGGTGCTTGAAATTTGAGCACCAGCAATTTTACCCACCAAGGCATTACCAATATCAGCTGTAGGGGCAGCTGGCAGTTTATCTGCAGTAACAGATTCTACAGCAAAGGCCATACGCTTTTTACTGGTAGCAACGCCCACACCAGTTACTACTACTTCGCTTAGTGCTTTGGAGTCTTGTACCAATTTAACATCTACATCACCACTTCCGGAAAATTTAATGGATTGGGCAACGTGGCCAATTTCAGAAATGTCAAGCGTTCCGTTAGATGTTTTAGCATTTACCTGAAAAGATCCATCTGTTCCGGTAATAGCTGAGGCTCTTTCTCCTCTTACTTTTACGGTGGCACCCACTACCGGGGCCCCGTCTTTTGAGTCTGTAATTTTACCCTTAATAGTTGTTTGGGCAAACACAGACATTGCACTGCACAGAAGTACAGTAAATAGTACTGCAATTTTTCTCATAAAACAGTTTTGGTTATAGAAATAAGGTTCGTAAAAAAGATTTAACAAATCTTTTAATAAGAAATGACAAGTTAACTAAAAAAAAGGCTGCACAAAAATTTTTTGAAACTAAATTTTGGCTTTTTTATACGCAAAAAAGCCACCTTTTTTAAGAGGTGGCTTTTTGTTGCAATTTGTAATACTATCTAGCCTTTACATAGGTTAGTGTATCATAAAAATATTGATTAGGACGACCATTTTGCTTCATAATAAATGCGGCATAAATCATTTTGGTTGCTGGATCGTACCTGCTATCTGTTACTGCAGGGTTAATTTCTAACTTACGTCCACGACCATCATCCGGAATGGTGTTTTGTACATCCGTTAACTTATTGGTGCCATTATCAAATATAAACAGTGGTGAGGTTGCACCAAAAGCTGTGGGACCACCTGTAGCAGAAAATGCTGGTAACAAGTTATCTCCCCTGTAATTGCTAAATGATGAAACACTGTTGGCTCCTACGGTGATGATATCAAAATCTTCTGGATAGGTATACGTTGCACCATCTGCAATACCGTATGCTGCCCAACCCGTGGTTCTAACCTTTAAAGTGTATACGCCATCAAATTTATTTTTGATGGTAAAGGCAACAACTACTTCTTTTTGATTGCTTGCAACAGTGTATCCCTGATCAGCAGCACTGATGGTTAAACCCAATGCATAGGTTTTTACCGGATCTAAAGAAGCGGAATTAGGAATATTGATTTTTATTGCATCAGAAGATTTTGAACCAGCTGGTATTACTACCGAAGTGGTGCTTAAAGTGTAAGACCCGTCTGGTAATACAGTAAAATCTGGATCTGCTGCCGCAACCAGTTCTGGTTTTAAAGCAATGGTAACGGTAACGTTAGAAGTAGCAGAAGCTACCTGCTCTAATGTAACATACGGGCCTTGTATATCCTGGGCCGTTGTTTGTGAATTGATAGAACCCATTAACGGGCTTGAGTTTGCCTGAGGAAAGGCAACGCCTTTAACCTCTGCTATCTCGATGCCATATTTTTGTGCTTCAAACCCATCATCTTTAAGGCAACCTGTGCCAACAAGCATGAAAGATGCTGCACCTATGATTGATACTGCTATTTTTCTCATTTTGAAAATTTTATTAATCAAATTTTATTTTATGTTAGTTCAGATCCCAGAAAATACGGGTGTTGAAAACATTGATAGTTCCTTCTGCACCTACGTTGGCAGCATTGTAGTTATACTCATTTTGTGGGTAAAACAACCGAACCGGAATGCTTGTTTTAGTATTGTTAGGGTCTACTGATAATGTAGGGCCAGCTGTATAGTCAACGGCAGCACCATAAGTGATACCAGACCTGCGGTAATCTGTCCAGATTTCGTAAGGCGCAATACTATTTAAAGCAAACCATTTTTGTGATAGAATGGTAAATAAACCACCACCTGGCTCACCAGAAACGATTGATGGAGCTGAGTAATCAACATCTGGATAACCTTCGTTATTAGACATATAAGTATCAGCATTGGCGGCAGTTAACCCTAACCAAACAAATGATTCTCTTACAGCGGCTGCTAACAAATCTTTGGCAGATGCACCTGTTGTGATAATACCACGCTCTCTTGCTTCAGCTTGTAAGAATAAACTTTCAACACTGGTTAAAATCCAGGCACGTGAAGCAGCACCATCAGGTGATAAGCCAGGGCCTCTTACAGTAGATAATGAACTACCGATAGGAGCCGATGCACCAGAAGGTGTACCAAAAACAATACCTGTTTGACCAGCAGTGGTACCATTTGGAGATACATAAAAACGGTTGATCCTTGGATCGCCATTGTATTTGTAATAATCAATTGCATATTCACTGGCTCTAGCCCAATCACGCTGGCTACCAGTACCAGACTCATTGGTGTTAAAGAACCTGTAGTAAGGGCTTGGTTTTGTACCTGTAAAGCCAGGGTTTAGGTGTGCTGATTCGCCAGCACCCAAGAAACCATCTGAAGTGATTTTTGCTACTTGGCCAGCTACATCAATACCAGGTGCTACAGTTGTAGCTTCTACGCCATTGTGCAAGTGAACCAGCATTCTTAAACGCAGGGTGTTGGCAAATTTTCTCCATTTAGTTCTGTCGCCTTTAAACACAAAGTCAGATGCGGCGATATCAGGATTTTTTGATGGATCGTTGGCAGCATCATCGTTTAATAAAGCGATGGCAGCATCCAAATCAGCAAAAATACCATTGTATATATCTACGGCTTTATCATACTTAGGCGTAGGGGCTGCAGTGCCTTTAAAAGCGTCTGAGTAAGGGATATTGCCATAAATATCAACCAGTATTTGGAAGTTGTGCGACTTCATAATACGGCCAATTGCTTCGTAAGTGCCAGCGCCAGCAGCGTTGGCTTTGTTAATCATCAGGTTGTAGTTATTAGCGTTGCTGTACAATCCTGTCCAAATAGCAGTGTGAAAATCGTTGGTGAAAGAATAGGTTTCTTCTTCGTTAAACGATTGATAAGAGCCAGACCTTGCACCGTGGCCCATCCACCAACCAATAAACCACCACTCGGATGCGATATTTGTTGATGTAGCTTGTAAAGCACCTGGTAACAGTACAGATGGTGTTACCGATCCATCGGTAACGTCATCCGGATTTGCATTGATGTCGAATTTACTTTTGCTGCAACCAGTCATTGCCAAAAAGACAACTGCTGCAACCGAAGTAAGAATTATATTTTTCAATTTCATAATGATCTTTTTTTAATTGAATTAGAATCTAAGTGTAAGGTTTGCACCAAATAACCTTGTTGGAGGGAAGTTGTATGCAGTACTTCTACCTGTAGCGTTACCAGTGTAAGAGGCATTACCATTACCACCAGAAAACTCAGGATCAGTCCATACATTCGATTTAGGAACCCACATCAGCAGGTTTCTTCCACTAATACCAAAAGATGCACCTTTAATTACATTGCTCAGTTTAGTTCCAAATACTTTTACTGGTATTTCGTAGTTGATGGCAACTTCTCTCAATTTCCAGAAAGATCCATCGGCCAGGTAGTTACTGATAACAGTAGTGTTTAAATCACTATTCCAAAATAAACGACCGTAGTTAGTAGTGTAAACATCTGTATTAACAACATATTTACCAGTACCATCATCGTATACTGAGTTAGGGAACACAAATGCACGGCGTCCGTTTTGAGCACTGCGTTCAGAAATTCCATTATCATCCAGGAAAGCACCCAGCTGGTCTACTACAATTTGGTTACCAGCCCTGTAATCAGCAACAGCACTAAAGGTTAATCCTTTCCAGCTTACATTTAAAGAAAGACCAAGGAAATCAGTTGGCGCTGTTTGTCCAAATACAGACAGGTTTGGATTTTGTGTTGGCATACCTGTATTTTTATCAACGATTACACGTCCTTGTGCATCCCTGATATAATCAGTAAGCTTAAATTTATAAGCAGACTGTCCAACGATTACATAGTTGTAGTTACCAATACCCAGTTCGTTAACACCATCTACCAGTGAGGTAACTTTATTTTGCTGGTGAGAGTAGTTGATTTTAAAATCAATATTTACATTATTGATTCTTACCAACGGAGTTAATTTCAAATCCAACTCGTATCCTTTGTTTACAAAAGAAGCAGCATTTTGCCTTGCGATGGTTACACCGCCACCATTAGCTGCACCAGTTGTGTTAGACAGGTTAACATCAATTACCTGGTTGGTATTATCCTGGTTGTAGTAAGTAGCTTCAAAATTGATCCTGTTTTGCAAGAAACCTAATTCGATACCTACTTCTTTATTTACTACAAACTCAGGCTCGTAGTTGTCTGCCGCAATTAATGAAGAAGCCTGGAAGCCCAGCACATCTCCATAAGGGAAGAACAATGATTGATCGAATACATTTTCAAAAGCGTATGCAGGTAAGTTTACGTTACCAGTTTTTGAAATTGCACCACGTACTTTTAAATAGTTAAGGGTGTTGTTAGCTTTTAAACCGGGTATTACTTCATGCAGCAATAATGATGCACTTACACCTGGATAAAAGAAAGCAATATCACTCTTTTTAAAATCTGTGCCTGGCTTAACCAAACGGCTATCCATATCATAGCTGGCAGTTGCCTCTACAAAAGCCCAGTTGTTGTAATCAAAAGATGCTTTTGCAAAATACCTTTCTAAACGAGTGGTAGAGTTATCAACAGATACTGTTGGCTCACCTTTACGTAACTGGATAGATAATAATGTAGCATTACCCAGGTTGTTACTTCCATTGCTCAGGAATTTAAACTGAGACTCTCTGTAAGACTGACCAACCAATAAGCTGGTTCCGAATTTGCCAAAACGCTTGTTAAGGTTAGCAAATACTTCGGAAGTTAACCTTCTGTTGATTGAGTTTGAATTGGTAACTGCAGAGGTAATGTTTAAAGAACCATGATCTCTGAGGGTTTGGTGAAAAGCACCGTAGTTAAATGCACCCCTTGTAGAGCGGGCTTCTGCATTATCATAAGTAAAACCTACTCTGTAGGTAAAGCTTAACCAGCTGGTAGCTTTAAAGTCAAACTGTGCATTACCAAAAAATTCATCTCCACGGCCTTTTTCACGATAGTTGTCTTTAGCGAAATAAGGTGTTTTACCAATATTATCCAGGTATGGAGTATAGTAACCATCAGGGCTAGAGAACCAATCTGTTCTCCAGTTTTTAAACCTGCTTAAATCGTAGTTACCGGGTGAACCAGTTACGTTATAATAAACAGCCTGGTTGTTGTTGGTAATATCATATTCAGATTGGGTGTAACGAACACCAAAGCCCACTTTAAATTTACCGTACTCTTTATCAGCCCTTAAGTTAACTGATCTTCTGTCGTTTTTATCGCCAGGCAATGTACCTTTTACAGATACATTTTGTCCGCTAACATAAAAATCGCCAGTTGAAAAAGAGATATCTGTTTGATTGGTTAAACCAGTTTCAAAAAAGTTTCTGCGGCCATTTTTATTATACGAGTAAGGCATAATTAACTGCTCGCCATCAGGGCCGGTTTGGCCAAACTGGCGGATAGAACCGTCAAACTCTGGACCCCAGCTTTGTTGTTCAATTGGTTCAAATGTACCATAACCCAGTGCGTCGGGTGAGTAACCACCGCCAAAACGATCCTGGAATTTAGGTAAATAAGAAATTTTTTCGATTTGGGTGGTGTGACTAACTGTTACAGTTGGTCTTCCTTTGCTACCCTTTTTGGTAGTAATTACTATAGCACCATTTACGCCATCAGGGCCATAAATAGCTGTAGAAGAAGAAGATTTAAGAATGGTAACATCAGCAATATCATTAGGGTTGATAGAGTTAATAAAACCTAATGATAGTGGTATACCATCTAATACCAGCATAGGCTGGTTGTTACCTGTTAATGAACGTATACCCCTTAAAGTAATACGGGTATCGCCAAATACACCACTATTGGTGGTGTTAACATTTAAACCAGACACTTTACCAGTTAAACCATTTTGCAGGTTTACCACTTTAGCTTGTGTAAGCTCAGCCGACTTAACTTTAGCGGTAGAGTAACCTAGCTCTTTAGCCTGGCGCTGCTGACCTAAAGCGGTAGTAACCACCACTTCCTGCAATGCAGATGTTCTGGTAGCTAAAACGATGTTAGCTGCACCAACACCTGGTTTTACCGTATTGGTTGCAAAACCAGTGGCAGATACTGTTAACTCTGCGCCATCTTTTACTTTAATGGTGAAATTACCGCTACCATCAGCCCTGGTACCGTTATTTGTGCCTTTTTCTAAAACTGTTGCAAATGCAACCGGCTCTCCTTTTTCATCCCGGATCTGACCAGAAACACTCCGGGTTTGTGCCAGCGCCAGCATGGTACTGAACACCAGTACTGTAAAAAGTACTACAATTTTTCTCATTTGTGAATTGTTTTGATTTTAAATACTTACCAAAATAAAATTCCGGTCCTAGCAGGACCGTGTAAAGAAACGTTATGCTGCATTATCTACAAAATTTTTGTTAAAAAAACATTACGATAAAATCAGCTTTTTTTTACAAATTATCGTTTGCTGAAACCCAATACCCAAAAGGGTTTCATTTACATTAATCGAATTTTTTAGATGAATTTTCAACAACATTTATGTTAAAAAAGAAAACATCAAAGCGATTTGTTATTTTATTGAAATATTTCAAATTATAAGAAGTGGGAATATTCCACTTAGTTAAATCCTCTAAAGAATTAAAAAAAAATCTCAAAATTTTCAAAAAAAGCAGCTTCGGTTTTTCAATTAGTTAATTATGCAACCATCTGCATTGAAAACAATCAAAAAAATCATATTTTCTATGTCATATTTTAAGCAAAATTATTGCAATCATCCAGCCTGTTTTATTACCTAAATCATAAACGGCTGCCACAGTTATTAGTAAAATGCAGCGGTTAATCTGTACAGGCACATTAAAAACCATCTTTATAACTTTACACAATCAAAAAAGTTGCACAAATGAACAAGATTGCACATATCAGAAAGGAATATCAGCTAAAAGAGTTTTCAGAAACAGCAGCCTTACCCAATGGTATTAACCAGTTTGATGCATGGTGGAAAGAGGCGCAAGCCAGTGAAATAGATGAAATAAACGCCTTTACCCTCTGCACAGCCAGCTTAACAGGTAAGCCATCGGGCCGCATTTTATTATTAAAAGGGTATGACAATGATGGTTTTATATTTTTCACTAATTATCAAAGCAGAAAAGGCCAGGAGCTGCTTAACAATCCATTTGCATCCATGGTATTTTTTTGGAAGGAGTTAGAGCGGCAGGTAAGAATTGAAGGCCGTATAGAAAAAATAAGCAATGCCGAGAGTGACGAATATTTTTTATCCAGGCCACCAAGCAGCCAGGTTGGTGCCTGGGCATCGCCACAAAGCCAGGTTATTACAAGCAGGCAAGTAATTGAAAACAACCTGCAGCAATACCAGGTTCAATTTGGCACTAAAGCATTGTATCGGCCACCCCACTGGGGCGGCTACCGCTTAAAACCTGCCGAAATTGAGTTTTGGCAAGGGCGCCCAAGCCGGTTGCACGACAGGTTAAGATATACTTTACAACCGCCAAATACTTGGCTAATTGAGCGCCTGGCACCATAACATTACAGGCATTACTACTACCAATTTTACCATACAGGTAATTTTGGTTATTACCGTAAATACAAATAAACCAGCCTGCTTAGTAATGCTAAAAGAGTTTTACTTTTGCCGCCATACATTACATTTTATTCGCTAAAACATATACAGCCAGTTGGAAACAGCCGCACAACGAAAATCATTTATTAACCGCATCCGTGGAAAAGAAAGTAGCCAGCAGGCTGAAATGGGATTTTTTGATCACATCGAAGAACTTCGGTGGCACATCATACGCAGTGTATTGGCATGGCTGGTGGCGGCTATCACCATCTTTGTATTTGTAGATTGGGTATACGACAATATTATACTGGCACCTGCCAACGAAAATTTTGTTACCTATGGCGCTTTATGCCGCTTTGGCCAATGGCTTCATTTAGGCGACAGCCTGTGTATGCCACCGGTAAAAATCAACTTTCAGGTAACCGAGGTTAACGGCACTTTTACCTCTGCCATTAACATTGCCATTATTGGTGGTATTATTGTGGCATTTCCTTACATATTTTGGGAGCTATGGCGCTTTATAAAGCCTGCCCTTACCATCAAAGAAAGAAGGTATGCTACCGGCAGCATTTTTTATGTGTCGCTTTGTTTTTTTACAGGGGTGTTATTTGGTTATTTTTTACTGGCCCCTTTTACTTTTAATTTTTTAGCCGGTTTTACCTTGGGCAAAAGTGGCATTATACAATACCGTCCTTCTATCAACGATTATATCGATAGCCTTACCAATCTTATTTTGGGCTGCGGCATCGCCTTTGAGTTACCCGTACTTTGTTTTGTACTGGCCAAACTGGGTATTGTTACCGGGGCTTTTTTAAAAAAATATTTCAAATTTGCCTTTGTAATTATACTGGTAGTAGCCGCTATTATTACCCCATCCCCGGATTGGACAAGCCAATTTTTGGTAGCCATCCCCCTTACCCTGCTGTATTGGATTAGCATATTTTTAGCCACCATGGTAGATAAACAAAAAATAAAACAAGAAGAAAAAGAGTGGAGTTGATAAACCCTGCTGCAGCCACAGTTTTTTATAAAGCAGTCAGTATTAAATTTTTTATTTTTGCAAAGCAATTAATCACTCTGTCAATCTAATTGCACCATACAATTATGTCACCATTTAATTTAAAATTACCCGTAGCCATTGGCTGCGACCATGCAGGCTTTGATTGTAAAGAAGATTTGATTTCTTTTTTAGAGGGAGAAGGGGTTGCCTTTAAAGATTTTGGCACTTATAGTAAAGATTCTGTTGATTATCCTGATTTTGCCCACCCCGTTTCTAGTGCTGTAGAAAAAGGTGAAGCTGCCTTTGGCGTACTGCTTTGTGGCAGCGCTAATGGTGTGGCCATAACAGCTAATAAACACCAGGGTGTAAGGGCCGCCATCTGCTGGGGAGAAGAGCTGGCAGAACTTGCCCGTAAACACAACGATGCCAATGTACTTTGCATACCTGCCCGTTTTGTAAGGGATGGTGATGCTGAAAAAATGCTGGACATTTTTATGAACACTGCTTTTGAAGGTGGCAGGCATGGCCAGCGGGTACAAAAAATTGCCTGTGCTGTTTAATTGATTTACCACCCGTAACACTACTCATTAACATTGCTTAACCACCACAGCTGGGGCTGCATAACACGATTAATACAACAATGAAAAAACTATTGTTTACAGCAGGTATTTGCCTCTGCCTGCATGCGGTATATGCCCAAAAAGATGCTGAAAAATTTGCCCGGCACATTAACGGAACAGCCTTAAAAAAACACCTCACCATTATTGCCGGAGACGAAATGCAAGGCCGGGAAACTGGTACCGAAGGGCAACGTAAAGCCGCTGAATATATACAAAACCATTTTAAAAATATTGGGCTTAAGGCACCCGTAGCACTTAATGGCTATCAGCAATTTTATCCACTGTACAAATCCAGCATGAAAAAAGCTGAGGTAAGCATTGGCGGGCAGCCACTGCAATACAGCACCGATTATTACGTACAAGCCATGTACAACAACGATAAAAACATACAGGCCAGTCAACTGGTATTTGCAGGTTATGGCATTAGTGAAAGTAATTACAACGATTATGATGGGCTGGATGTAACCGGAAAAGTAGTAGTGCTTTTTGCAGGCGAGCCTAAAGTAAATGGCAATTATACATTAAGCGGCAATGTATCTGAATATTCAAAATACACTTACCCAGGCATACCAGCAAAAACAGCCATTGCCCGGCAAAAAGGAGCAGTGGCCGCCATTATTATTAACCAGGCTGCCGAAACATTTAGCAGCAGTACCGTGGAGTACAATAGCAACACCAATGTGTACTACCCAAGTAAAGCCGAAGACGAGGGTATTGATTACCTTGTATTAAACACAAAAGCTGCTAAAAATATTTTTACACAATGGCAAGCCGATAGTTTGATAGCAATGGCTAAAAGCTATGCATCGTTTTCGGCAAAAGGTATTCCGGCACTACATACGGCCTTTAGTTTTACCTATCAAAAAGAAAAAGAAAAAGTAATTGCCAGCAATGTGCTGGGAGTATTGGAAGGCACAGATAAAAAAGATGAATACCTGTTTATAACAGCCCATTACGATCACTTGGGTGTACGCAACGGAAAAATTTATTATGGTGCCGATGATGATGGCAGTGGCACCGTGGCGGTAATGCAAATGGCCGAAGCCTTTGTAAAAGCAAAAGCTGCAGGCAAAGGCCCACGCCGCACCATTGTTTTTATGACGGTTAGCGGAGAGGAAAAAGGCCTGTGGGGTAGCCGGTATTATTCCGACAACCCTGTTTTTCCACTTAACAACACAACTGCCGACCTTAATATTGATATGGTTGGCCGCATTGATACCGAACGCAAAACCGCCGACAGCCTAAATTACGTATATGTAATTGGCCACGATAAACTAAGCAGTCAATTGCAAGTAATAAACGAGGGTGCAAACAATAAACACACCGGGCTGGTACTGGATTATAAGTACGACGATCCTAAAGATCAAAACAGGATATATTACCGCAGCGATCATTACAATTTTGCCCGTAAAGGCGTACCCATTTTGTTTTTTTATGATGGCATGCTAAAAGCCGATTATCATAAACCAACAGATACGGTAGATAAAATTTATTGGGATTTATTTGAAAAAAGAACCCACATGATTTTTTATACAGCATGGGAAATAGCTAACCGCAACGAAATGCTTGTAAGAGATATTCCGCTGGCAACAGAAGAGGAAGATTAATAAGCCACATCAGTACAATAAAGCAACATGTTTTACCAGTTTAATGGATATGTGCCCGTGGTACAAGGCGATAGTTTTATACATCCGCAGGCCTGTATTACGGGCAATGTTGTAATTGGCAGTAAGGTATATATTGGCCCCGGTGCTGCCATTAGGGGCGATTGGGGGCAAATTATTATTGAGGATGGATGTAACATACAGGAAAACTGCACCATCCATATGTTTCCGGGGGTAACAGTGCTGCTGCAGACAGGTGCCCATATTGGCCATGGCGCTGTAATACATGGGGCTACTATTGGCAAAAATTGCTTGGTGGGTATGAATGCGGTGCTGATGGACAATGTGCAACTGGGTGACGAGTGTATTGTAGGCGCCCTAAGTTTTGTAAAAGCCGGCGAGCAGTTTAGCACCCGAAGCTTAATAGCTGGCAACCCCGCCAAAAAAATAAAAGAAGTATCGGATGAGATGATTGGCTGGAAAACACAGGGCACCCAATTATACCAGCAATTGCCCGAAGCTATGCAGCAAAGCTGGCAGGCCTGCCAACCCCTGCAAGCCATCAGCCAGCAAAAACCACAAAACAATCAACCTGGTTATACCCCCTGGGATCAATTTAAAAATAAATAAGCCCCCGGCCCGCCCGCTGTGATTCGCTATTGACGATTCCGCCCAACCCTTTACCTTTGCTGCACACATGGAAAATAAAAACTTTATCGACTACATCCGTATTTTTTGCCGCAGCGGTCATGGTGGTGCAGGCAGCAGGCATTTTGCCCGTACCAAATACAACCCTATGGCAGGCCCCGATGGAGGCGATGGCGGCAGGGGTGCCCACATCATTTTGAGGGGTAACAGCCAGTTATGGACCCTGTTGCACTTACGCTATTATAAAAATGTACTAGCCGAAAATGGCGAGGGCGGCTTAAAAAATAATCAAACAGGGCGTAGCGGTAAAGATATTATTATTGAAGTGCCCCTGGGCACCATTGCAAGGGACGAAGAAACGGGTGTAAAAGAAGGTGAAATATTAGAAGACGGACAAGAAATTGTATGGCTTAAAGGAGGCCGGGGTGGCTTAGGCAATATCAATTTTAAAACTGCCACCAACCAGGCACCCGAGTACGCCCAGCCCGGCGAAGCCGGAGTAGAGGGATGGAAATTGCTTGAATTAAAAGTACTGGCAGATGTGGGCCTGGTGGGTTTTCCCAACGCTGGCAAGTCTACCCTGCTATCTGTAATTACAGCTGCCAAACCAAAAATTGCCGATTATGCCTTTACCACCCTTACACCTCAATTGGGCATGGTAGAGTACCGGGATGGTAAAAGTTTTTGTATTGCCGATTTACCCGGTATTATAGAAGGTGCTGCCGAAGGCAAGGGCTTAGGTCACCGCTTTTTGCGACATATCGAACGAAACTCTGTACTATTATTTTTATTGCCCGCCGATTGTGCCGATCATAAAAAGGAGTTTAATATACTTTTAAATGAGCTGGAGCAGTACAACCCCGAAATGTTGCAAAAAGATTTCTTAATCGCCATCAGTAAAAGCGATATGCTGGATGACGAATTAAAGGCAGCCATTGCAAAAGAGTTGCCTCCCAATGTACCGCATGTATTTATCTCCTCCGTTACAGGCATGGGGCTGCAGCAATTAAAAGACAGCCTTTGGAAAACGCTTAACGAGCCGGTAAAAGGAATTGATGGCACCGCTGCTGCACAATAAAAAGCGCAGCAACCTCCATACTTTAAAGCTTTAACTGCACTATTCTGAGCCAGGTATTTAAATACATCCGGTCTTTTTATAAAGAGGAATTTAACCTGTGGTACCTGCTGCTAATACTAGGCATGCTGGCCTTACTCATTTATCTCAATTACTGGCATGGCCTCGAAAAAAAATATGCCGCATCTGGCAATACCTGGTGGGCTGGCTTTGCCGGCTATTACCTGCTTTATCTAATACCCTTTGGCACCGCTTTTTTATTGCAGCGTTTTTTTTATACCAATTGTGCCTATTTTACCAATGCCTGGTTTTGGATTATTTTATTACTGGCACCAGCATTTTTTGCCTTCAGGGTAAACTTTAATTTTCACCTGCCTATGGTTAATACGGCCTGGCCGGGCAAGCAGGGTATTTTTTACAGCCGCAGTATAAGCTGGATAATACGGGTGTTTGTGTTGCTGATACCCGTATGCATTGTATGGATTATAAAAGATAAATCACAGCAACCATTTTATGGTAGCCGGCCTCTTAATAACGTACAACCTTACCTGCTGATGGTACTTATAATGGTACCCCTTATTTTATTGGCTGCCACTCAAAAAGATTTTTTACAAGTATACCCCAAGGCAAAAATATTAAGCACTATACCAGCAACCCGATGGCAATATATTGTGTACGAATTATGCTATGGTTTTGATTTTGTAAGCATAGAGTTTTTTTTTCGTGGATTTTTAATTTTATCGCTATTGCATATCTGTGGTACACACTGCATCATACCAGTAGCCTGCTTTTATTGCAGCATCCATTTAGGCAAACCCATGGGCGAAGCCATCAGCAGCTTTTGGGGTGGCTTGTTGTTGGGTATCATATCTTATAACACTGGCAGCGTTTGGGGTGGGTTAATAGTGCACCTTGGCATAGCCTGGCTAATGGAACTTGCCGGATGGCTGGTGCCATTACGAAAAGCCTGATGCATATATCAAAGATATCAGCCATCTTTGCAAAATACCTGTTGCTGAATGAAAAGGTTACACTTACCACTGTTACTTATTTGCGTAGTTTTATACGGATGCCCGTATGAATCTTACTACAGTATTGATAAAGAGCCACTACAACCCGTAGACGAAAACCTGCTGGGCAAATGGGCCACCATGGTAAACCGCCCTGCTTACGAAGGCGACCATCGGGAAGAAGCCATCAAAATTATTTTGGAAAAAAGAAGTGATATGGAATATGATATTTCCATTACGGGCTACCTCGAGGAGTTGCAACGCAAAAAATTAATTAAAGGCGATACCATCAAAGCAACCGGGTTTATTTCGCTGGTAGATGGCCGGCAGTTTATGAACACCCTGCTAAATGGAAAAGTATACATCGCCGAAATAAAACAGCAAAACAACAGCATCGATATACTATCGCTGGCAGAGCACTTTACCAATAAATTTATTAAAAGCAGTGCCGAACTTAAAACGGCTATCAGCATCCACTACAAAACCAAGCCAACACCGGTATACGACGAATGGTTTATTGCAAAAAACCTGCAACGGGTAAATTAATGCCCCCTTAATAATTACGCTGTTTAAAGCACAAATTGTAATTTTCAGTTTCAATAAATACGATTGCTATGCAAAAAAGTAAAATTGCAGGTATTGGTATGTATGTGCCAGCGCAGGTAGTTACCAATCATGATCTTACCCGGTACATGGAAACCTCCGACGAATGGATACAGGAACGCACCGGTATTAAAGAGCGCCGCTATGCCCACCGCACTAACGAAACCACCACCACCATGGCAGTACAAGCTGCCGAAATTGCAATTAGCCGTGCAGGTATTACCGCACAGGATATCGATTTTATTGTATTTGCCACCCTTAGCCCCGATTACTATTTTCCGGGCTGTGGCGTATTGGTACAACGTGCCATGAAAATGAAAGAAATTGGTGCCCTGGATGTACGCAACCAATGCAGTGGTTTTTTATATGCCCTTTCGGTAGCCGACCAGTTTATAAAAACCGGCATGTACAAAAACATATTGGTAATTGGCAGCGAAAAACATTCGTTTGGATTAGACTTTAGCACCCGTGGCAGAAATGTATCTGTAATTTTTGGTGATGGTGCCGGTGCGGTGGTGTTGCAGCCCACCACCAATAACAACCAAGGTATACTTAGCACCCACCTGCACAGCGATGGAGATAGTGCCGAAATACTGGCTATGTACAACCCGGGCACACATGCCAACCACTGGATGGAAAACAAACTGGCAAATTTTGATGAAGCCGACATTGGCCAGATGTTTATGAGCCACGCCATGATTGACGAAGCACAAAATTTTCCATACATGGATGGGCCATCGGTGTTTAAAAAGGCCGTGGTAAAATTTCCGGAAGTTATTATAGAGGCATTACAGGCAAACAA
>JBDKJT010000114.1:0-3785 GCA_039796475.1 Bacteroidota bacterium | reverse complement strand
TGTACAGTTTTAAATCAGCATTACGCTCAGTGGTTTCGCCCAACCATAATAAAGCATTGCCACTACTATTGTTTACACCAATATGCCCACTGCCAGATGTCATCAGGCCAAGCTTTACCGCATCTTGTCCAAATACATTTTTTATTGATACGGCGCCACCACCACCCTTTGTATTATACAATTGTACCGTGGCCTTGCCTTTTCCATCATATACATTGATGTTACCAAAACCAGTGTTGTTGGCAATAACATCTACCAGGTACTGGCCCTGTGCATTTAAGGTACTGATAGCGCCGCTGCCATTATAGGCGGATAGTTTTACCAGCGGCTTGCCATTGGCATCTACCACTTCAAATGCTTTTGCTGTAATTTTTTCTGGTACCTGGCTGTTGTTATCTTCTTTAAATGAAGAAACCAATACCACCGTTGCCAATAACAGGCAGCCAGTAAAAAGTAATTGATACATTTTTACGCTACGCTCCAGTTGAGCCACCCGTATTTCGATATCCTTTTTCATAATTGATTTTTTTGTTTTTAATTGATACCTGCCTTAGCAGTAAAATAACGTATTAAAAATAATCATTAGCTGCCGATATACATAGCAAACCATTGATAAACTCATAAACTTTAAAGCAGTATGGCTGCCTAAGGCAGCCATACAAACAAACAAGTAATGCATTATTTACTGCTGCTTCCATACAGCACCAATACCAGCACTCCACAGCAGTTTATTAAAAGCGGGGATATCTGTGTCCAGCAAAGCATCCCCTCTTTTTTTCAGTAAAGCCCATTGTGCATTCATTTCATTTTGCAATGCCATGGATGGTTGGTTTACCGTGGGGATATCACTTTCGGTTTGGTTCATCATAAACATATAATCAGCCGAAAACTTGTTCGGAAAATTTTCTACATCATCATATGCTTTTGATTTGCGTTGTATCATTTCTTCATCCCAGTCTTTTAATTTTTTCACTAACGAATCAGCGGCTTGTTTAATGGCTGTATATTTTTCTGCTGCCGGCAGGCTGGCCACAACAGCTTCTACCTGCTGCCGTTGGGCATACAGCTTGTTAATCATTTGGTGCATCGTATTTACTTCAGCTTCCATCTGGCTCATTGCAGTATGGTATTGCTGGTAGGTGGCAGCATCTACGGGGTATAGCGGGTTAGGCAAAATGGTAGCGGTACTGCTTACAGCCTTCACACCCTGCTGCAATAGCAATTGGTATTTACCGGGCGATGCTTTATGCCCTTTGTAGCTGGCCTCAATATATACATCGGGCACACCGGCAATGGTACCATACCGCATATTCCATACAAAGCGATTGAGGCCTTTGTTTTTAGTAAGCAATGGCTCTTCCGCCGGGCCTCCATCGTATTTTTTATAAGTATTATCTGCCTTTGAGCTAAAGCTGCGTACAAGATTGCCGGCAGCATCTTTTACCTGCAAGGTTATTACAGCAGTATCTGGCAGTGCTGGCAACTGGTAATAAATTACCATACCGGTAGCCGGATTAACACCACGGTATTTGTGTAAGCCGGTAAAATCAGCAGAGCTTTCATCCAGCTCGCTGCTGCCATTTACAAGGGTGGCTGGCGAAGGCTCCAGTAAACTAAATGCAGGCAATGATTTATTATATTGCCTTACAAGTGCCAGGTCGTCTAATATCCAAAAAGAGCGGCCCGAGGTGGCTACAATTAAATTACCCTGGTGAATTTTTAAATCGGTAATGGGTGCTACAGGCATATTTAGTTGAAAAGGCGACCAGTTTTTACCGCCATTCCATGATATATAAATGCCTGTTTCGGTACCGGCAAACAGTAAGTCTTTTACCACTGCATCCTCCCTTACCACCCGGGTAAAAGCGCCTGCTGGTATACCTTTGCTAATGTTTACCCAGGTTTTGCCATAATCGGTGGTTTTGTACAAGGCGGGGGTATGATCGTTAAATTTGTAACGGGTGCTGGCTATATAAGCGGTAGCCTTGTCATGCGGCGACACTTCAATAGCATTGATAAGACACTCGGACAGCCCGGCAGGGGTAATATTTTTCCAGCTGGCTCCACCATCCCTTGTTAGCTGTACAAAACCATCATCACTACCGGTATACAGTACCCCTTTTTCATGCGGCGATTCGGCAATATAGGCCAGCGTGCCATAATTTTCTGCACCCACCGCCTCGTTGGTAAATGGTACACCCGGGCGGCCTTGTTTGGTTTTGTCGTTACGAGTGAGGTCGGGAGAGACTTCCTTCCAGCTTTTACCCATATCGGCTGTGCGTAACAGGTATTGCGATCCGTGGTAAAATACGCCGGGCTCATGCTGGCTCCAAATAATTGGTGCATTCCAGTTAAAGCGATACTTCATATCTTTTGCATCCCTGCCCAGGTATTGTATAGGTGCTGCCATAATATTGGTGCCTGCCCTCGCCTGCGTATTCAATAGTTCAATTGTACCCTGGTAACTACCGCCCATTACCTGCGTGGGGTTATTGGGGTCAAAAGCCAAAAAAGCACTTTCGCCACCGGCACTGTATGTCCAACTATTGGCGCTAATACCACCGCCACCCAGCTCCCTGCTGGCAATTTTTACGGAGGTATTATCTTGCTGGCCGCCATAAATATTATACGGAAAAAGATGATCGGTATTAATACGATAAAATTGTGCAGTAGGCTGGTTGGCCTGGCTGCTCCAGCTTTTGCCGCCATTAAAACTAATGGCACTGCCCCCATCATCAGAAATAATCATGTTAAGCGAATTGGAAGGATTTATCCATAAGTTGTGATAATCGCCATGGGTATTAGAAATATCTTCCCAACTTTTGCCGCCATCTATCGAGCGCATGGCCGGGGCGCTCATTACATACAGGGTATTATCATTCAACGGATCGGTAAACAGTTCGATATAATACCAGGCACGTTGTATCAGCCGATGATCTGTGCTAACCTGGCTCCAGCTTTTGCCGGCATTGTTAGATACATACAAGCCGCCAGCATCTTTATCATAATCACTTTCGAGCAGTGCATACACTTTATCTGAATTAGACCTGCATACGGCTATGGCCGCTTTGCCTATTTCCTTAGGCAAGCCTTCCTGCATTTTTTGCCAATGCTCTCCCCCATCGGTTGACTGGTATAAACCACTACCCGGGCCGCCACTTATTACCTGCCAGGGTCTGCGGCCATACTCCCACATAGCTGCATACAGGATGGAGGGGTTATTGATATCCATCGAAAGTTCGGCACAGCCTGTTTTATCATCAATGTATAATACGTTCTTCCAGGTAATGCCTCCATCGGTGGTTTTGTAAATACCCCTTTGTTTGGAGGAGCTGTACAAAGCGCCCTGTGCGGCCACAAAAACGGTGTTGGCATCTTTAGGATGCACTACCACCCGGGCAATGTGCTGGGTAAGCTCCAGCCCCATTTGTTGCCATGTTTTGCCGGCATCGGTTGACTTATATACTCCATCCCCATGATGCGTCATTACACCCCGTACAGCATGCTCGCCCATGCCCACATATACCCGGTTGGGGTCGCTTTCGGCAACGGCTACCGCACCTACCGAGCCTGTTTTAAAAAACCCATCCGAAATATTGGCCCAGGTAATGCCCATATCTTCTGTTTTCCATAATCCACCACCGGTGGTACCCATATAATACACTTGCGGATTGCCCACTACACCAGTAGCACAAACAGACCGGCCACCTCGGTAAGGGCCAATACAACGATAGCGTAGTGGTTTAAAAAGCTGGCTGTAATCTGTTGTGGCAGTATCTGGCACA
>JBDKJT010000113.1:0-11433 GCA_039796475.1 Bacteroidota bacterium | reverse complement strand
TTTGCTTTACTAATTGGTATGACGCTCTTCTTGATTTTTGACCTTGATACACCTGCCCAAGGGCTTATTACACTGGATAGCGAGCAGGCCAAATTAATTAAACTATTAAATAGTATTAAATAGCAGCTTCAAACAGTTTAAGCATCCGTAATTTATTATTTTAAAAAAATGCACCTCTGCTCTTCCTATTTTTTTGCATACCTCTACCAGCGAGCTAAGGGTAGCTGTAAGCAAACATTTTTCCATTGGTTCCGAGGGTGGTATTTTTCAGTTTAAAGGCAATTTTAAAGACTATGCCGATTATGAAAATAAGTATAAATTTTTGCGCTTGTATGCCGGGTACCGGGTAGTGTTTTAGATTGACAGGTAGATGATGCTTGCAGCGCTTTTGTAATTAAACAAACCAGCGCTGCAAGCATATAAGGGGTAAATGGATTAATAAAGTAATGACAATTTATACCATAGTCTTCTTGTTTTTTTGTTTCGATTTACGCCACAGCAATAAGCCTATGGCCACCATGGCAATTTGTGCGGCAGCCCAAAACATGCTGCTAAAATCCCGGGCTGCTTTGCCTGCCCAATCCATAAAATGGTGTTTGTGCATCAGTGCAAAGCTGTAGCCTTCGGCAAGGTCGGTATCATCCACCCTTACAGCCAGGCTGCCGGTGCTGGTTTCTATATAATACCGCTCGTTGTTATGTACGGGGTAGCTAACCTTCCATACGGGTAGTCGTTTATTTACAAAACCATACTCGCCTTCAAACTTTGTAATAGGGGTTGTGCCAATGCTGCTACCAGCCGGCTGCTTACTAAAAAGCCCGGCCAGGTATTGTGCAAATTGCTGTTCGCCTTGTGGTAAAATATCATTGTTGGCTGCATGTACCAATAGGGTTGTTGGCATTTCTACCATTTTGTCTTTCATTTGATCTTTGTTGTGTGTGGCGGCTTGCTTGCCAGGGGTAGCTTTAACAATAATGCGCCAGTATAGCTGCTGGTTAATTTGTGCAGCGCTAAAATTTATGATGGGTTGCTTTACCAGTTGCTGCAGTTTTTGCAGGTTAAGGTTGGCATGATTGGTTTGTATTTGTTGTTGGTTGTAAAAATCGTTGCGGTTATCGGGCGTGGTTTTTTTGATGCAATGATAGGCGCCACTAAATGCAAACATCAGCGTAAACAACGATATGGGTACGGCCGTCCAGCGATGATTGCGCCGGGCAGCTACAAGGCTATTGCCATTAGCTTTTTTGGTATTGCTGATAAAAAATATATACAAGCCAGCAATGGTTGTAATAATGGTGAGTACCAGCAGCAGGGCCATTATATAATATTTGGCAACACCCAAGGCATCCAGCCAAACCCAGTTGTGCAGCCACGCAAAAATGGTATCAAATATAGCCCGCTTGTTATCTACAGCATAGGCAAACCGATCGCTGCTGGTGTGCACATATATGCGGATGCCATCGGCACGGTTAAAACTTACCTTGTACACCGGCAGCAGGCGATTTATATTTTTATACGCTTCATCAAAATGAGTGATGGCGCTTACTGCAGTAACCTGGCTTCCTTTTTCATTTAGCAATACACAATTAGTGGCGGCATCGCAGCAATCATGCTGGCCGGTATTGGCGGATGGTAACAACGCTGCAACTGTTGTAGCTATAGGTGCCGCAGTAGCGTTGTTTGTTGACGGGGGTGGGCCTTCTAAAAATAATTTGGCTATGTATTGGGCATACAGCCTGTCGCCGTTTGCCAACAGCCGGCCCGTTTGCGTACTTAAGTATTGTGGTATGCCATTGGGCAGTAGTTGTACCTGGTAAAACCAATTGCTATCAATATGTACCAGCCTTACATTATGAAACTGGGCGATATTGTTTTTTTGTAAAGCTGCCTGTAGGGGCATACGCAGTTTACTGCTATCGGTAATGGTTGGTACTAAAAATTGTGTTGCTACGCTGGGGCGTATGGTTGTCATTAAAGGATGCATAAACCCACTGATGGCCCAAACCAATACGGGCAGGGATATCAGCAGGCTTAGCCTTCGGTGCCATTTATATATTTGTTTACGAAGCATAGGTGTTTTTTTATGATGGTTGTATGCCGGCTGCAAGTGTTGATAAAGTACAAGTGTGCGACGCCACTGCAGTACGGTATGGCACAGCTGCCGGGTAAATAGTTATTCTTATTTTTTACTGGTAAAAAAAAATCCTAAATCGTAGCTGATGCCAATATTAAAATTACGGGGCTCACCTACAGTATATGTTTTGCCAAAGCTGCTGCGGCTGCTGTTTACAGCGTAGTAAGCATCCAGCACATTAATAATGTTTACCCATAGTTCGGCTTGCTTGTAGCTGTAGCCAACCCTTGCATTAATTACATCAAAACCATTGTATTTGTACAGGTTGGTGGGGTCCATAAAATAGGCACACATTTTTTGCCATTCGGCTGCAAGGCGGAGCCCTTTGATAAATAAAGGGCGGTATGTTATTTCGGTATTGTGCATCCAGGCGGGTGCATTATTGATGCTGTTGCCATTATACTTTACGCCTTTTTCTATGTAGTTTTTAAACTGGTGTTTGTTGTATGATCCGTTAAAACGCAGTTGCAATGTTTTGGTGGGTGTAGCGGTAAAGCCCACCTCAATACCCTGGTGCAAAGTGGCGCCGGCATTGGCATTGCCAAAAGTACCATCCTCATACCTTACGGATATAATGGCGTTTTTGCCTTGGAGCCGGTAGATACTTATATCGGCAGTTAGTTTATCTTTTATGATAATGGCCCATGCTCCTAACTCGTAATTGGTAAATACAGCTGGTTGTAAGGAGGGTATTTTAACCGCACGGTATAACTCTGAAACCTGCGGTGGCACAAAGCCCTGGCTATAGTTGGCATACATACCCCGGTTGTTGCCAAAATTATATGTAATGCCCAGTTTGGGACTTAGCTTATTAAAGTTGCTGATGGTATCGGCAGCGCCACTTACGGCAGATGCGGAGAGGTAATTATTGTAGCGATACTTAAATGCATCGTAGCGCAGGGAGGCCACCACCCTCAATTGTGCTGAGGGCGAAAACTCAAAGTTGGTAAACGCCGCCAAGTTGGTAATACCGGTACGGTAATTTACCAGCATACTATCGGGCCTGTTTTGATAGCTGATGTATTTATTGGCAATGCTGTCTTTTTTTATTTTGATATAATTGGCCACAGCTGTATTGGGGCTGGCGTCTGCTGTTAGCCCGGCAATAAATGTGCTGTTGAGCCAGTTAAATCTTTGGCGGTGTTGTGCAATCAATACATAGCTTTTAAAAGAGTTGTTATTGATTTCGCCATGTGCCAGGTCTTTTTGGCCAACATAGCTGCTGCCTTGTTTTCTATAATCATCCCGTATGCGGTAAGAGGGGTTTTGATCTAAACTATTGTTGCGGTATACTGCATGCAAGATTGTTTTGCTGTTGCTGCTCCATTCATGCAGCAGTGTGCTGCGGTGGCGTATACTATTGGCTTTGCGATAGGTAAATGTTTGCTGGCTGGTAAAAAGTTGGTTGGCAAACATGGCACTGTCTACACTGCCAGTCATGTCACTGTAATAATCCATCCAGGTAAAACTGTTTTCTAATCTTGTTTTAGGGCCAAAGCGATAATCTACCCGGGCGGTGGCAATGGCTTTATGAAAATCGGTAAATTCTATAAAACCATTATTACGACTGGCATAATAACCGCTAAGCATTACACCCCATCTGCCTTTTGTAAAGCCTGTTTGCAGGTCGGCCCGTTTATAGCCGATGTTGTTAAGCTGTGTGCTGATACGTGCTGTTGGGATAGCCGTTGGCGATTGTGTTAGCATATTTACCACGCCGCCTATGGCCTCGCCGCCGTATAAGCTGCTGCCCGGGCCTTTTATTACCTCTATTGTTTTTACTGCTGCCATGTTCATCTCCATTAATGCATTGTGGTTAAATACACCAGAAGTACGAACGGGTATACCATCCTCGAGGTATAAAAACAAACTTCGGGTGCCCAATGGCTGACGGATACCCATTGCATGCTGCTCATTACCGAGGTTAACCATATATACACCGCTGCTTTTATTTATTAATTGATCGATAGTGGTGGCCTTTGTTTCGTTAATGGTTTTACTGCTGATGCTGGCGATGGCTACAGGTGCTTGTATCCTTTTAATCATATCCCTGTTGGCGGTAACTACCACATCTTGCAAATAATTGGCTTGCCTGTGTAGTGCTACCTGGTAGCTGTTATTAGTAGCCTTCACTTTTTGTGGCAGGTAGCCGGTAAACGACACTTCAATTTCCTGGCTATTGCTGTTGATATTAAAACTGCCATCTGGCCCTGATAACAATATGCTATTGCCATTTTTTATAGTGGCATTGGCCAATGGCTCTTTGGTATCTGCATCAAATATTTTTCCTTGTATGGGTTGTGCCTGAAGAGCAGCCAGCAAAAACATTGCTGCCAGGCTAAGTACTATTTTTTTCATTGATATAATTTTTGTGCCTTGGGGCAAATGATGATACAATAGGGTGCTAACCAGCATTTGCATACCTGCAAATTGCTGCTCTGTGCCGGTGTGGCACTGATGGTATTACCCTTAACTAGTGATTAGATATTACAACCATAGTAGTGTTACAGCATATGAATTACATCCACCAGGTAATAGCGGATGCTTATGCGTAACAGTAAAAATTATACCTGCGGTGGATGAAAACAGCCATAACTGCGATCGGTAATTTTTACCGAAATGGGGGCTCCGTTTTTTACAGAACTGCTAATAGTAAAGGCTGGTTTGCTGAGTGATGGATAAAATGATTTAGTAGAAAGTACCTCCGATTTTAAATTGCCCCATTGGGCTGCTTTGTCTTGCTGATCGTCTTGCTGTTGCTGCAGTTTTTTCATAAGCTGGCATTTGCCATTACAATGCAACATAGGCCTGGCCTTGTTTACACAGTTTTTGGCATAGGCGGCCATATTGCTATAATAATCGGCAATTATAAAACCCTTACTAAATGTTTGGGTTAAAAATGCGGTGGTTAACATTAACAGCACCAATTGTTGATATAGTACAACAGGTTTCAAGTATGCTGCAAATTTAGGCTGGCGTTTGATAGCGCATTATGATTGTAGTCACAATTTTTTTTGCTATAAATCAGGCAACAAAAAAGCACAGGATGATGCCTGTGCTTTTTTGTTGAAAATATGAAGCTGATTTATGCTTTTCTAAAAGCCCATTTAATCATTTCTTTCCAGCTGGCTTTTTTGCCATACATTAAAATGCCAGTACGGTAAATTTTTCCGGCCAGCCAGGTAGTAAAAATAAATCCGGCTACCAGCAATGCCATGGATGCCAGTAACTGGTACCAGGGTACGCCACTGGGTATACGGCCCATCATTACAATGGGGGAGGTAAAGGGTATCATGCTTGCCCAAACCATTACGGGGCTGTCGGGTGTATTCATATTACTGCTGAGTATGATAAAGCCAAAAATGATGGGCATGGTAATGGGCAACATTAAAGATTGTGCCTCTTGCGGATCTTCGTTGATAACGCTGCCAATGGCGGCAAACAAGGATGCGTAAAACAAGTAGCCACCTAAAAAATAAAAAGCAAAACAGCTTAGTACCAGTGGCCAGTTTACGCTGCTAAAACTTTTTTGTATTTCAAGAAATTTAGTGGCCGACTCCATATTAGCAGCACCACCTACTGGCACTGCTTTATTAGCCTCTGCTGCCTGCTGTACCATTTCGTGTGGTAATAATGCGGAGGCTACGGATGAAAGTGTAAAAATGAGTATCATCCATAAGCCAAGCTGGGTAAGCCCTACCAATGCTATGCCCAGTATTTTGCCCATCATCAGCTCAAAGGGCTTTACACTGCTTACCATCACCTCGGCAATGCGGTTTGTTTTTTCTTCCATCACGCCACGCATTACCATGGCGCCAAAAATAAACATGGTAATATATATAAGGATGCCACTGCCAAAACCCACCCCGTAATTAACGGCAGCATTTACTTCCTGCGATTTGCCATCTGTGCTGGTTAACCGGTTTTCAATGGTAAAGGCTCCGTTGGCTTGTTTGCTAATGCTGTCTAATATCTTTTTTTCGATACCTTTTTTTTGTAGCTGGTAAGTTTCGTAAGCATTATCAAGGCGGTCTTCAATTTTTCGTTTTGTATCCAGCCCCAATTGTTTTACGGAGTGTATGGTAAATTTTCTGGCGCTGCTATCGTTGTTAAGGTTTAGCACAGCATCATATCCTTTGGCTTTAAAGGTGCTGCTATCTACCCCGCTAATAAAATCAAATTGCAGCTTTAGGGAGTCTGATTTAAGGTTGTCTTTAAAATAGCCGGGGTCGTTAATTACCGCTACTTTTTTTAAATTGTCTTTATTAGACATTGCAAAAAAAGCGCTGCCAAAAATAAACAAGATCATTACAATGGGCAGCAAAAAAGTAGACAGTAAAAAAGTTTTATTTCTTACCCGGGTAATGTATTCTCTTTTTAATATCAATCCAATTTTATTCATATTAAATATTTGTGTGGTAATGGTAGTTGCCAGGCGATAGCAGACGGTTGTTTTGTTTACACTGCATCTCTGCCGGGCCTGTTGTGTTTTTAATGGCGGTTATATTTTTTCAAATTGCCTGGCTTGTGGTGTGCCTTCTACCAGTTTAATAAATATATCATTTAAGGATGGCAGCACTTCGGTAAAAGAGTTGATTGGTATATCCTGGTTGATAAAAAACTTTAGCACATCATTGGGTGTGCTGTCGTGCTGTAATTTTAGTAACAGTTTTTCTGGTTGGTGTTTTACCACTTCAAAAATATAGGTCATCAAGTGATGAGCATCTGTTTTTACACCTACTTCAAAGAGGTTTTCTTTGTATTGTTGTTTTACCTCATTAACGGTGCCATCCAGTATTTTGTGGCCTTTGTTTACCAGTACAATCTGGTCGCAAATTTCCTCTACCTGCTCCATACGATGTGTGCTAAATATGATGGTGCAGCCGTTTTGTGCCAGCCTGTAAATTTCATCCTTTATCAGGTTGGAGTTTACGGGGTCCAGGCCGCTAAAGGGTTCATCCAGTATAATCAATTTGGGCTCATGTAACACGGTGGTTACAAATTGCAATTTTTGCTGCATGCCCTTGCTTAGGTCTTCTACTTTTTTATTCCACCAGCTTTGCATTTCAAACCGTACAAACCATTCTTTAATTTTATGCATGGCATCAGCTTTGCTAAGCCCTTTTAACTGGGCCAGGTACAAAGCCTGTTCGCCAATCTTCATTTTTTTGTAAAGGCCTCTTTCCTCGGGCATATAGCCGATGTAACGGATGTCGTTAATGGGATCAAATTTTTTACCATCAAAAATAATTTCTCCTTCATCGGGATAAAAAATACCGGTTATCATTCGCAGTAAAGTGGTTTTGCCAGCCCCGTTTGGGCCCAGCAAGCCAAAGATGCTGCCTTGTTTTATTTGCAGGCTAATGCCATCAACGGCTTTTTGATTGGCAAAATACTTACGTAGTTCCTTTAGTTCTAAAATGTTCATATATCTAGTATAATTAGAATGTAAGATTAGCGAAATTTTTAATTGAGCTGTTATTGCTATTAAAAGATTTTACAAGCGGTTACCCTTGCTGTTATATATTAGTTGCAGCCAGAGCCAACTGTTACAAGCGGAGTTTTTTGTTGGTTATAAAATAACTGCTGCAATTTGTAACGCAATTCGTTCTCCATCCATGGCGGCGCTTACAATACCGCCGGCATAACCGGCACCTTCGCCGCAGGGATATAAGTTGGTTACCTGCGGGTGGGTTAGGCTATCTGCATTACGGGGTATGCGTACGGGTGAAGAAGTGCGGCTTTCTGTGGCTACCACTACAGCATCGCTGGTATAATAACCTTTCATTTTTTTGCCAAATGCCTGGAAACCCTTTGCCAGGCAATCGTACACAAAGCCGGGTAATACTTCGTGTAGCTGTACAGCCTGCAGGCCCGGCTGGTAACTGCAGGGCGGCAGGGTGGCCGAGTGTTTTTTTATACTAAAATCTGTCATGCGTTGTGCCGGGGCCACCAGTAAGCCTCCGCCTGCATGATAGCATTGCTGCTCTACCATCTGCTGAAACTGCATCATTAATAGTGGGTTGTTTTCAGTAATGGATGAGTGGGTGTGGCCATTGCTTTTTGCTTGCTTTTTTAATTGCTGCAGGGCATCTTGCACACCTACGCTTACCACCATGCCACTGTTGGCATAAGGGTTGTTGCGTTTGCTGGGGCTCCAGCCGTTTACAACCAACTCGCCGGGGGCTGTAGCTGCCGGCGCAATGATGCCGCCGGGGCACATGCAAAACGAAAATACGCCCCGGTCGTTTACCTGCTGTACCAGGCTGTAGGCCGCCGGTGGAAGGTCGGCAGGCCGGCTGAGTACATCTTTGCCAGCATTGGCGGGTACTGGGCAGTGGTATTGTACGCTATCAATTAGTTGTTGTGGATGCTCTACCCGTACACCTAGTGCAAAGGGCTTGGCTTCTATCAACAGGTTTTGCTGCTGCAGTAGCTCAAATATATCACGGGCTGAGTGGCCGGTAGCCAATATAAAGGCATCGGCTGCAAACCGGTTGCCGGATGCTGTGGTAACGGCTTGCATTGTATTATTGCTGATAACAAAGCCAGTTACTTTTTCGTCAAATAAAAAAATACCCCCGCAATCTTCAATTGTTTGGCGCATGGCGGTAATAATATGCGGAAGCTTATTGGTGCCTATATGTGGATGGGCTTCGTATAAAATTTTTTCTTCTGCACCAAAGTGCACAAACAGGTTAAGTATACGATCGATGTCTCCACGTTTATTACTACGGGTATATAATTTGCCATCGCTATAAGTGCCGGCCCCACCCTCGCCAAAGCAATAATTGCTTTCGGGATTTACAATGCCTTGTTTATTCAGTGAGGCAAGGTCTCTTCTTCTGCTGCGTACATCTTTTCCTCGCTCTAGCAAAATGGGTTGTATGCCCAGCTCAATCAGTTGCAGGGCGGCAAAAAGTCCTGCCGGTCCGGCACCAACTATTACGGTTTTTTGAGCAGCAAGCCTTACATCTTTAAAATTAAATTGCTGAATATTTCTGGTGGTGAAGGGCTCATCAATAAATGCATGAACGGTAAGGTTGATCCAAATCGTTTTGCCCCGGGCGTCAATCGATTTTTTTAGGATGTGAAAGCCAGTAACAGCAGCCGGTTTTTTTGAGATGGCTTGGGCAATAGCATTTTTTATGGCAGCATCATCTGCCGCTTGCTGCGGTAATAAGCGAAGAACGATTTTTTGTTGCATAGTGTCAGGTGGTTATCCTAAAAACTTAAAAAAATCTATAATAATAATGGTAAGCTGGCCAGGTTAAAACGGTAAGTCGTCTATAACATCTGGCGGCGTTGCAGAAAAAGTATCTAATGGCTCCATGTATTCAGCATCTGTAGCAGTACGATCGGCGCCCGTTTGTAACACCTGCTCAATCCGCCAGGCATCCAGGTTGGTAATATAATTGATAGTACCATTCTTTTCCCACTTGGTACCCTTTATATTAAAATGCACTTTTACATCGTCGCCAACATTTACCCGGTCTATCATACTGGTTTTATCTTGCACACATTGAAATTTGGCAAAGTTGGTGATGCTGCGTCCTCCAATATCTTCTGTTTTTTCTACCACAAATTCCCTTGTTTTAAAAGTGGCGGTACGTTGCACTGTATCATATTTGGCAACCAGCTTGCCCGATAATTCGTAACTCATAATTTAAAATTAAGGGGTAAAAATAGGGTTATTTGTGCACAAAAATTTCCGTGTTTGTTTTTGCCGGGTGAATAAGAAAAATGGCTACCTTACTTGCTGTTATAAATACCACAGATGCGTAAAATTTTGCTTATATTTTTTTTATATAGTTTGCTGGCAGCGTCGTGCAGCCGTAGCTACCAAAGTCAATCGGTACAATATAGCAGCTATCGAATAAAACCAGCAGCTGCTAGCAATAATGCCATCGACCAACTGCTGCTACCTTATGCCGATAGTGTGCATCGCAGTATGAATGATGTAGTGGCTATAGCAGCCATTAGCATGGATAAACGACAGCCAGAAAGTACCCTGGGTAACCTGCTGGCAGATGCTATGCTGGCGATGGCCAGCGAAAAATACCAGCAGCAGGTGGACGCCTCATTTGTAAACTATGGAGGTATTCGTTTGCCATCGCTACCAGCAGGTGATATCACCAGGGGTAAGGTTTTTGAAATGTCTCCCTTTGATAATATTATTGTATTGCTGGCACTTAAGGGAGAAGTATTGCAAACTTTTTTAGATCATATTGCCGGCCGTGGTGGTTGGCCTTGTGCAGGGGTAAGCTATCAAATCAATAATAAAAAAGCGGCTGGGGTAACTATTAACAGTGCAGCCTTACAGCCTGATAAAACATATACCATAGCACTGGTAGATTATGTGGCAAATGGCGGCGATGATTGTGCCATGCTAAAAAGCATCCCACAACAAAACAATGGCTACCTGTTTAGAGATGCACTGATTGATTATTTCAGCAGGCAGCACCGGCAGGGAAAAAAAATTACAGCCACCATACAAAACAGGGTAACCAATGCAGAATAGAAGAAAATTTATACAACAATCATCACTTGCTGCAGGAGCGTTGTTAGCACCGGGTAGTTTTTGGGCACAGCCTGCCACAGCTATTACCAGGCTAACCATACTGCATACCAACGATGTGCATAGCCGGCTGGAGCCTTTTGCAATGGATGGCAGCCGAAACCAGGGCCTGGGGGGCGTGGCAGCAAGGGCAGCAATCATTGATAAAATACGCAGCGAAGAGGAGCATGTATTGTTGCTGGATGCAGGCGACATTTTTCAGGGTACACCTTTTTTTAATATATATAAAGGCGAGCCAGAGATGAAAGCAATGGCTGCCATGCAGTATGATGCCGCTATTATGGGTAATCATGATTTTGATGGCGGTATAGAAAATTTTGCGCTGCAGCTGGAGCATGCTAAATTTCCGATACTAATGTGTAATTATGATTTTAGTGGTACTGCGATGGAACATAAATATGCACCCTATAAAATATATAAAAAGGGTAAACTAAAAATTGGAGTTACTGGCGTGGGGATAGAAGTAAAAGGGCTGGTGCCAGAAAACCTGTATGGAAAAACCAGTTACCTGGATCCTGTATCCAATGCAAGCAGGGTGGCTGAGATGTTAAAAAAACAACATGGGTGCGATATGGTGATTTGCCTGAGCCATTTGGGGTATAAGTATAAAGAGGATAATAACCGCATGTGCGATGTTATCCTTGCGAAAGAATCGGAACATATCGACCTGGTGATTGGCGGGCACACTCATACTTTTTTAGATGCCCCAATTGTGGAAAAA
>JBDKJT010000112.1:0-15339 GCA_039796475.1 Bacteroidota bacterium | reverse complement strand
TTTAGATACAAGTTCGATTCTTGTCGGGGCTACCAAACAGCAATGGTCACTTGTTACAGGTGGCCATTTTTTATTGCCGGTACTTTTTACTGTGGCCAAGGTATAGGGTACCGCTAATTTTGAGTATCTGTTTTTAAAAACTCAACAGGCTTCAAAAAATTTTATATATACATTAAATGATACTAAACAACAACCTATGTTGCGGCTAGCATTCATATATGTTTGTTTATATCCACTCAACAATTGTTCTGTTGAAGCCTGGGTAGTAGAAAATTAATTTGACTTACATAAAAAACGGCATAAGTGTTTTAATTATTGATTTCTGGCATTGTATCACATAATTCTTATGCGCCAAAAGCATCCGTTTTTTTAAGATGATACACTACTAACAGTGTTATATAGCCGTAAAGCCACCTTTACTTATAATACTACTTACTTTTTTTGTTGTAGAAAGTTTATATTGGTACCGATTGAAAAGATATTAAGTAAAACCAGCGCCTTTGATACAATAAGGTTAAAGCAATAAAAAATATTCAAACATGACTTGGGCATATAACAGCAACTATCCATCTTTTGACGACCTCAGAAATAAAGCCAAACAAAAAATACCCCGTTTTGCATTTGAATATTTAGATGGAGGCTGTAACGAAGATGTAAACTTGCATAAAAACACTGCAGAGTTAAGGGCAATAGAATTAGCCCCTTACTATCTAACCCGTCACCAGGGCGCTAGCCTTGCTACCGAATTGTTTGGCCATGTATACGATGCCCCATTTGGTATTGCCCCAGTAGGTTTACAAGGGCTTATTTGGCCAAACTCACCCGAAATACTGGCCCGTGCAGCGTTTGAGCATAATGTGCCTTTTATACTTAGTACCGTTACCACCTCCAGCATCGAAAAAATAAGTGAAATTACACAAGGGCGTGCCTGGTACCAGTTATATCACCCAGCTGACAATAGCCTAAGGGATGATATTCTTTGCCGGCTGGAGGCTTCGGGCTATCCTGTTTTAGTGCTTTTATGCGATGTGCCTTTTTTTGGTTTTAGGCCAAGGGATATTAAAAATGGCCTTGCCATGCCTCCCCGTATGACGCTTAATAATATGTTACAAATTATGACCAAGCCAGCGTGGGCTCTTAAAACACTGTACCACGGTACACCTGGCTTTGCTACTTTAAAACCTTACATGCCCAGCGGCCTTAATATGAAACAACTGGGCCAGTTTATGAATAAAACGTTTGCTGGCAGGCTAAACGAAGAAAAGATAAAACCAATAAGAGATAAATGGAAAGGCAAGCTGGTGTTAAAGGGCGTAGCCACTACAGCAGATACAGAAATGGCCATTCGTCTTGGCCTTGATGGTGTAATAGTGTCAAACCATGGCGGCCGCCAGCTGGATGCAGGACAGTCTGCAATAAAATCGCTTGATCCGATTGCTCAACAATACAGCCAGTCGATAAAAGTGATGATGGATAGTGGCATTCGCTCTGGTCCGGATGTGGCCCGTACGCTGGCAGCCGGTGCAGCGTTTACTTTTTTAGGGCGCTCCTTTATGTACAGCGTGGCAGCGCTCGGTAATGAGGGAGGCAGCCATGCAATTGGCTTGCTAAAAACCCAGTTAAAGCAGGTAATGGAGCAGGTTTGCTGCGAAAAAGTAGGCGATTTTAGTAACCACCTCATTTAATTACTCCTACTTATTTGTTAAGCCAGCATGTATCTTCTTGCATGATTTACAAGCCACCTATTTGCTTTTTTAAAGGCATGGCTACCGCATTTGTATGGCCGCTATTGCTATTACATACGGCAGCGCAAGATTTTTGTGCAAAAAAAGCGTTCTATAAATTCCTTGATTTTTGCCATTTACACCCAGTTTTTTGCAATCCGTTGTATTTTACTATTATTCATTGCTACAATAATATTGGAGTATTTGGAAATAGCTAAAGTTTCAATTGTTTTATAATCAATAGTTTAGATTTTATTTCAGCCCACGCTGCCACTCAGTGTTATTTTATGGGGCATGCCTGATAGCCAGTTTTGGCGTTGATTAAATAAAAAATAATGCAATCGATTGCGGTTTTTGATTTTATTTTTATATTTGTTAAAAGAGGTAGGTAAAATCGGCTATAAAAAGCAAGTGTAGTGGTAAATAATTGTAACGATTAGTCGGCGATAAGCTATAGTGCCTTACCCCTTTTTTTTATTGGATATTGCTAATTAGTTGTTTTAGCAAGCTGTTTGATGAAACCCTTTACAAGCTAAAAATTAATCCCTACTAAATAAGTATTACAAGTCTGTTGTAATAAAAAAATGGTATTGTATGGAGGCAGGTACCAGCCTGTTTTTTTGCAAGTTTTATAAAATGCATTACACACTTATGTAATACAAATGGTTTGTATAACTGCATATTCATTCGGATAAGTATAATTGTGTAAGTAAATAGCTGCATTAAAAAATCATTGAGGTAGATGATGTTTTGTATGGGTTGATAGTATGCAGGTAAAGTAGCTATATAATATTAGCTAAAACAAAGCTTATGTAATATAGCTTTCATATTATCACATTTAAATGGTATTTGTTCTTTTTATTGATAAGATAGTGGATATTTTTTTATAAATAACAGTTGTACCGGGGGCTGTTGGTAGTGTACTTTTACGCTGTTATTTGATTGCTGTATAACTAATGATTGCTGACACTGTTTTGCCAATGGAATTTTTTTGCTGCTCCAATGCCTGTGCTGGTCATCATTTCATCTAAAACTTTTTTTAAAATTAATTTGGTTCTGTTAGGTTGTCTTGCAAAGAGCTTTTCTTAACCATTAAAAAACATTTGATACAAACATTGATTGTATTGTAGCTTTTACACTGATTGATTGCTATCTCCTTTCTGTAAAAATGCTGCTTTATTAAATCTCGTTGATGCAATGTTTATCGACGCTTGCTATTGGTTGCAGGTGCTCGGGTGGTAATGTTTTGTGTATCCAAAAGCAATGCATTTAGTATATAGATGCAATGCTAAATACAGATAAAAGCTTTTTAAAAACTAAAACAACCGCTTATGCCTAAATCATCTGTCTTGCGACTGCTATTATTATCAGTCTCTCTATTTGTTTTTTCTGTGGGATATGCCCAAAAAACGGTGGTGGGTGTTGTTAAAGACAACAACGGGCCATTGTCTGGCGCTACCATTTCGGTAAAGGGCACCAATATTGCCACTGTTTCATCTCCCGATGGTACATTTTCCATCACCTTACCCAAAACCAATTCTACACTTGTTGTTTCTTCAGTAAGCTATGCTACTAAAGAAATTAAAGTTACCGACCAGGCTAACCTGGCTATATCGCTTACTGCAAGTGCCAACTCACTGGAAGAAGTATACGTAACCGGCTATACCACACAAAAGAAAAAAGATCTTACCGGGGCGGTTTCAATTATCAAAACGGCCGACCTTACCAAAGTGGCGGCGCCTTCTTTTGCACAGCAGTTAGAAGGCCGGGCTTCTGGCATACAGGTTACCACATCAGGCGCAGCAGGCGATGGTGCTTCGGTACGTATCAGGGGTATATCTACCTTTACTTCGGGTGGTGGTGATCCATTAGTTGTAATTGACGGGCTGCAAACACGTGGTGCTTATTTTAATGATATCAATCCAAATGATATCGAATCTATACAGATATTAAAAGATGCGGCTACGCTATCATCTTATGGTATTGGTTCTACCAATGGAGTAATCATCATCACTACTAAAAAAGGAAAAGCAGGTCAACCTAAAATTGAGTACAGTGGTTATTATGGCACCCAGCAGGCTGTAAAGGGATACGACGATTTTATGATTAAATCATCTCAGCAGTATGCCGATCTTACTTATCAATTATACAACAATGCAGGCCAGTGGCCACAAAGTGATCCTACATCAATTGTAGCCCGTACTTATGGCATTGGCCCTTCGCCAGTATTGCCCGAGTATGTTAATCCATTGCCATCATCTGCTGGCCAACCTGTAAACCCAGGGGTATATAATTATCCCAACAACCTTATCATGCGTGCCAACAAACAAGGTACCAATTGGTGGGATGCGGTAATGCGTACAGCGCCTATTATGGAGCAAAATATTAGTGCTTCTGGTGGTAACGATAAGGGTAAATACTTTTTTAGTTTCAACTATTTTAACCAGGAGGGCACCATGCGTTATACCGATTTTAGAAGGTATACTGTAAGGGCCAATACCGAGTTTAAAGTAAAGGGATTAACCCTTGGCGAAAATATATCTGTTGGTTTTTCTAATAGCGTTGGCCAGCCTAGCGGTAATCAATCCGAACAAAACATATTGGTATCCGGCATTTTAAAAATGCAGCCCATTGTACCTGTATATGACGAGGGTGGCAATTGGGGTGGTACCAAGGCAGGTTTTGGTAACGGCCGCAATGGTTTAGCTGAGTTGTACCGCGGCAGAAATAACCGGGGAGAATATTTTAAACTGGCTGGTAATGTATTTGCCGATATCAGGTTTTTAAATCATTTCTCTGCACGGGTAAATTTTGGTATCAATACAGGTACCAACTTTAGTAAGCGCTTTACGTTTGTAGATCCGGAGGCTAACGAACCAAGGGGCGCCAATGGTTTTTTTGAAGAAACACAGCGCTACCAGTCATGGGTACTCTCCGAGCAATTAAATTACGATAACCAATTTGGTAACCATGGTGTAAAGCTTACTGCATTACACGAGGCACAGCTCAATAATTTCCGTGGTATCAACGGTTCGTTAAGTAACTATTTTATCGAAAACACTTCGTTGTGGTATCTTAATTCTGGATTGGCAGATCCTGCTACCAGGAATGTAAACAGCTTTGGCGGCCCCGGCCCTGCTAAAGAAAGTTATATGGGCAGATTAGAATATAGCTATAATGGAAAGTACCTCATTAACGCCACCATACGCCGGGATGAAAGCTCCATCTTTCCTGTGCTAAAAGGCGGCACATTTGGTGGTGTGGGTGTTGCCTGGAATATTTCGCAAGAAGGGTTTATGCAAGGTGTACAAGGTGTAAGCAATCTTAAATTAAGAGCTGCTTATGGTACTACCGGTAACGATCAAATTGATGGATTTAGGGCCTACTCTGCCTTTGGTGGTGGCGCTGGTACTACTTTTTACGATATCAACGGCAGCAACACCTCTACTGTTACAGGCTACACCGCCACCTCACTGGGTAACCCCAATTTAAAATGGGAAACTCAAAGCCAGTGGAATGTTGGTTTAGACGCTCTTATCGCCAGCAACAGGCTCGATTTATCAGTAGATGTTTATAGCAGAAAAAATAAAGACTTTTTGTTTAACAGGCAGTTTCCGGGCACATTCCCTTACGATGTAACTACGCCTTACGAAAACCTGGGCAGCATCTCTAATAAAGGCATCGAGTTTAGTGCTACCTGGAAAGATCGTATTCATAAAGATTTTGAATACAGTGTTGGATTAAATTTCACACACAATAAAAACCAAATTGTTGATTTAGCAAAAGACCTTGGGCTTAACTCTTTCTTCCCCGGTGGTGTAGAGTCAAGGGTTGGTCCATTAATCAGGCACGAAATTGGCCACCCTGTTAGTACTTTTTATGGCTATACACAGGATGGATTTTTTCAAACCGCTGCAGAAGCCGCAGCCTCTACTCAGGCAGGTGCTGCTGTAGGCAGGTTTAAATGGAAAGACATTAATGGCGATAAAAAAATTGATGATAATGATAAAGGCGTAATAGGCAACCCTAACCCATCATTTGTATTTGGTTTTAACCTGGCAGCTAACTACAGGGGCTTCGATTTCTCAATGTTTTTGCAGGGTACACAGGGTAACGATATTTTTAATTACACCCGCTATTTTACCGATTTTAATGTATTTAATGGCAATCGATCTGAGCGGATGTTGTTTGATTCGTGGACACCTCAAAATACCAACGCCAAACTGCCTTTGCTGGATAACAGGGATACCTACAGCAATGTACCCAGCAGCTATTATGTAGAAGATGGCTCCTATGTTCGGTGTAAAGTAATGCAGCTTGGTTATCGCCTGCCATCAAAAATGCTCAACCGGTATAAGATTAGCAATTTAAGAATATACCTGCAAGCTCAAAACCTGTTTACCATCACCAATTACGGCGGGTTAGATCCTGCATTGGGCACCCGTTCCAGCGGTAATGCGCCAGATGCTTATTTTGGAATTGATGGAGGTAACTATCCTAATTCAAGAGTATTAAGTGCAGGCGTTAACCTTAGCTTCTAAAACAAAAATTTAATTAAGTATGAAAAATAAACTAACAACAATACTAGGCACCTTACTACTGGGGTTTACCATATTTGCCTGCAAAAAATCGTTTTTAGACAGGCCGCCGCAAGGCTCGTTTAACGAAATTTCGCTGGCCAACGCCAAAGGTATTAACACCACTATCATTGCTGCTTATGCCATGCTCGATGGATGGTCTGATAATGGATGGAATAATGCGGCTGGTAATCCCTGGCCAGTAGCAGGCAGCAACTGGATATGGGGTAGCGTAGCATCAGACGATGCTTACCCCGGCTCACAGCCCAACGATCAGTTTGGTGTAGAAAGAGTAAACCGTTACGAGTGGGTGGCAGACGATCCTTACTACCGGGCTAAATTTCAGCAATGCTATGCCGGTGTAGGTAAAACCAATGTATCCATCAGGCTGTTAAACAATGCCACCGATTTAACAGATGCAGAAAAAAAACAGTTAATGGGTGAGGCTAAATTTTTACGGGCACACTATTATTTTGATGCTTATAAAATGTGGATTAATGTACCATATATTGATGAAGGCACTACCGAGTACCGTCAAAAAAATGATGTAGATATTTTTCCAAAAATTGAAGCAGATTTTAAAGAAGCCATTGATGGGCTGGCGGAAGTAAGCAGCACTGCATCTGGCAGGGCTACCAAAGGTGCGGCACAGGCTTACCTGGCAAGGGCATATATGTTTGTAGGTAAATATGCCGAAGCAAAACCTTTGCTGGAGGCTGTTATCAACAGTGGTAAATATGCATTGGTAAATAATTTTCACGACAATTTTGATGCATCCAAGCAAAACAATACCGAAATGATTTTTGCTTACAAAGCATCGGTAAATGATGGCGCTGGCGAGTCGGCCAATGGTAACTGGGGCGATCGGTTAAATTTTCCGCATGGTAATGCTCCTGTAACGCAATGCTGCGGTTTTCACCAGCCATCTCAAAACCTTGTAAATGCATTTAAAACAGACGAAACAACTGGCTTGCCACTGTTTAGCACTTTTAATAACAATAACTATGCACCCGGTACCGATTTTGTAGATCCCCGGTTAGATTGGACAGCAGGCCGCCCCGATGTACCATTTTTAGATTGGGGGCCACAACAAAGCAGCTGGATAAGAGATGCCAGCTACTGCGGAAATTTTACAGGTAAGAAAAATGTGTTTCATGCCGCACAGCGTAATACACTTTCTACAGCAAGTGGTTGGTCATCGGCACCCAATGCTATTGATATTCCATTTATCAGGTATTCAGATGTATTGTTAATGGCTGCCGAATGCGAAATTGAAACAAACGGCAACCTGGCTAAAGCAAAAGACTACATCAACCAGGTAAGGGAAAGAGCCGGCAAATTTGTACAAGGTGCAGGTACCAGCGAGGCTACTATAGCCCAATCTTTAACAGGCGGAACAGGTACTGTAAATGGTACTAAATATAAAATTGGCCTGTATCAAAACTTTGCCAGCCAGGCCGAGGCAAGGCAGGCAGTAAGATGGGAGAGAAGGCTGGAGTTGGCCATGGAAGGTTACCGCTTTTTTGACCTGCGCCGGTGGAACGATTTACAAACCATCGTAAATTTTGTAGAGGTAGAAAAAACAAGGCGTGTATCCTTGTATGCGGCTGCCCAACCATTTAACGCAACAAAATTAAAATACTATCCTTTGCCAAGTGTTGAAATCGATTTAAGCAAAATTGATGGTACAGCACAGCTAAAGCAAAATGACGGGTATTAAAACTTTCTCTTAGCAAGCAACCAAGCAAATACGGGGCACTGTGCAGCAACAGTGTCCCTTTTGCATTTTTTCTTGCATACGTATTGTATTTTTTAAGCTATGTTAAAAACATACACGCTACCTTTAAGTACCACCATGTTATCTATGCCAAAAACCATAGCCGCTTGCTTACTATTGCTGGCAGTAGCCGCCTGTAACAGTAATAACAACACATACACACCGCCTGCAGATGCACTTTTTTTAAAAATGGATGCGGCTGTTACAGGTATTGATTTTTCAAACAACGTACAAGATGGCGCCGAATACAACATACTTACTTACCGTAACTTTTATAATGGTGGCGGTGTAGCTACCGGCGATATAAATAACGATGGGCTGATAGATGTGTTTTTAACGGCTAACCTTGGCGAAAGCAAACTCTATCTTAATAAAGGCAATTTTTCTTTTACAGATATTACAGCCAGCACCGGCATCAAAAGCAAACGGGGTTGGCGTACCGGGGTAACCATGGCAGATGTAAATGCAGATGGTTGGCTCGATATATATGTATGCAACAGCGGCGATATAAAAGGTGATAATAAAGAAAACGAATTATACATCAACCAGCATAACAATACTTTTAAAGAAGCTGCTAAAGCGTATGGGCTAAACGATCCGGGATATACCACCCATGTATCTTTTTTTGATTACGATTTGGATGGCGATTTGGATTGTTATATCCTCAACAACAGCTTTGTAGATGTACGCAAATTTGATTTGGAAGAAGTAAGAAAAGTACGGGATACACTCGGTGGCCATAAACTAATGCGTAATGATGAAGGACACTTTACTGATGTAAGCGAAATGGCGGGTATTGCCGGTACTAAAATTGCATACGGGCTGGGCGTATCCGTTAGCGATGTAAACGGCGATATGTATCCAGATATTTATGTAAGCAACGACTTTTACGAAAAAGACTACCTCTACATCAATCAACAAAACGGCACTTTTGCAGACCAGCTGCCACAGCGTATTGGCCACATCTCTTCATCCAGCATGGGGGCAGATATTGCAGATATTGACAACGATGGCCATATGGATATTGTTACTACCGATATGCTGCCCGAAGCGGAGCAACGGGTAAAAACGCTTACCCGGTTTGAGCAATATCATATTGAAAACATGAAGTACCGCTACTCCTTTCACTACCAATATCCACAAAATGCACTGCAGCTAAATAATGGCGATGGCACATTTAGCGAAACAGCATTTATGGCGGGCATTGCTGCTACCGATTGGAGCTGGGGCGCCCTCTCTTTTGATTTTGATAATGATGGGTATAAAGATATTTACATCAGCAATGGTGTTTACAGGGATATTAGTGATATGGATTTTTCCGACTTTTTGGCCAATAAACAAAATGTAAATAAACTGGTGTCAGAAAAGGGGCGTTTTGATTTTAGGGATTTTTTACCCTATATCCCCTCTAACAAGTTGTCAAACTACGCCTATGTAAACCAACGCAATTACAGCTTTGCAAACAACGCACAAGCCTTAGGCCTTGGTGAGCCATCGTTTAGTAACGGCGTAGCCTATGCCGATTTAGACAATGATGGAGATATGGACCTGGTAGTAAATAATATCAATGCACCTTGCTTTGTATATAAAAACCAGGCAGCGCAAAAAACAGGCAACCATTTTTTAAAAATAAGTTGCAGGGGCAATGGCAAAAATCCCTTTGGTACAGGAGCTTGGGTAAATTGCTATGCAGGAGGCCAAAAGCAGGTGTTGCAAAACATACCCGTACGAAGTTTTCAAAGTTGTGTAGATAACAACCTTATTTTTGGTACAGGCACCAGCAAGCAGATCGACTCACTGCAGGTAATATGGCCAGGCGGGGCATTACAGGTGTTATACAATTTGCCAACCGATAAAGCAATCACTGTTTTTGAAAAAGATGCCACTAAAAAATATACTACCGCCGCAAGCCATCAACCCATTTTTTACAATAGTACCGTATTGCTTTCACCAGTGGAGCATATAGAAAATCGCTATACCGATTTTGATGCCGAACTGTTATTGCCCTACATGCTCTCTACACAAGGCCCAAAACTAGCAGCAGGGGATATCAATAACGATGGAAAAGAAGATATGTATATTGGCGGGGCAGTTGGCCAGCCGGGTACAATACTGTTACAAGGCAGTAGAGGCTTAAAAGCCTTGCCACAAAAAGCGTTGGAAGCAGATATAGAAATGGAAGATGCAGGCGCCGCTTTTTTAGATGTAGACAATGATGCAGATATGGATTTGCTAGTGGCATCGGGCGGCTACCAGTACGACCAGGGAAGCGCTTTACTTCAGGCAAGATTATACCTTAACAATGGCAGGGGCGATTTTTCAAAAACCACATTGCAAGGCGTATCTACCAACGCATCCTGCGTGGCTACCGCCGATTTTGATAAAGATGGTTTTACAGATGTGTTTATTGGTGGCCGGGCTGTTGCTGGTAAATATGGTTTGCCCGGCCGTAGTTATTTATTAAAAAATAATAAAGGCACATTTACAGATATTACACCTGGTTTTTTAAAGGAGCCGGGTATGGTTACCGATGCAGTGTGGAGCGACCTTAACAAGGATGGCTACCAGGATTTAGTATTGGTGGGTGAGTGGATGCCGGTAACCTATTACCTAAATAGCGCTGCCGGGCTAACCCAACCCGTTAGCATACCCAATTCATCCGGGTTGTGGAATTGTATTACCGCCGCTGATATGGATAACAATGGCGAAACAGATTTTTTATTGGGCAACTGGGGGCTTAACACCCAGTTTAAAGCATCGGTACAAAAACCAATGGAAATGCTGGTAAACGATTTTGATGCCAACGGCACCAGCGAGGCATTAATCAGTTATTACTGGCCCGATGGCCAAAGCAGGTTGTACCACTCAAGAGGTGATATTACTGCACAGCTACCCTTTATTAAAAAGAAGTTTTTACTATACAAAGAGTATGCTGGCAAAACACCCGAAGAAGTGCTGGGTAAACAGTTGGTACAGCAATCGGCTCATCATAGCATTACCACGCTTGCCAGTTCGGTATTAATCAATAAGGGCCAGCTGCAATTTCAATTACAGCCATTGCCGCCAATGGCGCAAGTGGCCCCCGTATTTACCATGCTGCCATATGATGTGGATACAGATGGAAACCTGGATATTATTTGTGGCGGCAATTTTTGGGATATTAAACCAGATATTGGCCGCCTGGATGCCGCTGCAGTTACCTTGCTATCAGGCAATGGTAAACATGCTTACAAAGTTGTGCCGCCAGTAAACAGCGGACTAGCGGTAAGAGGCCAGGTGAGAGACGCCGCTATCATCAATATCAACAACAGGCCCGTGCTTGTGCTTGCAAAAAATAATGCGCCCCTGCAGTTGATGGAATTTGCTAAAAATAAAACAAGTATCAAATGAAAAAATTGTTTGCTAAAACATGGTTCAGAATTATTTTTTTAGGCTTACTCGTGGGAGCAGTGCTAATTATAGCAGATGAAAAAATGCAGTTGTTTGATAAAAAAACACCCACGCAAACCGATACGTATAACGGCCCGGTTACCGCTCAAAAAAGCGAAGTGTATTTTACACAGGTAAAGCTTTCGGCCAGTAATTACAACTTTGGTAAAGTAAAAGAAGGCGATACAGTGATGCATGCTTTTACACTTACTAACACAGGTGCTGAGCCATTATTTATTTATAAAGCCGCTGGCTCCTGCGATTGTGTGGCCAGTGATTACTCAAAAGAGATGGTGCCACCCGGTGCACTCACCACTGTAAAAGTATATTTTAATACCAAGGGCCGTAATGGTAAACAAAACAGAACCGTTACACTTACCTGCAACACCGACCCCGCTGATATTGTATTAAATATTGCCGGCGAAGTAGAGTAAATGCAACTGCCTGCACAATACCCATTTATTTAAAATGACAATCCTGCTTAAACATATTAACCTGCTTATAAAAGTATGGCCAGTGCTACTGTGCTGGCTTATGGCATGCAACCAGCCACAGGCTTTATTTACATCAGTTACCCCGGCTGCATCCGGCATCCATTTTTCTAACCGGATTACCGAAAATGATTCTGTAAATATTCTTGATAACGAGTATGTATACAATGGCGGTGGTGTGGCCATCGCCGATTTTAATGCAGATGGATTGCAGGATATTTATTTTACCGGTAATATGGTTAGCAATCGCTTGTATCTTAACAAAGGTGGGTTTGCTTTTACCGATGTAACAGCACAAAGCAATACCGATGGGCAGGGTAAGTGGTGCTCGGGTATTGCCGTGGTGGATATTAATAAAGATGGACTGCCTGATATATATGTGTCAGCAACTTTTAATAAAGCGGCCGAAAGGCGAGCCAATATTTTTTACATCAACCAGGGCGTTAATAGTGCTGGTGTACCAGTGTTTAAAAACGAAGCTGTTGCATACGGGCTGGCAGATACCACCCACACTACCAATGCTGCTTTTTTTGATTACGACCTCGATGGCGACCTTGACTTGTATGTGCTGGCCGACGAAATAAGCGGCAATATTTATCCCAATAAATATCACCCCATTGTTACCGATGGCACCGCACCGGGCACCGATAGGTTATACCGAAATGATTGGAACGATCAATTAAATCACCCGGTATTTACCGATGTGTCAGCGCAGGCAGGTATCACCACCGAAGGGTATGGCCTTGGGCTACACATTACCGATATTAACAATGACGGATGGCCCGATATTTTTGTTACCAACGATTATATCAGCAACGATTTATTATACATCAACGAAAAAAATGGACATTTTACCAATATGGCTGCAGCATGGTTTAAGCATACCAGTTTTTCAGCAATGGGCAATGATGTGGCAGATATTAACAATGATGGCTTGCAGGATATTATAGCCGTAGATATGTTACCAGAAGATAACTATCGTAAAAAAATGATGCTCAACCCTAATAACTATTCTGCTTACATCAACACTAAAGAATACAATTATACATATCAGTATGTACGCAATACCTTGCAGTTAAATGTAGGCAATACGCCACTTACAGATAGCAGCAAGCCACATCCCTTGTTTGCAGATATTGCCTGGATGGCCAATATTGCTGCTACCGACTGGAGCTGGGCACCGCTGGTGGCAGATTTTGATAACGACGGATTTAGGGATATTATCATCACCAACGGGTTTCCAAAAGATATCACCGATCATGACTTTATCACTTATCGCAGCAATACCAAAAATTATGCACCCAAAAACCTGGTACTGCAAGAAATACCAGCCGTAAAGCTTACCAACTATGCGTTTAAAAACAATGGCAATCTCACCTTTAAAAACCTAACAACACAGTGGGGTATAACGCAACCTACTTTTTCTAATGGTGCTGCCTATGCCGATTTGGACAATGATGGCGACCTGGATTATGTGGTAAACAATATCAACGACTCAGCATCGGTATTTAAAAATAACCTGCTGCAGCAACAACAAAAAAACAGTGAGTATATACGGATACGCCTGCTGGGCAAATCACCTAACCTGCAGGCATTGGGTGCAAAAATTAAAATTGAGTATGGCAATAACCTGCAACAGGTATATGAACATACACCTTACCGTGGCTACCTCTCTACCATGGAGGCAATTGCCCATTTTGGGTTAGGTGCCGATACCGTGGTAAAAAAAATTACTGTTACCTGGCCCGATGGTAAACAACAACTGGTACAACATGTAAAAGCAAGCCAGCTGCTAACCATTACTCAAACAAACGATACTGCCACTGCTTTAAAACAGCCAATTGCAGCGCCGGTTTATTTTACCGAACTGCCTCCTGCTGCTACAGGCTTACAGTTTGTACATGCCGAAAGAGATTATATTGATTTTAATGTTCAAAAATTATTGCCGCATAAATTTAGCCAATACGGCCCTGCGGTAGCTGTAGCAGATGTAAATAGTGATGGGCTGGAAGATGTTTTTATCAGTGGCTCTTATGGTAACCTTGGGCGGTTGTTTGTGCAGCAGCCCGGTGCGTATTTTAAAGAGCATCCTTTTTTAAACAAGGGCCTTGCAGCCGAAAAATCAGTAGATGATGCTGCAGTACTGCTGTTTGATGCAGATAAAGATGGCGACAACGATTTGTACATTGCTTCGGGTGGGTACGAAAGTACAGCCGGATCTGTAAACTATACCGACCGGTTTTACATCAATGATGGCAAGGGCAATTTTACACCATACAGCCATGCCTTGCCTGCATTGGCCAATAGCAAGAGTTGTGTAAGAGCCGCTGATTATGATAAAGATGGAGATATGGATTTGTTTGTGGGCGGCAGGGTGATACCTGGTAAGTACCCTGCAGCTGCACCTGCTTACTTGCTAAGAAACGATTATAAAAATGGCCAATGCCATTTTACAGATGTTACGGCTAAGGTTGCTCCATTTTTGGTAAATGCGGGGATGGTAAGTGATATGTTGTGGAGCGATTTTGATAATGATAGCTGGCTGGATATTGTATTAGTGGGCGAGTGGATGCCAATAAGTTTTTATAAAAACAATACCGGCCGCTTTGCAAACATAACACAGGCCACCGGCTTGCAGCAGCATACAGGTTGGTGGAATAGCCTGGCCGCCGGTGATGTAGATAACGATGGCGATATAGATTATGTAGCCGGCAACCTGGGGCTTAATTCTTTTTACAAAGCTAGTACGCAACAACCCGTAAATATATATGCAGGCGATTTTAATAATGATGGTGGTTACGATGCAATACCCACGGTGTACCTGCCCGGCCGGGATGGCCTGCCTGCTGAGTTTGCCGCTTTTGGCCGGGATGATATGATTAAGCAAATGATAGGCTTTAAGCAGCGCTTTACTAATTACCAGCAATACGCTGTGGCGCCCATTGGTAAGGTGCTTACCAAACAAGAAATTGAGAAGGCGCTAAAATTATCTGCTACACAGTTTGCCACTTGCTGTATTATTAATAATGGCAACGGCACTTTTGCACTAAAGCCATTGCCTGCCGAAGCACAGGTGTCGGCAGTTTATGCCATGAGTTTGCAAGATGTAGACAAGGATGAAAACCTGGACTTGCTACTGGTGGGTAACGATTATGGAGCCGAAATTGCAACCGGCCGTTACGATGCCCTCAACGGCTTATTGCTTAAAGGAGATGGCAGAGGCGGCTTTACGGCGTTGCCTGTGGCACAAAGTGGTTTTTATGTGCCTGGCGATGCCAAAGCACTGGCAACAATAGCAATAAACAATAGCCAGCTTTGGATGCTGGCCTCACAAAACCAGG
>JBDKJT010000111.1:0-8207 GCA_039796475.1 Bacteroidota bacterium | reverse complement strand
ATTATATTAACTACTCCCCGGCTGTACCTGCGCCAGTTTACTACCGCCGATGCAGCCTTGGTAAAAAGGCTGAATGAGGCCCCCGGTGTATTGCAATACATTCCTGAGCCGGTACCAGCTACCGAACAAAAAGCATTGGAAGTATTAACCAATATACTCCTGCCGCAATACCAGCGCAATATGGGCCGCTGGGCGGTGCATGAAAAACACAACCATAATTTTATTGGCTGGTGTGGCCTTAAATGGCTGGCAGAAAATGAAATTGATTTGGGCTACCGGTTTTTACCCAGCGCCTGGGGTAAAGGCTATGCCACCGAAGCCGCACAGGCTACCCTGCAGTATGGTTTAGAAGTGCTAAAGCTGCCCCGTATTATCGCCCATGCTCATATTGATAATATAGCCTCCCAAAAAGTGTTGCTAAAAATTGGCATGCAATATACCGGCGAAGGGGTGCAAGATGGTATTCCTTTAAAAGGCTATGTTTGTTTAAACAGCAAGCATTAATTTTATCCAGTTATGATTAGCTATCAACCTAAAGAATGGTTTACATTTATTTTTCGGTTACACAAGGCCGATACGTTTAGAAAACTGCTGCCCCTTATTATCGGCATTTGCATCTATTCTGGCCTGATTGCTTACCTGGAAACAACTTTTTTTAAACTATCCGAAAGCAGCCATGTAAAAAATATCCCGGTAATGCACAGCTTGCTGGGTTTTGCCATTTCTATGCTGCTGGTATTTAGAACCAACACTGCCTACGACCGTTGGTGGGAAGGCCGCAAACTATGGGGTGCCCTGGTAAACAATAGCCGCAACCTTGCCCTAAAATTATCCGTAATGCTGGCACCCGATGATAAAGAACAACGTGCCTTTTTTCGTAAAATAATACCTGCCTATGCCTATGCCCTGCGCAATCACCTGCACCAGGAGCAAACAAGGATTGCCCTTTTTGAAGAGGATAAACTACACCCATCGCTTACACAAATTGATACCAATAAGCATGTGCCCAACCAGGTTGCCCTGTTACTATTTAAACATATCCAGCAATTATATGCCGATAAAAAAATTAGCGGCGATCAACTGATAGTGCTAAATGCCGAGTTGCAAAGTTTTACCGATATATGCGGCGCTTGCGAACGAATTAAAAACACCCCTATCCCTTTTTCGTACAGCGTATTCATTAAAAAATTTATTTTTATATATATCATGACGCTGCCCTTTGGTTATGTATTTAACCTGGGCTATTATGTAATACCCGTGGTGGCTTTTATATTTTATGTACTGGCAAGCCTTGAGTTGATTGCCGAAGAAATAGAAGACCCCTTTGGTACCGATAGCAACGATTTGCCCACCGATAAAATAGCGCACAATATTCACAAACACGTTGCCGAACTGTTGTAAACCCTGCAGCACAAAAATTTTGTTAAAGCCCAAAAATAATCTCCGAACAATTTCGTAATATCAATATTTCCCCTATTTTTGATCTACTAAACACTTCGTAATTAAATATTTTCAACCATGAAAAAAGTAATGATTGTTGCCGGCATGCTGGCATTGTTTACCGCCCCCGCCATGCTGCAGGCACAAACCGGCAAAAAAGAAAAGGCCGAAAAAGCAGAAAAAAAGGAAAAGATGGAGAAAGTGGAGAAGGTGGAGAAAGTAGAAAAAATTGAATTAACTGAAAAAGAAGAAGCCCCCGCCCGCAGGGAAACCAAAGAAATTACCATACGCCAAAATGGTGATAAAGAGGTAAACCTTAAAGTAGAAATAAAGGGCGACGATATTACCGTAAACGGCAAACCATTAGCAGAGTATAAAGACAAAGATGTAATCATCAATAAAAGAAAAATTACCGTAACAGATGGCAAAAAAAGCATGACATGGAATATGGGCCCTGGCCAGGAATTTGGTGAGGATTTTATGCGCCATTTTGAGTTGGAAAAAGAAGCCATGGCCAAACCCGGTGCTTTTTTAGGCGTTACCTCCGAGGATACAGATAAAGATGCCGGCGCCAAAATTACTGAAGTGGTAAAAGGCAGCGCCGCCGAAAAAGCCGGGCTAAAAAAAGACGATATCATTACCAAAGTTGGTGATACAAAAATTACCAATCCTGAAAACCTCTCCGATGTAGTGAGTGCCCAAAAACCCAATGAAGAAGTAACCATTGGTTATAAAAGAAACGGTAAAGACAATACCACCAAAGCTACCCTTGGGCAAAGAAAAGTAAGCCCTCGTATTTATAGTTTTCGTGGCCCCGAAGCTGCACCCGGCGAGGATTTTATGATACCACGTATTAGCCCCGATATGAACCTGGAAGGCCTGGAGGATATGCAGATAAATGGCTCCTTTGATTTTCCTGGTCATGCTTTTTTTCCCCGCCAAAAAAAGGTTGGCTTAAAGCTGCAGGATACCGAAGATGCCAATGGCGTAAAAGTAATTAATGTAGAAGACAGCTCTGCTGCCGCAATGGCCGGCATAAAAAAAGATGATCTTATCATCCAGATAAACGACCATAAAATTGCTACTACCGATGATGCCCGGGAAGAGTTGGTACCGGATGAAGATAAAAGAGCTTATAAAATAAAAGCCCTGCGTAACGGCACCGAAATGATTTTTGATGTAAAAATTCCACGCAAATTAAAAACCGCAGATTTTTAATTGATATACAAGCCATGAAAAATAACAAAGCCGGGCAGGTGCCCGGCTTTGTTATTACAAGCTTTTACCTTGCAAGTTCCTTACCTTTGCAGCCGGTATGAAACAGGATAAATACGAAATTGTAATAGGGCTGGAAGTACACACCCAGCTGCTTACCAACAGTAAATTGTTTTGTGGCGATGCTGCCAGTTTTGGCGCAGCCCCCAATACACATATAAGCCCCATCACGCTGGCCCACCCCGGCACCTTGCCCCGGATGAATAAAAAGGCCATTGAATATGCTATTAAACTGGGCCTGGCACTGCAATGCAATATTGAACAGCACAATTATTTTGCCCGTAAAAATTACTTTTATCCCGATTTGCCCAAGGGCTACCAGGTAAGCCAGCACACCACCCCTATTTGTAAAAATGGGCTGGTGCCCATACGGGTAAATGATACCGAACGTAACATCCGGCTAAACCGTATACATATTGAAGAAGATGCCGGCAAAAGCCTGCATGAAGTAGATGAGCGCTATACCGCCATCGATCTTAACCGGGCTGGCGTACCCCTGCTGGAAATTGTAAGCGAACCCGATTTGCACAGCAGTGATGAGGCCTTTGCTTACATCACCACCCTGCGTAAGCTGGTACGATGGCTAAATATTTGCGATGGTAATATGGAAGAGGGCAGCATGCGCTGCGATGCCAATATTTCTATTCGCCTAAAAGGCGCTACCACCCTGGGTACAAGGGTAGAGGTAAAAAACCTTAACAGCATCCGCAATGTAAAACGTGCCATCGATTGGGAGGTACAACGGCTGATTGATATTGTAGAAAGCGGTGGTACCATTAAGCAAGAAACCCGTAGTTACGATGCTGATAACAACAGCACTTTTGCCCTGCGTAGTAAAGAGGAAGCGGATGACTACCGCTATTTTGCCGACCCCGACCTTACGCCATTTCACATCAGCAATCAATACCTGGCCGAAATAAAAGCGGCCATGCCCGAGCTGCCCGAAACACTGCAACACAAATACCAGCATAGCTTTCAGCTATCTGCTTACGATGCTCAATTTATTTGCAGCGATAAATTATCGGTTGAATATTTTGAGGCTATCCTGCAACACAGCAGAAACTACAAGGCTGCGGCTAACTGGATGATGGGGCCCATTAAATCGTACCTGAATGAGCATGGGATAGAGCTTTCTCACTTTAATTTACCAGCAGCAAAAATTGCCGAACTGGTTCAATTGGTGGAAGATGGCAAAGCCAATTTTAATATAGCGTCTACCCGTATATTTAATGCACTGCTGCAGCAACCCGGCAAAACAGCCCTGCAAGTGGCTACCGAACTTAACCTGCTGCAAGAAAGCAACAGCAGCTCCGTAGATGCCTGGGTACAAGCAGTAATAGCCAACATGCCCGATAAAGTGGCCGAATATAAAAAAGGCAAAAAAGGCCTGATGGGTTTATTTGCCGGCGAAGTAAAAAAACTAAGCAAGGGCAAGGCAGATATGCAAGTGGTAAATAAATTACTGGCCGAAAAGCTTGCTTAAATACCTGCAGGCATCTTTCCATTATATTAATAACAGTACAGGCACATCTACTAAAAAACAATAAACACCCATGATGAAAAAACTGATGACAGCGCTGCTTTGCACTACTTTACTGGCAGCTTGTACCGATACTAAAAACAGTAATAAACTTACCATAACGGCCAATATACAAGGCCTGCCCAACCAGCAGGCATACCTGGAGCAACTTTTTTTTAGCCAGAAAAACCCCGAAGTGGTAGATACTGCCCAAATAAAAAACGGGCAATTTACCCTTAGCGCCAATGCACCCGAGCAGGGATTGTACCGGGTAAGATTACAAAACGACCAGCGTGTGTTTTTAATCATCAACGATCGCAACGATATTAGCCTTACCGGCAATTTTAACAACATGAGCATGCGTACCCTGCAGTATAACTCTGCCGCTACCAACCTGCTTAAAGGCTTTATTATAAATACGGATGAACAGCTAACCGATTTAAGGCAAAAAGCAACCACCCTGCAACAATACCCCGGGCAAAATAAACAAGACAGCCTGTATACCGCACAGCTAAAAGAATACAACGGCAAAGCCGATCAATATAAAAGTTACCTGCTTAATTTTATTGATACCAGCAGCAACCCCATTGTGGCCGTATTTGCGCTGGGCTATACCCGGGAGGTAGAGCCAGCGTTGCTGGACAAACCCCTTAGCAACCTGGGCAAGCGTTTTCCTAAAAACGAGGTGGTAACCACCCTGCTGGCCCAGTACAAGCAAGCCATGGCACAAATGAGCCAAAAACAAGCAGGCATGCCGCAAGTGGGTAGTATGGCACCCGATATTACCATGCCCACGCCCGAGGGCAAAAGCCTTAGCCTCAGCAGCTTTAAAGGCAAATATGTATTGGTAGATTTTTGGGCCAGCTGGTGTGGCCCCTGCCGGGCCGAAAACCCTAACGTAGTGCAGGCCTACCAAACTTTTAAGGATAAAAATTTTACCATCCTGGGCGTATCGCTCGATAAAAATAAAGAGGCCTGGGTAGAAGCCATCAAAAAAGATGAGCTTACCTGGCCGCAAATAAGCGACCTGCAACATTGGAGCAGTGCTGCCGTACCCTTATACGGCTTTGATGGTATACCCTACAATGTATTGGTAGATCCGCAGGGTAAAATTATTGCTACCGAGTTAAGAGGGCAGGCCCTGCAAGATAAATTAGCCGAGCTGTTAAAATAATGGAGGCATGCAATGCCGGTGAATCAAAAAGCGGGGCAATGCCCCGCTTTTTGATTTGATAACAGCACCCAATTTTTATTTTCCTTTTTTGCCTACCAGCAGCAGTAACACTGGTAACAGCACCAGGTTGGTTAAGGTAGCCACCAGCAGCGTAAGCGATGTAAGCCAGCCCAGGGCAAATGTGCCGCCAAAGCTGCTAAAGCAAAAAATAACAAAGCCCGCAATTAATACCAGTGATGTATATACAATACTTAAGCCCGTATGCTTGATAGTAGCCGTTACTGTTGCATTTACATCATTATGGTAGTGGGGCAGCTCCTGCTTATAGTTTACCAAAAACCGGATGGTAATATCAATAGCAATACCCAGCGCCACACTAAATATTAATACGGTAGAGGGTTTTAAAGGCACCCCTGCCCAGCCCATTACACCGGCTGTTATTACCAGTGGTATTAAGTTAGGGATAAGGGAGCACACCAATATACGTACACTTTTAAACAGGTACAGCATACATACCGAAATCAACAAAAATGCCCAAAAGATACTTTCCTTTAAACCATTTACTATAAACCGGCTGCCCTCTAAAAAAGTTGAACTGGTACCCGTAACAGTTACTTTGTATTTAAGCTGGCTGCTATCTGCCACCTGCACACTATCCGTGCCATTTAAAATACGGTTGGCATTGGCAGTAATGCTATCTATTACCGGCAGCAGGTTAACCGTACCAATATCTGCCATGCTCATGCTGATACGCAGGCGCTGCTCATTGCTGTCTATAAACGAGTTTACCAGTTTTAGCAGCGCACTATCCCGGGCCGTAAGGCTGTTGGTTTCTTTTTTTACAGCCATTTCCCTTATCATTTTATGCAGTTCAGCAAATGGATTACCAAATGCAGGCAGGGTATAGGTAGAGTCGCCAGCGCCCTGGCTAAGCCCCTGGTACGAAAACTTCATGGCATCAATTACCGAAAGTGGCCGGGCTATATTGGCCTGCTTAGCCAAAAACGAATCTTGAAAAAAAGCAATTTGGTGTACATCAATATCCGGGCGCAATATGCCTTTTGGCTTTTTGGTATCAATTACAATTTCAAGCGGCATCACCCCTTTAAAGTGCTGCTCAAAAAATTTAAGATCGGTATAAATTTTATCGGTTTTGGGCAGGTCGTCTACAATGTAGGCGATGTTTTTTAACTTAAAAATACCCACCACCGCAAACAGCAAGGCCGCAGCAGTAACAGTGTACACCGTTTTTTTATGGTGCAGTACCCAACGCTCTATCCGCAATAAAAAATTGGTGATGAGTTTATTATTAAGGTACCGGGTTTCGGCAGGCCGGGGCACGGGCAAATAACTAAGCACACCCGGCAGCAAAATAAAAGAGATCACAAAAATCATCATAATGCTAATACCGGCCACCACACCAAACTCTTTTAATATGGCACTTTTGGTAAGGGCAAATACCGCAAAACCAATAGCCGCCGTAATATTACAAAACAGTGTAACCACCCCCATTTTGCTTACCATATCCACCAATGCCTGTTGCTTGCGCTGGCTGGTATCCGTTATAGCATGGCCGGCTATGTACGAGCTATGGTATTTATTAATAAAATAAATACAATTAGGTATGCCTATTACCACCACCAGCGGCGGCGTTAAAGCGGTAAGCAACGATATTTTATAATCAAACAGGTGCATTACACCCAGGCTCCATATTACCCCAAACAATACCACCACCAGCGATAAAATAGTGGTACTTACCGAACGAAAAAACAACAGCAGTATCAGGGCACTCAGCACAAATGAGCCAATTAAAAAGAAACGCATTTCTTTTTGAATTTTATTGGCCACCACGGTACGTATCAGCGGCAGCCCGCTAATATGGGTGGGCAAGCCGCTTTGTTGAGTAAACTGTTCAATCTGCCGGCTGATATCTTCAATAATTTTAGTACGCCTGGGCGAGTTAAGCGGTGCATTGGCCACCCGTACGGCCATCAGGTAAGCATTGGTAGCAGGGTTGTACAAGCGGCCTTTGTAAAAACCCTGCCCCATCAATATTTCTTTTGCCGCATCCAGCTGCTGCTGGGTACTAATAGTATCGCTAAATATTTTTACTGCCCCCAATTTGCCGGTAAGCGTATCTGGCTGCAATGCCACCGCAGCATTTACAGACAATACATCCTCTACATGCTCTACTTTTTTTAATTGCTGCTGCAGCTGGCTGTAAGCCTTAAAGGTTTTTAACTCAAACAGCTGGTTGGTTTGCACACCCACCACCAGTGTATTACCATCATCGCCAAAGGTTTCTCTAAAATTTTTATACTCCAGGTACTTGGGGTTATCGGTAGGGATAGCTTTAGCAAACTCGTAGCTTAGTTTTACCTGGCTGCCCCAATAGCCCATTAAGCCGGTAAATAAAAAAAGCAATATTAAAAGCGGTAAGCGATGCTTAATTACAATTTTGCCCAGTTGTTGCCACATGGATAAGAGGTTTGATGACAGAATAGACCAACGAGTTGCAAAGAAAACAAATTTGCCCGGCATTGCAGGGCTTGTTGCCCTAATGTTGGTTAATTTTGGAGGCTGGCCACCTGCCTGCCCACCAACTATGACGCATAAAACAAAGGGAATTGTACTTAGAACCATCAAGTATGGCGAAACAAGCCTGGTGGTAACCCTGTTTACCGAGTTGTTTGGCGTGCAAACCTACCTGGTAAATGGCGTACGCAGCAGCAGGGGCAAAACCAATAAAGCCAATTATTTTTTGCCCGGCGCCCTGCTGGATTTGGTGGTATACCACCA
>JBDKJT010000110.1:0-3919 GCA_039796475.1 Bacteroidota bacterium | reverse complement strand
GCATCGCCATCTTTATCGTAATCTAAAAAAGCTACGGCAACATCTTCAAAGTCTGCAAACTGGTTAAACAGCGGTACTGCTTTTTTATCAAACCCACCGGCTGTTGTTTGCAGGTATAATTGGCCGGGTTTACCCTCGGCACCACCAATATATACATCTTGCAACGCATCGCCATTTACATCTGCCACGGCCGCTTTAGGGCCTTCTCTTGAAAATGCACGGGGCACTGTTTTTTCGGCATAAAAATCTACATACTCGTTTTCTTCATGCTTATCAAAAAGTGTGGTTGTTTTGGTAAAAATTGTAGCACTTGCAGGTTTATCTATTACACTTACACGTGGCTTTGCACCGGTGCTTGCTTTATGTATAAAATTAATTTTGTTGAGTGTGTAGTTGCTTATTAAGGCACTACTGTTATCCGGCCATATTACTCTTATAGAATCAATTGCAGCCAATTTGCCCAAGCCAACTACTAATTTATAATCTACCGATGATTGAAAACCACGGCTGGGAAACAGCTCTTGAGTGAATACCTGGTTTGCTGCAAATATTTTTATTTTACTACCAATTGCAAAAGGATTTAATGAATCTTGCCGTAGAGAAAACCCAATAAAATTGTGTTGGTTAATTTCTCTTGACTTGTTTTTATAAACTAACGCTGGCTGATTTTGATTGGCAACGATAAGGTCAAGATCACCGTCGTTATCCATATCGCCATAAGCAGCGCCGGTAGAAAAAGTTGGTTTGCCTAAGCCCCATTGCTGGCCAATATCGGCAAATTTTAAGTTGCCCTCATTACGGTACACTTTATTGGGAAGTGGTGTAATGGGTATTTCTTTTAAAATTTTATCAACCGATTCTTTTTTACCTGTTAAAACCATTTTTTGATTTACATCATTGGCAAAAAAATCCATAAAATCGAGGTTTGTAACGTCTTTGGCTACCCCATTACAAACGTACATATCATTCCACCCGTCATTATCCATATCAAACAGCAGGGCACCCCAGCTCCAGTCTGTACCAGCTACACCGCTATACCTTGCTATATCTATAAACCTGCCATTGCCATTGTTGAGCTGCAAACAGTTTTTTGTGTACTGGTAGTAAAAACCTGATTTAAATTTTTCGTTAAACAAACTGATATTATCAAAAGAGCCCACCGTTTTTAAGCGGTAATCATCACCCGGCAGCATGTCTGTAGTAAATAAATCCAGGTAGCCATCATTGTTTATATCGGCTATATCGGCGCCCATTGATGAAAAGCTGGTATGCTGAAACCACTCCTCCATTTCGTCTTTAAATGTGCCGTTTTGTTGATTGATATACAAATAATCCCGTTCGTACGAATCGTTGGATACAAATACATCTGGCCAGCCATCTGCATTGATGTCGCTTACGGAAACCCCTAGCCCAAAACTTATAAGCCCACCATGTATACCGGCTTTTTGTGTAACCTCTTTAAAAAATCCGTTGTTGTTTTGGTATAAGTGATCGCCTCCGCCTCTTAAAAAGGGCGCTATCTTCCACAAGCTGTCGGGCATATCACGCCGGTTGGCATAGTTAAGCTGGTTAATTGGGATGGGACTGTTATTAATCATAAAACAATCAAGGTCTCCATCAAGGTCATAATCAAGAAAAGAAACCTGTGTGGTATATGCTGCTATATCCAAGCCATACTGTTTGGCTAACTCCGTAAAGCTGTTGTTTTTGTTATTGATGTATAACTTATTTTTTCTGCTACCGGTGCCCATATGGCCCGATGAGCATACATATATATCCAGCCAGCCATCATCATTTACATCTGCAAACACTACTCCGGTATTCCACTTATCGTCTTTAATAATGCCTGCCTGGTCAGAAATATCTTGAAATTTAAAATTGCCCTTGTTTAAAAAAAGTTTGTTGGCGCTTGTGTTAGAGGTAAGAAAAACATCGGGCAAGCTATCATTATTAATATCGCCAATGGCTACACCGGTGCCATTATAAAAATTGCGAAAAAGAAATCCATTTTCGAGGCTGTCGTCTATTACTGTATTGGTAAAGTTGATGCCGGAGTTTTGTACTTCCTCAAACAATTGAGGGGCATCTGCAGTTTTGTTGCCTGCACAGCCAACATAAAAAAAAGATATAAGTGGCAGCAGCAGAAAAAGTATAAATGGGTAATGTGACCTGTACATTTTATTTGTGCTGAAATCGTTAAAAAGTGAAAGGCCATATTGCTATGACCTTTCACAAATTTATAGGTAATTAAATGATTAATAACCTGGGTTCTGCGTCAGATTGGGGTTTGCCGCCAATGACTGAGAAGGGATCGGGTATAACAAATATTTTGGATCGTCTGAAGGTTTGAAAGACCATGGTTTTGTAAATACACCAAACCTGATCAAATCTGTTCTTCTAACATATTCCCAATAAAGCTCACGACCTCTTTCTGCAAGCATGGTGCTAGGATCGTACAGGTTAGAGCTGTTAAGCAAGGTAAGGCTTGACAGTGCAGCTGCACCCCTTGCCTGCCTTAAACCATTTACCAGTGCCAGGGCGCCGGCATTATCTGGCGATGCTTTACGCATCATTGCTTCTGCTACCATCAATACTACATCAGCATACCTAAAGATGATTACATCGTTACCAGCGCTACCATCGTAGTTTGAGAAATCGGGCGCATATTTAAGTACCCTGATACCGGTTACTTCCAAATGGCCTGGGGTTGTTTCAATCATATTTGGAGCAATACCTGGGTCAAAGCTTAGCAGTTTATCGTTAGGGCCATCGCCTTTGCTAGGATCCCAACCACGATAGTGCAATTTGTTATTAGCACCATCGTATTGCTGACCAATTAATAAACCCGGACGTAAACCAGATACATTGGTTACACCATCATAGTACCTGCCACCAATCCTTTGATCGAGGCTGGTATCTGCTGGTGTTTGCGTTACTGGAGATGAAACACCAAAAGTGCTATAAAAATCAGCTACAGTAGAAAAACCGTTCCAGCCAGCATTGGGTGCTTTTGGAGTATAAGAGTTATAGTGTAATGTTCTGTACCAAAATGAACGAACATCGAGGTTGTTGGCAGCAACACCGCTGGTGTTATCGTAAGCCCAGATAGCTTCTTTAGTTTTGCCTGAGTTATCAGCTGTAAAGTTATCAAAGTACTTAGCAGTGTAGCTGTACCTGCCTGAGTTAATTATTTCGTTACCCAGTGTAATTACTTTTTGCATATCGGCATCGCTAAAGGTAGGGGCGCTTCTGTTTATAAAAGCTCCCTTATTTAAGTAGCAACGCATTAACAGCATTTTAGCCGCATCTGCATTTGCCCTGTAATTAAGGTTGGCGCTTGCTGCAGGTAAATTAGGCAATACAGCTTCTAATTCTGCAATAATAAAATTAGCTCCTTCTTCTCCTTTCTTAACTTCTGGCGCATTTAACAGGTTATCGCCTGGGTTACGTATGGGATACTGGCCAAAAAAGTCGAGCAGGTTATACAATGCGTAAGCCCTTAAAAACCTTGCTTCAGCTTCTTGTACCGCCGTAGGGCCAAAAGCCAATACGTTGGTAGCATCAAAGTTGATTTTATTAAGGTTGTTAAACGTGGTTAGGATAGAACCCAGGTTTTCGTTCCAGGTATGGTTATGCATTACTCTCCAGGCACCGTTATCGTCCCAGTCGCCTGCCCTGGTTGGCACCAACGATTCGTCGGATGCATTACCAGTTAGGTTAATCATTTCGCCCACATCGCCAAATGGAGCGGTTAAGTCGGCATATGCCGTTTTTAATAGCAGCCCGGTACCAGCAGAACCTAATGCCGCGGCTGTTTCTGAATTTGTTAAAGTGCTGTTTAGTTTCTCATCAAGCTTGGTACAACTGCATAGTGCAAGTACAGCCAGAGAAACCAGATTTATTTTGCGTGTCATAAAAT
>JBDKJT010000109.1:0-24212 GCA_039796475.1 Bacteroidota bacterium | reverse complement strand
ATTTTTTTAGCTGGTTCATGTGTTAATCATTTACATTTTTATCAATTGTATTATTCAGGTACAGTGCGCCAATTACAAAGCACAGCGCTGCCACACCAATAGGATACCACAAACCTACCAGCGGATCGGTGGTAAAACTGGCAGATAATAAAGTGGCAATAAAAGGCACCAACCCGCCAAACACGCCATTGCCAATATGGTATGGCAGGCTCATAGAAGTGTATCTTATTTTAGTGGGAAACAACTCTACCAAAAATGCTGCAACCGGCCCATATACCATCGTTACAAAAACAATCATCACCCAAATCAACAAAACAAATTTCCATTTAAGTGCCGTAGGTAGCTGCTTATCTGTAAACAGCATGTTTTTATTTGCAGCAATTACCTGTTGAGGTTCTTTTAAAAAATCTCGTTGCTTTTTTAACGTATCAGTTAACACACTGGAAAACAAAATGCCATTATCCGTTTTGTAATGAGCCGTGATATGCAGTACAGAATCTCCGTTGTATTGCGTAACCTTTGTTTGCTGGCTGATAAAGTTTACTTGCCCGGCCAGTTGTTTTTTTACATCCGCATCCTCCAGCATTGTGCTAAAAATGGGCCTGTAAAATAATACGCCCAGTAGCATACCTGTTAGCATAATCCATTTTCTGCCCAGCCGGTCGCTTAGCCAGCCAAACAGTACAAAAAATGGTGTACCCAGTGCAATGGCCCACAACAATATTTCCCTGTTTTGCATAAACTCCAGCTTTACCGAGTTTTCTAAAAAGCTTTGTGCATAAAACTGGCCAGTATACCAAATAACGCCCTGCCCCATTACTGCACCAAACAATGCCAGCAACACCATTTTAAAATTAGCTTTGTGGCCAAAGCTTTCTTTTAAGGGATTAGCAGATGTTTTATTTTCGGCTTTTAATTTGCTAAACAACGGCGACTCCTTCATTTTAAGCCGGATATATACAGATACGCCTACCAGTAAAATTGATATCCAAAAAGGATAACGCCAGCCGCCCCACTCGGCGGTAAAGCTGGCTTCACTCATATTGCTTTTTACAGCCATTATTACACCCAGTGCCACAAATAAACCCAGTGTAGCAGTTGTTTGTATCCAGCTGGTATAATACCCTCTTTTGCCAGCAGGTGCATGCTCGGCCACATAAGTAGCGGCACCACCATACTCCCCTCCCAAGGCCAGGCCTTGTATGAGGCGCAATAACAGTACCAGCAGGGGCGCTGCCATGCCGATGGTTTTGTAACCCGGTACCAGCCCAATTAAAAATGTGGAAGTACCCATTAATACCAGCGTTAATAAAAAGGTAGATTTTCGGCCGATTACATCGCCCAGCCTGCCAAATACCAATGCGCCAAATGGCCGTACAATAAAACCAGCTGCAAAAATGGCCAGGGTACTTAGCAGGGCTGCGGTATCATTACCCTCTGGAAAAAATTGTGCAGATATTGTTTTGGCCAGCATGCCAAAAATGTAAAAATCGTACCACTCAATTAATGTACCTAACGACGAAGAAAATATTACCTGGCTGATGCCGGTTTTACTGCGTTGAATCATATAGCCTTATTGTATTTTAATCAATCGTTTGACTGAGTGAATTGGTATAAATATATTAATTTGGCCCAAAACATCAACCAGATTGCCATGTCGTATCAGTATCAGATAAAATCGTATAAGGATTACCAGGATGCCTATCAAAAAAGTATTAACGACCCCGAAAATTTTTGGGCAAGCATTGCAGAAAATTTTGTGTGGAGAAAAAAATGGGATAAAGTTTTAAACTGGAATTTTGATGAGCCAAAGGTAGAATGGTTTGCCGGTGCTAAATTAAACATAACCGAAAACTGCATCGACCGGCATTTAAAAACTATGGCTGATAAGCCAGCCATTATTTGGGAGCCTAATAACCCCGAAGAAAGGGTGCGTATAGTAACCTATGCCCGCCTGCACAAACGGGTATGCCAGGTGGCGCAAATGTTGCAAAACAATGGAGTAAAAAAAGGCGACCGGGTATGCATTTATATGGGTATGATACCCGAGCTGGCTTATGCTGTATTAGGCTGTGCCCGTATTGGCGCCATCCACTCTGTAATTTTTGGCGGCTTTAGTGCACAAAGTATTGCCGATAGGCTGGCCGATGCTGGCGCTGAATTTATTATTACCTGCGATGGTGCTTTTAGAGGTGGAAAAGATATACCGCTTAAAAGCATTATTGATGATGCACTCGTTGGTAATAAAACCATCAAAAAAGTAATTGTATACACCCGTACCCGTACACCTGTATCTATGTTAAAGGGCAGAGATATTTGGTGGGAAGATGAAATGGAGTATGCAGAGCACCAGGTAGAAAAAGATGGCGTGGTAACATTTGAACCCGCCGAAATGGATGCCGAAGATCCGTTGTTTATTTTGTACACCAGCGGCAGCACCGGCAAGCCAAAAGGTGTGGTACACAGTGTGGCCGGCTATATGGTGTGGACGAACTATACTTTTGTAAACGTATTTCAATACCAGCCCGGGCAAGTACATTTTTGTACAGCAGATATTGGCTGGATAACCGGGCACAGCTATATTGTATACGGCCCTTTAAGTGCCGGTGGTACATCGCTGATGTTTGAAGGTATACCCACCTGGCCCGACGCTGGCAGGTTTTGGGATATTGTAGATAAACATAAGGTAGATATATTGTACACAGCCCCTACGGCAATCCGTAGTTTGATGGGCTTTGGGCTGGAGCCGTTGCAGGGCAAAAATCTTTCCTCGTTAAAAGTATTGGGCACGGTAGGCGAGCCTATAAACGAAGAGGCCTGGCATTGGTATGATGAGCATATTGGAAAAAAGAAATGCCCAATTGTAGATACCTGGTGGCAAACAGAAACGGGTGGTTGCCTGATATCCAACTTTGCTGGCATTACCCCTGCCAAACCCGGTTGGGCTACCTTGCCCATGCCCGGTGTGCAACCCATATTGGTGGATGAAAACGGTGCAGAAGTAACCCAAAAAGATGAACAGGGGATATTAAAAGGCAACCTTTGTATTAAAGCCCCCTGGCCATCTATATTGCGTACCACCTATGGCGATCACGAACGCTGCCGTACCAATTACTTTGCCACTTACCCCAACCTGTACTTTACTGGTGATGGAGCTTTAAAAGACGATAACGGCTTTTACCGTATTACCGGCCGGGTAGATGATGTATTAAATGTAAGCGGCCACCGCATTGGTACTGCCGAGGTAGAAAATGCCATCAACATGCACGCCGGTGTAGTAGAAAGTGCGGTGGTGGGCTATCCGCATGATATAAAAGGGCAGGGTATTTATGCCTATGTAATTTATAATGGCAAGCATGGCGATGAGGAGCTGAGAAGAAAAGATATTTTGCAAACCGTTACCCGAATTATTGGCGCCATTGCTAAGCCAGATAAAATACAATTTGTAACCGGCTTGCCTAAAACAAGAAGCGGCAAAATTATGCGCCGCATATTACGAAAGATTGCCGAAGGCGAAACGGCCAACCTCGGCGATACAAGTACACTGCTAGACCCCGGGGTGGTAGATGAAATAAAAACTGGTAAACTATAAAGTAAAATATCCCGGCTACCAATGGCCGGGATATTTTTTATTTTAATTTTTGAGTGAGTAAATTAATAAGTGCCGTATTGGCTTTTGTAGCATCGGGCAAACTACCATAGCCATAGTATAAACCAAAGCTATCCTCATGGTAAGCATGATAGGTAAAGTGCAGGTTGTTTTGTTTGCAAATATCAATCATGTCTGATACCCATTGCAGCCCACCTTTATCGTTGTTAAAACAATGCACACCGGCACCAAACTCTCCCATATACAACGGCACATTTTTACGGACAGACCAGTTAATAAATTTTTGAACTGTTGATTGCAGAAAACTTTTATTGCGGCCATAAATGGCATCTGGTGTTGATAAAAAATCAATTCGCAACATACAGCCAGCAGCGGCGCTAATATTTTCGCCTTTCATCCAGCCGCTTACCTGGTAAGCATAGCCTTGTTTAGGTATAAAAATTTTACTGTAATTACTCAGGTTACAATCGCCGGTAGCAGCACTAATATAAAGAGAGCTATTATCAGATTGGCCTTGCTGATTACTAAGGCCCGATTGGCCGCTATTATTTTGGCTCCAATAGCCCCAGTTATCGGCACTGTTAAGATTTATGCTAAGAATATTGCCTGTAAAAACACCTGCCGGATTATATTCTTTTATAATGATGTCATCAAAATATACAGTGCCATTGCAGCTTTTACCTACCAGTGCAGGCACGGCCAATTTTATGTTGGCATCTTTAACAGTATATTTTTCACCTTCAAAGTAACGCCAGTCAGTATTACCTGCTGGTAGTAGTGGGTTGTTAAAAGTAGCTGTATGCCAGCTGCTGTTGGTATAACTAATAATTGATTCGTCGGGGTATTTGCCTCCATCGGCATTATATCCCCAGTTAAATAACTGGTGAGTGTATTGCCAGGGATCGTACATATGAAATTCGTACACTGTATTTTTATCGGTGCTTACCGGAAAAAACAGGTTCTCATCTTCCACAACATTGGTTTTTACATAAATGGCTTTTTCTAAAAAGATAAGGTGGTTTTTATCGTTGGTCCTAATGGCATCTGTAATACGCTGTGCCAGTTGGTTCCATTGGGCAATTGCATTGCTGGGCACTGGTTCATTTACCAACCCATACCCAATGATGACAGGCTCATCTTTATATTTTTTTGCAATGGCCGCCCACAAGGCCGTAAGCCTGTTTTGATTTTCGGGCACTGTCCATAACGCATCTCCATTACCCTGCGATTGGTAACCCCCTTGTGGTGCATGCATATTTAAAATAAGGTAGATGCCGTATTTTTTTGCCCAGGCAATATTTTTATCCAACCAATCCCAGCCACTTTGCTTGTAGTTGTAAGGCGTATTATCATCTTCAAAGGTTTTATAATTCATATAAAACCTGATGCAGTTCATATGCATCGATTGCACCCGTTCAAAATCTGTTTCGTTGTGATGGGTGTAGGGCAACTCGTTACTCCATATTTCGTTGCCAAAAGCCACCCCTTTTAGTTGTACTGTATTGCCTGCTTCATTTACAATATCCCTGTTTTTTACTTGCAAAAATTTACTGTTTACCGCAGGTGGCGGGGTTGTATTATTACCATTGTTTTTTTTGCATCCGGCTATTGTAAGAGCCGATATAACTGCAATAAAAATATTTTTTAAACACATCGTTTGTTGCTTACTTGTTTTGTTATGTAAAATAGATGAGTTTGGCCATTATTAGTGGTATTGTTTAACCGCACCGGTTGATTATTGATTTGCTTAAAATTAGCAGTATACTCAATAAAAAAGGGAGGCTGTTATGGCCTCCCTTTGATGGATGTTTGTTTTATTAGTAACCAAATATTTCATCCAGCGAAAGTTTTTTTACCTCGCCATATTTTTTCATATCCTCTTCTTTAACCCTTTTGTCGGAAGCTACAATGCAGTAAGTATAGGGCTTGCGGGCAATATTGCCTGTATGAAAACTTTTTAGGTCATCAAAAGTTATCTTATCGGCATCTGCATACATTTTTTTGCGGATATCCTCAGTAACTCCTTTGCGCTGAGCGGTAAGGTAGTTAAAGATGATACCATCTTGGGTGATGCGTTCTGTTTCTATATCTTTTTTTATACCGGCTTGTGCCAGCTTAAAATTTTCGGGCAGGTTGGGTAAGTCGTTTAATAGCTCGTTCATAGCCACAACCGACTCGTTAAATTTATCTGCCTGGCAGCCAACATATGCCAATGTATAAAAGGGGTCTTCTTTTTTATCAGGGGTGGCATAAAACGCAAAAGTAGAGTATGCCAGTGCTTTAGACTCCCGGATGGTTTGAAATACGATGGCACCCATGCCGCCGCCAAAATAGTTGTTAAAAATGTTTACAGTGGGCTCCATATCGGCAGCGTAAGCGGTACCGTTACGTACCCAGCGTACCTCAGCCTGTACCATATTATAATCGGCAAACAATATTTCGTTTTTATCCTGGCTGGCATAGTTAAATACGGCTCTTTCTGGCACCGGCGCAAAACTGCTGGGTAAACTATGTGCTGTTTTTAATGAGGTGGCTAATGCCGGTAATGCCTGTGGCCCGTAGTATAAAATTTGGTGGGGCTGGTTGTTAATACCATGTAGCAAATCGGTTAGCTCCTGTGCTGTAAGGTTGTTTAGCTCGTCGTTGCTCAACACAAAATTAAAAGGATTTTTTGCTCCAAAACGGGCGTAAGCTACCAGCCCACTCATAATAGCACCTTTGTTAAGTTTGGCATCCGTACGTGATTTTTGCAGCCTTGCTTTTAATGCTTTTAAAGCAGCTTCATCGGGCTGGCAGTTTTTTATCAGCGATTCAAACAAAGCAACCGCTTTGGAAAAATTATCCTGCAACCCCTCGATGGTAACGGTGGTAAATTCAGTACCGGGCGCTACAGAAAAACTACAGGCAATATTGTAAAACTCTTTAGTTATTTGCTCGCTGCTCATTTTATCGGTGCCTAAAAATTGCAGGTATTGTGCAGCCACGCCCAGTTTTTTATTATTCCAGGTGCCTGCATTGTAGCGGTAGCGCAGGCGAAAAATACTGTTGTCTTTATTTTGCACATACAGTACTTCAGCAGGGCCGATATTACTTTTTTGAAGGTCTTTGTTATAATCCAGCCAAACCGGTTTTACGGTAGTTGCCGGCATATTATTTACCTGCTTTACAAATGGCGATTGCTCTGCTGCATTTGTTTCAACAGGGGTAATGGCTGGTTTATCTACTTTTACAGTGTTGTTATCTTCTCCTTTACGTTTTAATATTACTACGTAATTGTTTTGAAAATATTTGTTGGCAAATGCCACAATATCTTTTTTTGTAAGCTTACCCAATAAATCGGTGTAGGCTACTTGCTCTTTCCAGTCTAGCTCAGCGGTAAAGGCATCCATCAAATCGTTGGCACGGGAGCTGTAAGATTCTGTAGCTAGTATCTTTGTTTTCTTTAAATTGTTGATAATGGCGGTAATAAGGTTATCATCAAAATTGCCTTTTTTTAGATTGTCAATTTCGCCCAGCATCAACGCTTGCACCTCTTCCAGGCTTTGGCCCATGGTAGGGGCACCCTGCATAAATAATACACCATAGTCAATCAACGTAAAAGCGGAGGCACTTGCCCTCAGCAGTTTTTGTTTTTTTACCAGGTTAAGGTCCATTAGCCCAGCTTTGCCATTGGTTAATATCTGGCCTACTAAATCGGCCAGCAGAACATCTTTTGATTTATTGCCCGGCAGCCTGAAGCCAATGGTTACACTTTCTGCATCGGGGCCTGTTACCTCTTTTACAATCGGCGCAGCAATGGGCTGCTCAGGCATAAAAGTATATTTGGCAACGGGTTTATTTTGCATGTAAGCAAAGGCAGCATCAATTTTTTTAATCATAACGTCGGGGTCAAAATCGCCACTCATTATCACGCCCATATTGTTAGGCACATAAAATTTATTGTAATAATCCCGGATGGCTTTTAATGATGGGTTTTTTAAATGCTCCACGGTGCCGATGGTGGTTTGCAGGCCATAGTTGTGTTTTTTAAACAACTCAGCAAAGAGTTTTTCAAACACTTTTCTTCCATCATTATCCAGGGTACGATTTTTTTCTTCGTACACAGCCTCCAGCTCGGTATGAAAAATACGAAGTACAGGGTTGCGAAACCTTTCTGATTGTACCGCCAGGTATTTATCTACTGCATTAGCAGGTACATCATCGGTATATACCGTTTGCTCAAAAGATGTAAACGCATTGGTGCCCTGGGCGCCCATGCTGGCCATCAATTTATCATACTCATTGGCAATAGCAAATTTTGCTGCTACGCCCGATACCGAATCTATTTCGTGGTAGATGGCTTTGCGTTTATCGGCATCCTTAGTTTGGTTATAGGTTTCGTATAAGGCATCAATTTTATCTAGCTGGGGCTTTTCTTGTGCCCAATCCAGCGATCCATATTTATCAGTACCCTTAAACAGCATGTGCTCCAGGTAATGTGCCAGCCCGGTATGGTCGGCAGGATCTGTTTTGCTACCGGCTTTGGTGGCTATAAAGCATTGTATACGGGGATCTTTATTGGTGGCGCTTAAAATAACAGTAAGTCCATTTTTAAGGGTATAATAACGGGCTTTGGCAGGATCGTTGGTTACATATTTATATTTATAACCACCCGATACCACTTCTTTCCACTGATATTTTTCAGTTTGGGCAAGGGCCGCTACAGTAATAAATAACAGGGGTAGTACAAACAGCTTTTTTAACATCTGCATATAGAGATTGGTTTAATGAAACAAAAAATCAATGCTTCAAAAATAGGGTTTAATACCAATTGGCAAATACCATTTAAAATAATATTGCAGGGCAGCAGCAACAGCGCAGGCAGCTTGTTTTTTTAGTAGTAACATATCAGCGGTAATACTACTATTTTTGAAAAAAAATTCCATATGCGTCGCCTACTTACAGGTTTTTTAAAAGCTGCTATAGTGCTGTTTGTATTGCTAAACATCATTACTGCTTTTCATGCTTATAAGTTTACCCATTTTTACGATGCTGCATCAGCACCGGCACCGGGTGCCACAAAATCTGGCTGGCAGGGAGCAAAAGAAATTTTTTTTGGTGCCAAAGCTTACAAGCAGCCGGCGATAATGCGGCCCGGTGCCGAATACCAGCCGGTGATATTTACTACAGCCGATAAAATAAAGTTGCAGGGTTGGCAGCATAAATTAGATAGTAGTGCAAAGGGTACTGTACTGTTATTTCATGGGCATGGCAGCAAAAAATCGGCGGTATTAGACGAAGCAGCAGGCTTTACAAAAATGGGGTATAATACCTTACTGATCGATTTTAGGGCACATGGCAATAGTGGTGGCAATACCAGTACCATTGGCTTTTACGAAACGGAAGAGGTAAAATTGGCTTACCAGTTTATTAAAGAACAGGGAGAGCAAAATATTATACTCTGGGGTATTTCTATGGGGGCCGCCACGGTAAGTAAAGCCATCCATCAATATCACCTTGCCCCCCGTAAAGTAATTTTAGAAATGCCTTTTGCCTCTATTTTGCAAGCAGCAGAGGGCAGGATAAAAATGATGGGCTTACCGGCCGAGCCACTTGCTGGCCTTGTAACTTTTTGGGGTGGTGTAGAAAATGGTTTTTGGGCTTTTAATATGAAACCGGCAACATTTGTAAGATCTATACAATGCCCCGTATTGTTACAATGGGGCAAAAACGACCCCCGGGTGCAGCAGGCAGAAACCGATGAGATTTATCGCAATATTATTGCTCCTAAAAAACTGGTGGAGTATGCTAATAGTGGCCACCAATCTTTATGTACCAACGAAAATGAAAAGTGGATGAAAGAAGTAAATGATTTTTTGCAAAAATAATTTTTGGGATGCACCCTAAAGAGATTTCAATACATGAGTATACCTACCAGTTACCACCCGAACGGATAGCCGCCTTTCCGCTGGAAGAAAGGGATGCCTCTAAGCTGCTGGTATATAAAGATGGTAATATCACTCAAACACAATACAAGGAGATAGCGCAGCATTTGCCAAGTGGCAGTTTGCTGGTATTTAATAACACACGGGTAATACAGGCCCGGATATTATTTACCAAACCATCCGGAGCGGTGATAGAAATATTTTGCCTGGAGCCATACCAGGTGATAAATGAATACAGCATTGTTTTAAATACAAAACAAAAGCTGCAATGGAAGTGTATGATAGGCGGCGCCAGTAAATGGAAACAAGGCCCGCTAACTAAAACTGTTGAGTGGCAAAATAGTACTATCACCCTGCAGGCAAACATTGTAAGTAAATTAAACGATGCTTATGTGGTGGAGTTAAGCTGGCAACCGGCCGCCCTAAGCTTTGCCGAAGTGCTGCAGCATACAGGCGATATGCCCTTGCCGCCATATATAAAGCGAAAAGCAGCGCAAACGGATAAGCAGCGTTATCAAACCATTTATGCCAAACACGAGGGCAGTGTGGCTGCACCTACGGCAGGCTTGCATTTTAGCAGCTCTATTTTTAATGAATTGGCCAAAAAACAAATTCAGCAATCTTTTGTAACACTGCATGTAGGGGCAGGTACATTTAAACCTGTAAAAGCTGCAAGCATGCAAGGCCACGAAATGCATGCCGAGTGGATAGAAGTGGATACCGCCACCTTGCAGCAATTGCTGCTACATGCCACAGGCCATATTACCGCAGTAGGCACCACATCGTTAAGAACGATAGAGAGCATTTACTGGATGGGTGTAAAGGCCTTATTAAACCCATTGGCCAGCCCGGATGATTTGCTGATAAAGCAGTGGGATGTATACGAAGTGCCATTGTCTGCAACAGCTATCTGTGCTACAGATGCCTTACAGGCATTGCTGCAATGGATGGCTAACCACCAGCAACAGCGTATATTAGCTACCACACAAATTTTAATTTGCCCGGGCTACCAATACAAGCTTGCCAAGGCTATTGTTACCAATTTTCATCAGCCACAATCTACCTTGCTGCTGCTGGTGGCAGCTGCAGTTGGGCAAAGCTGGAAAAAAATTTATGAGCATGCCCTGCAAAACGACTTTAGATTTTTAAGCTACGGAGATGGTAGCTTGCTATACATTAATCAGCCTGGCACAGGTGTTTAGTGGCGGCTATTATTGCTGTATTGTTACAACGGTGCCCTCGGGGATATAACTAAAAAGGTCTTTCATTTCGGTGTACTTTACAGAGATGCAGCCGTCCGTCCAGTTATAAAAATTATCCACCGTCCACTCTTCTTCGGGCCTGGTGGCATGGATGGCAATACCGTTGCCAATTTTAGCATTTTTTGGTATTAGTCCTTTCTTTTTTCTTTCCGTAAAGCGCCGCACACTTTCGTCGGTAGGGTAGTCCAGCAGTAGCTCGTGGCCCCATTTGGGATGTATTTTTTTAAGGATAACTTTAAATTTACCATCAGGGGTTTTACGGTCGCCCTCTTTCATTTTATCGCCCAGGTCTTTACTGCCAAATACAATTGGATAGGTGGCATACCAGCCCTCCTCATCATATACCTTTAGTTCGTAATCGCTTTTATCGATGATGATGTAATAGCCAGGCTCTTCGTGTTTGCTTTTAACTGTATTTGATGGATATGCCCGGGGCGTTTTTTTTGTAAAACGTTTTGCCTTTTTGCCGGGTATAACAAATGCGGTTAAAACAATGGCGGTAAACAATATAAAAAGAGATAACAAAAATGGTTTTTTCATAACGTTGATGTTGCGCTTGCAAAAACAAACGCTGTGCCATTTAAACTTATTTTACAGTGTATAAAAAAGCCTTAGCAAAAAATTAGTATTACAAAATGTTAAGTAAATGTGCTGGATAAAATTAGTAAATACAACCATTACTGTTTGAGCAATAATTATGGTAGCAAATCGTTGCATAAAGTACAAATGCCCGTGGCTAGCCACGGGCATTTGTACGGTTGGTATTAAATAGTTTACCAATTGCTAAAGCGCAAGCCTACTGTATAAGGGCGCATATCTAGCCCTCTTTTATACATATTGTTGGGGGCGTAGGAGCCATACAGGTGCACCGGCCCAAGGCCCAACTCTGCAATGTAAGAAAACTTAAAAGGCTCCAGGTCGTAATCTCCTTTATTGGTGCGTTTGCCCCGCTCGTTACTCTTTTGCTTGTTACGCTGGCTATATAAGTAGCCAGCACTAACACCCACGCTTAGGCTAACACCCCTGTTATTATCGCCAGGTGTAGTACAAAAGTTAAGCATCAATGGTACGGTTACATAATCAGCCGCTAATTTGTTTTTAGAGAAGCTGATAGAATCCCTGATGATAACGGGGGCTGGGGTTAGGTTGGGGGTAAATGGGTTTGCTTCAAGATAGCTGATGGCAGATTTGTAGCGATAGTTATTTAAATCAAGCCCTAGCCCATATTTTAAGTTTACATGGTGTTTGATGAGGTTAAGGCGTTGCATAAAAAACCAGATATTTACATTTACGCTTTTGCCGGTACGCAGGGTAAAATCGCTTTTGCCCAGTGGGGCGGCGCCAGGCCGGTTGTACAAATAGCTGCCTGTACTGGCATAATTGGTAAGGTCGCGGTAGTTGGCAAAACCAATGTCTATGATACCCCAGTTGGTACTAATATTGGCTGGTTTACTCCTCTTTTTTCTTTCAAAATCAAAATCGAAATTTACGTTTCGCTTTTTTTCGCTGGTAGATTCGCTGCCGTTTTTTACAATTACCATATTACCCACCCTTATGGTATCAGTTTGTTTTTTTACTTGTACACTGTCGCTTTGAGCATTGCTGCTGTTGCATAAAATTACCAGTGCCATTAGTGTTAATAGCTGTTTCATAGCTCCTCTTTTTAGTTGATTTATTGTAATTGCGCTGTATTGCTGCGGTAAGTTGGTAAGAAAATGTAAGTTGTTTTTTTAATGCATGGCAAAAGACATGTTGGCAATTTTTATGCTGTTGTCTGATGATCTTGTGTTGGTTTTTCTTTCTACCACTCGTTTTATTTTTTTAAAAAAACCGCCCAATTTTGTTTTCCTGTTTCTGCTATCGTCTTCATCAGTACCCATTACCTCGTTTTCTGTTTCATTGTACACTGCCTGCATGGCATAGGTATTGGCAGCTACAGTTGCCTCCGATGCATTTGCTGCATGATTAACAGGGTTAGCAGGCTGGTTTGTTATTGGTACGTTTACAACATCCTGTTTGTTACTGCCTGTGTTGTTAAAACTTTCAAAAGGTGCGGTGGCAGGGTTGTTGTCTTTTTTAGCAGGGGTTAATTGCGCTATATTTTTAGCAGACAGTACAGGGCTATTATTAGTAGCAATAAACTGTTGCTTGCGGCTGGTAAAGGTATTTTTTTGTTTGATGTTAGTAGGCGGGGCAGCAACCAATGTATTGGTATCATTGGATGTTACTACAGTAGCAGGTGCCTGTGTTGCAGGTTGTGTGCCGCTGCTGTTTAGTTGGCTACGCTGGCTATTGCTGGCAACCGTGGCTGTATTAGTAGTGCCGGGTTGCGTATTAAGTGTTACAGTGCCCCATATACCAAAGCCCAGTATTATGGCTGCGGCAGCCATCTGCCACCATCTTACTGGCACTACCTTCGCTTGTTCTTTTTTATACAGTATTTGTTTGTTGGTAAAAACAATTTGCTCGTTGCTGTTTAGCTTGGTTTGTTGCAGTAATTGCCACTCCTGCAGCAGCGGGCTGTTTTGATTAATTTGAGTAAAAAGCCCCTGCTGTTGTTTTTTGCCAAGCTCTCCATCCAGCAATAATAATAGTTGTTCTTGTAAGCTGGTGCTAATAGATGTTTCGGGCTTTAACAAGGCCTCTTTATCAGCAAAAACAAATTCATCCGCAGGTAAAATACTTTGCTGCAGCATTATCAGTTCTTCTTTCAGATCAGGATTTTGTTCCACAAAAGCCTCCACTAGTTTTTTGCCGGATGCAGGTAATTCATTATCTGCATACAGTAAAAAAAACTCTTCGTAATTATGGCGGTTTATGTTCATTATACTTGTTATTTATTACTACTTCACCATGCCGGTTTCACCTAAATGATATTTTCTGGTTTTACAATATATTCTCTTAATTGCAACCTTGCCCGGTGCAGGTAAACTTTTACCTGGCTTTCGTTTAAGCCGGTAATTTTGCCAATTTCCTCGTAGCTGTATCCCTCATAGTCTTTTAGCATTACCAGGCTTCGTTGGGTTTCGTTTAAGCGGTTTAAAGCTTCGTTCAGTACTTTTTTTGAGTCTGTTTGTTGGCGGTTGCTTACCCTGATTTCCTCGGCAAAAGTTTCTTTTAAAACAATTCTTTTATTTTTCCTGATATGATCAATCATATTGTTATACGCCACGGTAAATAAAAAACTTTTGCATTTGTTGTTGTCTACCGTAAGCCTGTTAATCCACATTTTTTCAAACGCACCTTGTAATACATCTTTTGCATCCTCTTCGTGCCGTAAATTTTTAAGCAAAAAGCGGTACACATTATCTGCATACAAGGTTACACATTGGTTATACTCTCTGTCAGTCATTATGGTTTTGGCTGCGGTATTAGCTTCGCATTTTTATTACTATACTTAATACGGATGGGGCTGTTTTTTTGTTACAGCCGCATTAAAAATAATTAACTTTCTGAGTAAAAGCTGGTGGGGGAGGCGATATGCCAATGGGCAGGAGGGGTGGCTTTTTTGCAGCGGCCACTGCATTTAACCCTTGCTGGCTGGGCGGCATTAGTGCTGGCGGTTTGGCGGGCAGCATATACCAAAAAACTTACTGAACCCAGTAATAATACCACAAACAGTATGGCTGATCTTTTTATCATCATAACAGTAGCCTTTTGGAAAGGAGACGAATATAAAAGGAAAAAGTTACAAATTATAAATATATATGTTAAAACTTGCCTTATTACCCTACCATAATCCGCTTTCACTTGCCTACTTTTGTTCACCTAAATTGTTGCTATGAATGAAAATTTTGTAAATAGAATTGCTGCTGAATTACAGGAAATTGAGGCAGCAGGGTTAATAAAAAAAGAAAGGATCATCAGCAGTTCGCAAGGGCCAGAAATTATTGTTGGGGGTAAAACTGTTTTAAATTTTTGCGCCAATAACTACCTCGGGCTGTCTGCACATCCCAAAGTACTGGCTGCTGCTAAAAAGTTTGTTGACCACCGTGGATACGGCATGAGCAGTGTACGTTTTATTTGTGGCACACAGGATATTCATAAAGAGTTGGAGCAAAAAATATCCGCTTTTTTAGGTACCGAAGATACTATTTTGTATGCTGCCGCCTTTGACGCAAACGGAGGGGTATTTGAGCCATTATTTGGAGAGCAGGATGCCATCATTAGCGATGCTCTTAATCACGCCAGTATTATTGACGGGGTAAGGCTGTGCAAGGCACAGCGTTTTAGGTATGAGCATAATAGTATGGCCGACCTTGAAGCCAAACTTAAAGAAGCAGCCCATTTACGCAGCCGCATTATTGTAACGGATGGCTCGTTTAGTATGGATGGTACCATTGCCCAGCTAGATAAAATTTGCGACCTGGCCGATGCGTACGATGCCATTGTGATGATAGACGAGTGCCACTCCAGCGGTTTTTTAGGCAAAACAGGCCGAGGTACGCATGAGCATCGGGGTGTAATGGGCCGTATTGATATTATTACCGGTACACTGGGTAAGGCATTGGGCGGTGCCAGCGGAGGTTTTACCAGCGGCCGCAAACAAATCATTGAAATGCTGCGCCAACGAAGCAGGCCTTACTTGTTTAGCAATACCCTTGCCCCCAGCATTGTGGGTGCCTCTATTGCTGTGCTGGATATGCTTAGCGAAACCACCGAGTTAAGAGATAAGCTGGCTGCCAATACCACCTACTTTAGATCAAAAATGACGGAAGCCGGTTTTGATATCAAGCCCGGCGAACACCCCATTGTACCCATTATGTTGTACGATGCGGTATTAGCTCAAACTTTTGCAGCCAAACTGCTGGAAGAGGGCATTTATGTAATTGGATTCTTTTTCCCGGTGGTGGCAAAGGGCCAGGCTCGTATAAGAGTACAGCTTAGTGCAGCACACGAAAAATATCACCTGGATAAAGCCATTGCTGCCTTTACAAAAATTGGTAAAGAATTAAGTGTTTTAAAATAACCAGCTTGAAAAACCTGATTTTAACCTTTGTTGTTTTTTTGCTGGCTGATAGCGCCAGGGCGCAAACGGGGGCAGGGCCTGCCAACTCCACCGCCGTTTTTCCGGGTGTTTTTTTAGGCAAATGGAAGGGCGCCCTGCAATGGATAGTAGCCGGCAGGCCCACCCAAACCTTTACCATGCAGTTAAGCATTTTGCCAGCAGATACCGCCGGCCAGTTTACCTGGCAAATGATGTATGGAGAGGATGGTAAAGATAGCCGGCCCTATTTGCTAAAGCCTGTAGATACCAGCCGTGGCCACTGGCTAATAGACGAAAGAGATGGCATATTGTTAGATAGCTATGTATTTGATAGCAGCCTGCAGGGAGCTTTTACCGTTATGGGTAATACAATAGTAGATCATTACAGGGTAGAGGGTGATAAAATGCTAGTAGAGTTTTTTACAATAAAGCTGGATGATAAAAAAACCTCGGGCAAGGGTACAGCTGAAACACCACTGGTGCATAGCTACCGTATGAGCGGCTATCAGCGTGGCGTATTGCAAAAACAACATTAACCGGGCAATAATAAATTAGATAAAAGCATGTCTGAAGCATCAGCAAATTTTATTGCTAAAAGCACTATACGGTCTGCCGACCTTGAACATCGCCGTAAAATTAATTTTAACATCAGCCAGTACAACGCCAAAGTACCGGCAGGCAAGGCACAGTTTACCAACCTGCAGCAAGCCAGGGAGCTTGCAAAAAATACCAAATGGAAGGCCATTGAATCGCTGGATGAGCTACTGCAAAATTTTGAGCGGCAGTTTACCAGCCGTGGAGGTAAAGTAATATGGGCAGAAGATGCCGAACAGGCAACACAAGCGGTACTTGATATTTGCCGCCGGCAAAACTGTACCACTGTGGTAAAAAGCAAGAGTATGGTTACCGAAGAAATTCACCTTAACAAGGCGCTAGAAAAAAATGGTATCCAAAGCATTGAAACTGACCTCGGCGAATATATACAGCAATTAGATGGCGAGCCACCTTACCATATTGTTACCCCGGCCATGCATAAAAGTAAGGAGGATGTAGCCAGGTTGTTTGCTCAAAAATTAGGCACCCCATCCAATCTTAATCCGCAGCAACTAACATTGGTTGCAAGAGATGTACTCCGGCAAAAATATACAGCGGCAGGTGTAGGCGTTACGGGTGCTAATTTTATTATTGGCGATACCGGCGCCGTGGCTGTTACAGAAAACGAGGGTAATGCAAGGCTTAGCTGTGCTTTTCCTGCAACACATATAGTAATTGTGGGTATCGAAAAAATGATACCATCCCTAACCGATCTGGCACTTTTTTGGCCATTGCTATCTACCTATGGTACAGGCCAGCAGGTAACCGTTTACAACAGTATAATAACCGGCCCCCGGCAACCCGGCGAAACCGACGGCCCGCAGCAGATGTATGTAATATTGCTGGATAATGGCCGTACCAAAGTGCTGGCCAATGCACAGCAGCGGCAAAGCCTGTACTGTATTCGTTGTGGTGCCTGCCTAAATGCTTGCCCGGTATATAAAAATATTGGTGGACACAGCTACGGCACCACTTACAGTGGGCCCATTGGCAGTGTGCTTACACCCAATCTTAAAAATATGGATGAGTACAAGCATATGAGTTATGCCAGCTCATTGTGTGGCGCCTGTACCGAAGTGTGTGCAGTAAAAATAAACCTGCACGAGCTGTTGCTTGATAACCGCCATCAGTCAGTAGAGCAAGGGCTACCTCATTTTTCAGAAAAAATTGCCTGGAAGATGTGGAAGCTTGCCAGCCTAAACCGATCATTTATGAATATGGGTGGTGGATCTTTAAAAAATAAAGTGGTAAACACTGTTTTTACGAGCTGGAAAAAAAATAGAAGTGAGTTGGAGTTTAGCCCTAAAACATTTAACCAGTTGTGGAAAGAGCGGTATAAAAAATAGCTGTTACAATAACAAAGCCATCCCCTGAAGAGGATGGCCTTTTTTATGCAAACTGTAACCACTTATGCATTTAAGAATAAAGTGGCAGGGTACCAAGCTTGTTTTTTAGCGGTTATTGCTTTTTAACTTTACTTATCAACCTGCAAACACCCTGACTTAAAACCTTTTTTGGCAATCATGCTTTTGCCGGTATATATTTCTGCTTAGCCGGCGGTTATCTCTTTTAAGATCCCTTCTTTCAAAACGGTCTATACGGCCGTCATTTATTTTGTATCGGATGGCCTCATTTCTTAAATGGGCTTCTTGCATTTTTAATCCAGCAACTTCCCGTTGGGTAAGCTGCCCATTGGCGGCGCCGTGATGTATGCGCCTGTTTTCATCTTTAAGGCTATAGCGTTGTTGCGCTGCGGCTCCCATCCAGCTAAGGCTCACTAATAAAATTGTAATTGAAATACGAATAGTTTTCATAACAAAAAATTTAAAGTAGGTTTTAAAAATTGTTTTCATCCGGTATATAGTATACAGACGGGGATGGATAGCCGAAGTTTAAAAAGCAGTAATTTTTTTTTAAAATTATTTTATATATCAAGCTTAGGTATGCCGGCAGCAGGTAGTATATTAAAGCTTTTTCGATGATAGGTGCAAAGCCCAAATTGTTGGATGGCCTGGCGATGAGCCGCCGTTCCGTACCCTTTATTTTTATCCCAGCCGTATTGTGGAAACTGCAGGTGTAGCTGGTTCATATAATCATCCCTGTATGTTTTGGCAAGTATACTGGCAGCAGCAATGCTGGCCAATTTACCATCTCCCTTTATAATGCATTGGTGCGGTATGCCTGCATAGGGGCTAAACCGGTTTCCATCCACCAATAATAATTGTGGCGGCACGGTTAACTGGTTTACACAATGGTGCATGGCAGTAATTGAAGCTTTTAAAATATTGATTTTATCAATCTGCAAATGGTCTATCGCTGCTACAGCATAAGCCACACATTGTTGCTCAATAATTGGCCGTAGCAAATTGCGTTGTTGTTCGGTTAATTTTTTGCTATCGTTTAATAAGGGGTGATAAAAATCAGCGGGTAAAATTACAGCGGCCGCATATACCGGCCCTGCATAGCAACCCCTGCCGGCTTCATCAAGCCCAGCCTCTGTAATACCTTGGTGTAAATAAGATGCCAGCATTTTTGTGCAGCAAATATCAATAAATATGGCTTAAAAATAGATGCAAAACACCATTGCGGCCCTGCTTCCTTAATTTTGCAATCCTTATGCAAAGCAAATTATTACCGCAGGTAAATGACAAAGCCAACAAACAAGTAGCCACCTGGTTATTGATAGGGGTGGGCATGATAGTGATACAGGTTTTATTAGGTGGGATAACCCGGCTAACAGAATCTGGCTTATCTATTACAGAATGGAAACCCATAACAGGCGCCCTGCCTCCGCTAACGGATGCAGCCTGGCAGGCAGAGTTTGATAAATACAAAACCACCGACCAGTTTAAATATGTGCACCAGCAATTTTCCATGGGTGATTTTAAGTTTATCTTTTTTTGGGAGTGGTTTCACCGCTTGTGGGCCCGGTTGATGGGGATGGTGTTTTTGGCAGGCTTTGTATACTTTTTGGTTACCAAAAAATTTAAAAAGCAGATGATAACACCGATGGTGATATTATTTGTATTGGGTGCCCTGCAAGGTGCTATTGGATGGATAATGGTGAAGAGTGGCCTGGTGCCAGAAAAATATTATGTTGGCCATATAGAGTTAACCACCCACTTAATTGCAGCACTTGGCCTGCTGTGCTATACGCTGTGGTTTGCCTTAAGCTTGCTGGTGAGGCCTGCACAACAAATTGTACAGGCCCGATTGCATCAACAGCTTTGCTGGGTTCTGGCAGTGTTTTCGTTACAATTGGTATACGGGGGTTTTATGGCCGGCATCAAGGCTGCTGTTACAGCACCTACCTGGCCAGATATTAATGGATCGTTTGTGCCGACGGGTATATTAGATCAATCCCCCGCTATCCGTAATATATTTTTTAATCCACTTACCATTCATTTTATACACCGGGGGTTGGCTTATTTGTTGCTGATAATGGTGGGTATGTGGTGGTTTAAATCAAAAAATATTGCAGGCAGTTTACTTTTTCATCGCTTGCGTAGCAGCATGGGCTTATTAATTTTATTGCAGGTATTGCTTGGTATACTTACTGTATTAAACGCAACGTATACCAGCAGGTTGGTTTGGCTGGGCGTAACCCACCAGTTTGTGGCCATGCTTTTGTTAATGGTGCTATTATCATTGCTGTTTATAGTTAAAAGCAAACCTGCCAGCCATTAAATAATTATGCAGGGCTGGTAAGACTAAGCAGCTGCCATAATTCGTTGTACATTTAAACAAACGAATGCCATGCGGCGGCTAATAAACAATATTTTTTATTCTTTTCCGGTTCAGTTATTCATACTGCACTTTCGTAAGTACCAGGTACTGTTGTTGTTTTGGTACCTGCTGTTTAGCACCGTTAATAGCCAGTTTTTAAAAAGCTATGGAGCAGATGCATTGTTTTTTGTGCCGGAGTATATGGGCAATGTAAATGCACTAAGTACCGCATTAGTAGGTGTGGCTGCTGGCGTTTTTTTTATGAGTTGGAATATCACCACCTTTATACTGCACACCAAGCGGTTTAAATTTTTAGCTGCCGCATCTAAGCCATTTTTAAAATACTGTATCAATAATGCAGTAATGCCTTTATTGTTTTTAATATTTTATTTAATAAGGGCATTGCAATTTAATATCAGTAAAGAGTTGATGAGCACCAGCGAAGTATTACTGCTGGTGCTGGGTTTTGTGTGTGGCCTCATTTTGTTGCTGGCGTTTTCATTTGCTTTCTTTTTTGGTGCCGACAGGCAGATACTAAGGTCGTTTGCGCCAGTGGTGGCAGATAAAGAATTATTTAGAAGCAGTTACGACCCCGGTGCCAAGCCACAGGTGGATGGCTTTGGGATGAAGGTAGGATACTATTTTAGTGTAAGCTTCAGATTGCGTAAAGCCCGTAATGTATCGCATTATAGTGAGTATTTTTTAGACAGCATTTTTAAGCGGCACCACTTTGCGGCAGTAGTGGCAATGGTATTGGCATTTGTATTTTTAATCATTGGTGGTTTTTTTCTGGATGTAAAATTTTTCCAGGTTCCTGCTGCAGTAAGTATCATTGTTTTTTTTGCAATAATGGTAGCTGTTATAGGTGCACTTACTTATTTTTTGCAAAGCTGGAGTGTGTTGTTTATAGTGCTGTTGCTGCAAATAGTAAATGTGTTGTACCACCAGGAAATTATTGACCCCCGTAATAAAGCCTATGGTATAAACTATAATAATACACAGCAACGCCCTGTATATAACAAAGCCTCTTTGCAGCAATTGTGTACGCCACAAAAAATAGCTGCTGATAGCCTGCACATGATACAGATACTGCAGCACTGGAAGCAAAAACAAACTGTGCAAAAACCCGTAATTGTTTTTATAAATGTTAGCGGTGGCGGGCTCCGTAGTGCTACTTTTACCATGAATATGCTGCAACAGTTAAACCGGGTATCGCAGGGCGAATTAATGAACCAGGCTTTTTTAATCAGTGGTGCCAGTGGCGGCATGTTATCTGCAGCCTATTTTAGGGAGCTATACCTGCAATATAAAAAAGACAGTACGCTCAACCTGTACAGTACACAGCATGTTTCTGGCATTACGCAAGATTTGCTAAACCCGGTATTTACCTCTATGGTAAGCAGGGATATTTTTTCACCCGCCCAAAAATTTTCGGTTGGGCCATACCGGTATATTAAAGACAGGGGCTATGCATTTGAGCAAAAACTAAACGAAAATGCCAATGGGTTACTGGGTAAGCAGGTAAAAGATTATGAGGCGGATGAATATGCAGCCAAAATACCCATGATCATTTTTAACTCCGTTATTACCCGTGATGGAAGAAAAATGATGATAGGTGCTCAACCGCTGAGTTTTATGATGAAGCCCCTTGCTTTTGCCCAGGATACCAGCTATAGCCCCGATGCAGTTGACTTTGCTGCTTTTTTTAAAAACCAGCACCCACGTAACATTCGTTTACTTACAGCACTACGGATGAATGCCACTTTTCCCTATGTGTTGCCTAATGTATGGCTGCCCTGTAGCCCTGTAATAGATGTGATGGATGCCGGCTTGCGGGATAATTTTGGACAAGAAACCACCCTTAGATTTATCGATTATTTTAAAGATTGGATAAAAGAAAATACGGGTGGTGTATTGGTGGTACAGCTAAGAGACCATGTTACCGATAACTGGCAACAACCGCTTGAAACAGGCACCCTGGATGATGTGATTATTAAGCCGGCCACCATGCTGCAACATAACTGGTATAAGCTACAAGACTATTTTCAGAACGACCAGTTTAGTTACAAACAAAGTGCAGCCACGTTTCCTTTTAACCGATTTGTTTTTATGTATGTGCCGGCAAAGGAAGAAAAAAGTGCCGTACTCAATTTTCATTTAACAGCCTCCGAAAAGCAAGATGTAATTAATTCGTTTAACTCTGCCCATAACCAGCATGTACTGCAGCAATTGCTGGTATCGCTTAAGCCATCAAACTAAAACACTTTGTCCTGCATTTCGGTAGCTTCTTTAATTGCAAGCTCATCAAAAACCATTTCTTTATTTTCGATGGCTTCTCTTAATACATCATTAATGGTTACTACGCCTCTAAACTCCTGCTCGTCTATTACTACCAGGTACCGGGTTTTGTAGCTGTTAAGCATTTGCATGCAATGCTCCACGGTATCCTGCAGGCCTACTGCCGGGGTGTTGGTGCACATGGCATCTTGTACCAGGCAGCTATCGCTGTGCAGCCCTTTTAATATTACATTGCGGCTATAATCCCGTTCAGAAAAAATGCCTTCAAACTTATCTTCATCCTTTACCACCAGGTAGCTAAGGTTTACTGCATTCATCAACTGCAATGCTTCAATTACTTTGGCATCTTTGCTGATAAAGTTAAAAACCGGTGGTTTGTTTATTAAAATGTTTGCAACAGTTCTCATTATTGGCAACTCTTTTTAGGTGATTAAAATATAACAGTAAGGTACGTTGTTTTATGTATTTAATAACTGATATATATACAGGCAGGGCCAAATTTTTTATGAGATGGCGCAGGTTATTTTGGCTGAAGCAGCTTAAATGCCTGCGGTATAATTTCTACTGAAAAACGCCTTGCCGTTGCTGCAGGATCACCATCAATATGTAAGGGTGCCATTTGTAAATTATTAATGATGAGGCGTGGCACCTGAAAATAAAGTACATGCTTTCGCTTAAAGGTATTGTCATTTAGCTCTGCAATGTCGCCGGTTTTTATTTGCTGCATTACGGCCAGTAACATCCTTAGCTTGTTCATTTTTTTTACCACCACCACATCCAGCATGCCATCACTAAGGCTGGCTTTTGGGGCAATGGTAAATTGATTGCCAAATTGATTACTATTGGCGATGCTGATAAAATACGCCGGCGTATTAAATGATTTGCCTTTTACTACCAAATCAAAAGAATAGGGGCGTGCATTAAAAAAATTACGGATGGTTTGCCGAATATAAGTTGCCAGCCCTCGCTTGCCTTGCCGGGCAAAATCATGTGCCACCTGTGCATCAAAGCCTAAGCCACACAGCATGCAACTAAAAATATCGTTGATATAAAAAGCATCAATATAACAAGCCTTACCTGTAAAAATTACATCCAGCGCCTTAGCAGGCTGTTTTGGTATACCAGCAGCAAAGGCAAGGCCATTGCCAGACCCCATTGGAATGATACCTATGTTTACAGCTTCTTCCAACAATGTTTTGGCTACTTGATTAATGGTGCCATCGCCACCGCATACTACAATATCGGTGATGCCCTCTTGTTCAATCTTTTCTTTTAAAAATGTATAATCGCCTTCGGCATTGGTGGCCATTATTTCAAAAGGGATGCGTTGCTGGTTGGTTTTTTCTTCAATCAGTTTTACCAGCAAGTCTTTTTTTCGGGTGCCCGCCACGGGATTAATAAAATAGATTATTCTGCGACTCATCGTATATTTTTTGCGGCCATGCATTAAAGGCTGGGCAATTAACACAGCAATGTTAAAGCTTTTTTAGGTATGCAGGCAAACTGCAGGTAACATCGTTGCTGGGCTTTAAATATTGTGGCGTGTATTACCAGCGCAGCAAGGCACTAGCCCATGTAAAACCGCTGCCAAATGCCGCAAGGCATACCAGGTCGCCTTCTTTTATTTTTCCTTTTTCCCATGCTTCGCAAAGGGCAATTGGTACCGATGCAGCTGTGGTATTGCCATACTGTTGTATGTTGTTGTACACTTGCTCGTCGGTAAGCTGTAGCTTTTGCTGTACAAATTGTGCAATGCGCAGGTTGGCCTGGTGGGGAATAAGCAAATTGATATCGGACGGGTTAAGGTTGTT
>JBDKJT010000108.1:0-12500 GCA_039796475.1 Bacteroidota bacterium | reverse complement strand
CAGCTTAGTATTTAAAAAATATTTCGGTGGCGCCGTAGCCATAGCGGTCGCTGTACTGGTTTACAAAATACTTTACGGCGGTTTTGGTTTTTAGTATGCTGTGTATTTCGTCTCTTAATTTACCGGCGCCCACGCCATGTATAACGGTAAGGGTTGGTTGCCGGTGTGCCACGGCAAGCTCGTAATATTTTTCAAACTCATCCAGCTGTATGCCCATTATTTCGTAATTATCCATGTGCTTCCAGCGGTCGGCCAGTTTTTCTATGTGCAGGTCAATTACCGATCGGGCGGGCGGCAGGTGCTCTGCCACCCGGCTAATATCGTACACCCTAAAGCCGGCATTGCCCAGTTTACCAAGGTCTAGTTTTTCTTCTTCTACTTTATCGGGATAGGTATCAAACAGCAGGTAGGCAAAAGAGGGTTCGTTTTTTTGTTGTGTTTCTTCAATCTTTTTAAACAGCTGCTTCCCTTTTAGCTTAAGGCTTGTTTCAAAATAAGGGGCTTTGTTTTTTTCGGGTTGCTGCAGCGAAAACTCAAAATGAAAACGGGGGTTATCGCTCAGGTCGTCAAAAGCTACATCATGTATATAAAAATCGGTAAGGGGTGCAATGTTGTTGGTAAGCTCAAAATTACTTTCGCCGCCAAAATGCAGGTTGTAGGTAAACTGGTAAGCCGTATCCAGCTGGTTTACGAGGTATAGCTTAAATTTTTCTACCACCTCATCATCAAAAATATCTTTATCAAAAATGGGTACAAAAGATAAAAACATGCCGTTGGCAACTTTTTTACGGGGCGCTGTTTTTTCTTTTTTTACATCCTCTACAAATATTTTTTTCTTATCGGCCTTGCGCTTTTCGGTAAACATTTTAAAGTAAGGAAAATCAATCTGATCGAGGTAAGCCGGAAATTTTACGCCCTTTACTTCTATCATCACCATTTTTTCGTTGATGATGTCTACCACTTTGCCTTCTTCGCTGGTAAGCAATACCAGTATTTTATCGCCTATTTCGTATTTCATAAACATAGCAAAGGTAAACGGTAGGCGCCAACCGCCAATACCGCAAGGCTATATTTAGCTGCTAAGCGCCGCTTAGGGTTGTGCCAGCTTACTTTTTTTGTACCCGTACATAAAATAAATAACCAGGCCCAGTGCCAGCCAGCCGGTAAACCATGCCCAGTTTTTGGCCGTCATGCCGGTAAGCAGGTACATACAGGTGGTAAGCCCCAGCAGTGGTATTAAGGAGTATTTTTTTACAAAGCTGATGATGGCAATAATAAAGGCCGATAGCCAAAAAATAATGGTAGATATATTGAGTGTTTTTTTGGCCAGCAGGGCATTATCAATATTATACTGCAGTATATCTGTGTTTGCAGGGTTTACACCAGCGGTAGCCGATTTTATTTCGGCATCCGACAGCGAAAAGGTAAACAGGTCGGTAAAATAATGGTGATTGGCCGTCCAGGCAAATACCAGCCCGGCACCCAGCAATAACGGAAAAGTATATTGCCCGCTGATATAGGGTATATTAAATTTACCCGGCTCTTTTTGGCGGGCAGGTATCAGCAGTACGCCGCCGCATACCAGCACAAAGGCAAACAGGGTGGCAATGCTGGTAAAATCTAGTACAAAGGTTTTATCGGTAAATAAAATGGGCACGCCCACTACCAGGCCGGTAAGGATGGTAGAAAAAGAGGGCGTATTAAACTTGGGATGTATTTTTTGAAAAACGGGTGGCAGTAATCCATCCCGGCTCATGCTCATCCATATACGGGGCTGGCCCATTTGAAAAACCAGCAAAACACTCGTCATGGCTATTACGGCGGCGATGGATACAAAAAACTGCATCCAGCCCACATTTAGGTTTTGTGCCTCAAAAATAAATGCCAGCGGATCGCCCACGCCATCAAACTTTTTGTAGTGTACCGCACCGGTAAGCACCAGGGTAAGCAATATGTATACAATGGTACATATCACCAATGATAATATCATGCCACGGGGCAAATCACGCTGTGGGTTTTTACTTTCTTCGGCCAGTACGCTTACGGCATCAAAACCAATATAGGCAAAAAACACCCCGCTAACGGCGGCCATTACCCCACTAAAGCCATTGGGCATAAAACTTTTTACACCAGCATCATTTGCCGGCAGCCAGTTGCCAGCCAGCCCTTTTGAAAAAACGAGGTACCCGCCTACCAATATCACCAGTGCCACCACGGCCATTTTTAATATCACCATCAGGTTGCTAAAATTGCGGCTCTCTTTAATACCACGGTATACCAGCATGGTAATTAAAATATTGATGAGCAGGGCGGGCAAATCAAATATGATACGCAGGCCGCCTATTTGTGGTGCCTCATTCCATGCCTGCAGTACGGCAGGGTTGGTGCTGCCGGCAGCTATCTCGTGTTTGGCCTCCATATAGCTGGTACACAGGTACTCGGGTATATGTACATTTAGCTTGCTTAAAAAAGAGGTGAAATAATCGCTCCAGCTATAGGCTACATATATATTACCGATAGAGTATTCCATTATAAGCGCCCAGCCAATTACCCAGGCAAACAGCTCGCCAAAGCTGGCATAGGCATAGGTGTAAGCACTGCCGGCTACGGGTATGCGGCTGGCAAACTCCGAGTAGCAAAAAGCCGTAAACGCACAGGCAACAGCGGTAATGATAAATAATATTACCACCCCGGGGCCACCATCAAACACGGCACCGCCCAGGCTGCTAAAACTACCGGCACCCAATATGGCTGCTATACCAAAAAAAGTAAGGTCTTTTAAAGAGAGTACCCTTTTTAGGCCGCCGCCACCGTGGCTGCCATCACTACCTTCGACTAAAATGCTGGATATCTTTTTTGTTCGGAATAAAGAAGAAGACATGAACAGTTGGTTTATGGCTGGTAAATTAAGTATTTTATTTTGATTGCCGCCACCGGGTGCTATTAGCCGGTAAAGAGGGCCTTGCATTGGCTAATGCCACTGTTGCGGTTGATGGATGTACATGCTGTAAACAGGGTGGCCTTTAGTGGGCGCCATACTATTGGCAGATAAGTGCTGCTGATGGCTGGCAAGCATCGGCATGGCTATACATTGCCTGCTGCTTAATGTGTACGCTGTATTAAAAAATGTGCCAGCTGCTGCAGGGGCTCTTTACGTTTGCTTACCACGGCTATCTCTTCCAGGTGATGCAGTGCTGTTTGCAGGTATTTTTCTTTTAGCTCATCTGCCCATTCATCTATACCGCAGTTTTTAAAAATGCCTAACACCTGCTGTACTTTATCGGCGGGGTTGTGTTGCTGCAATTGCTGCAGGGCGGCTTTATCGTTGTTGCCGGCAGCCTCCATAGCCCTTATCATTAAAAATGTTTTTTTATTAGCGATGATGTCGCCACCTACCTGCTTACCAAATTTTTCGGGGTCGCCAAAGGCATCTAAATAATCATCCTGCACCTGGAAGGCGATACCCAGGTTTTTGCCAAACTCGTAAATATGCTGCTGGTTACGTTCGGCCGTGCCGCCCAGTATAGCACCCATTTGCAGGCTGGCCGCCAGCAGTACCGATGTTTTTAGGGTAATCATATTTACATACTCCTCCATTGTAACGGCATCCCTTTTTTCAAAATCCATATCCAGTTGCTGGCCCTCGCAAACCTCGGCAGCCGTTTTATTAAAAATGGTTAGCAGCTTATGAAAATTGGCCGACCGTATTTTATTAAGGTACTCGTAGCATTTTACAAACATTACATCACCTGCCAGCAGTGCGGTACTATCGCCATACTTTGCATGTACGGTGGCCATGCCACGGCGTACCGGGGCTTTATCCATAATATCATCATGTATCAAGGTAAAATTGTGAAACAGCTCCACAGCGGTAGCCACCTGGTAGGCATCGGCATTAATGTCATCAAATAATTCGTTGCCCATTAATACGGCCACGGGCCTTACCCTTTTGCCACCCAATTGTAATATATATTGTGCCGGCTGGTACAGTGTGGGCGTATGGGCTGGAAAATGCTGTTGGCCAAACCGGGTTTCAAATTGTGCAGACAGTTCGCTAAACGAGTGCATGTAAACGGTATGTTGTTAAAATTATCAATGGATGTATCAGCTGTATAGCTAAACACTATTTTTTCTTTTTTGTTTTTGCCGGGCTTTTACCGGGCTGTTTGTTTTTTTTGGTGCCGGGTGGCGGCGGGGTTGTTACTACCCAATGATAATCCAGCTGGCGTTTATCTAAATTGGCAGCGGCCACTTGTATTTTTACGGCATCCCCCATCCTGAACTTTTGGCCGGTACGTACCCCTACCAATGCATAATCTGTTTCATCCAGCCTAAACTCGTCGTAGTCGCTGATATCCCTGATGCTAACCAGCCCCTCACATTTATGCAATACGGTTTCTACAAAAAAACCAAAGCTGGCTACACCACTCACCACTGCATCAAACTCGTGGCCCAGGTAATCTTGCATAAACTCTACTTGCTTGTATTTATTGGCAGCCCTTTCGGTTTCCATGGCCTTGCGTTCTCTTTCGCTGCAATGGCTGCATTTTTCTTCCATCTTTTTATCGGGATGGATGTTTTTATCCAGACAATCTTGCAGCACCCGGTGTACCAAAATATCGGGGTAGCGGCGTATGGGTGAGGTAAAATGACAATAGTGCTCAAAACCCAGGCCGTAATGGCCAATATTTTCGGAGGTATACACTGCCTTGGCCATGGTGCGTATGCCTAATTGCTCCAGTACATGCTGCTCGGGCTTGCCGTTTACATCTTTTAGCAGGTTATTAAAAGAGCTGGCTACCGCTGCCTCGTCGTGTATATCAAACTTATATCCAAATTTGCGGGCAAAGGCAGCAAAGGGTTGCAGCTTTTCTTCATCGGGTGTATCGTGTATGCGGTAAGGAAAAGGAATGGCCTGGCCATCTTTTTTAAGGGCTGCCACATACTCGGCCACCGTACGGTTGGCCAGCAACATAAACTCCTCTATCAGCTGGTGTGCCTCCTTGCTTTCTTTTATTACAATGCCAATGGGTTTGCCCTTTTCATCCAGCTTAAACCTTACCTCTTGCGATGAAAAGTTGATGGCACCATCATCAAACCGTTGTTTTCTAAATTGCTGTGCCAGGTTGTTAAGCAATAGTAACTCATCTACATGCAAGCCATCTTTTTTATCAATAATATCCTGCACCTCCTCGTAACTAAAGCGATGATTGCTGTGTATGATGGTACGGCCCAGCCATTTCTTTCTTACCTGTGCTTTTTTATCTAGCTGAAAAATGGCTGAGAAGGTGTACTTATCCTCATGCGGCCTCAGTGAGCAAAGCTCATTACTGATACGTTCGGGCAGCATGGGGTTTACCCTATCAGGCAGGTACACACTGGTAGCCCTTTCGTAAGCGGCTTTATCCAATACACTGCCGGGTGTTACAAAATGGCTTACATCGGCAATGTGTACCCCAATTTCGTAATTTCCATTATCAAGGTGCTTAATGGAGATGGCATCATCAAAATCTTTAGCATCTACGGGGTCGATGGTAAAGGTTAATATGTCGCGGCAATCTTTGCGTTTTTTTTGCTCCTCCCGGGTAATGGCATCCGACAGGCGCATGGCTTCTTCCATCACTGCAGCTTCAAAAGCCAGCGGAAAGCCAGCCTCTATCAGCAGCTCTTTCATGGCCATATCATTTAGGTCGGTAGCCTGCATTACCTGCAGCACTTCGCCCTCGGGTTTTTTATCGGCATTATCCCAGCGGGTTAATTTTACCACTACCCTGTCGCCATCGGTGGCACCATTTAATTTATCCAGTGGTATAAAAAAATCGGGTACCTGCTTATCAGATGCTGGCACAAAAAAGGCAAAGCTTTTGCTTAGTTGTATACTGCCCGTAAAGCTTAGCTGCTTTCGCTCTTTAACGGCTACAATGCGGCCTTCGGCCCTTTTGCCGGGGATGGCATTTTTTATTTCTACCTGCACCAAGTCGCCATCAAAAGCCCGGTTAAAATCGTTGGGCCTTACCAATACATCCCTGTCCATCCCCTCTACTATTACAAAGCCCATACCGCTACGGGATATATCCAGCCGGCCGGTAACAGTAAGGGATGTACGGCTTTGCTTTTTACTTGATCGTTTATTTTTACTCATACATTATTTTCATCGGGTTATACAACCCCGGGTTAGGCCACTTATGCAATAGCGAACGCCAACCGGCGCATGCCTTGCATTACATGACAAGTGCAATGTAATAACAAAATACTACATCCTGTTTAACAATAAAAAGGGATGGCTGCACAAAATATTAACCTGCATGGGTACTGGTGATGAGACATTCATTTTAATGCAGTGCAAGCCTTACAATAACCCGTTACAATAAGAGTATTTGAATATGCGTAAGGATAGGGCATTGGCATACTGCCATCCATTAAGTACCTACCTGCCACAATGATTATTGCGTTGGTACAATTGCGGCGATTAAGCTATAAAAGGGCCAATGGCCAATTGATTGTTGTGCAACCCTGCGGTATTACAGGGTGTAAAATAGTTGCCTTGTTATTACCTGCAAAAGCATCCTTTATTGGCTTTTGGTAAGCTTACGCTGCACCTGCAGGCCATCATACTCCCACAACGCCACATATATACCGCTGCTTAAATGGGCAAGCGGCTGGCTAACAAATTTATTGAGGCCCCGGTACATTTTTACCTGCGCTGTGGCAACGTTTTTTCCATGGCTGTCCATCAGCCACATTTTTACCAATCCATCCTTAGGCAAAATAATATCTGCGCTAATACTATTGGTAAAAGGATTGGGTACACCCTGTACACTAAACGAATACTTATTGCTGAGCAAAATAGTTTTGCTGTACCGGTACAAGCCTGCTGCATTCATCATTTTTATACGGTAATAAGCAGGCAGCAAAGCATTACCGGCATCGGTATAATCATACATTGCCTGCAGGGGATTTTGCTGGGCTTTTATGTTGCCTGCAGTGGTAAACCGGCTGCCATCGGCGCTGTACTCCACGGCATATTGTACGATATCTTTTTCGCCATTTACCAGCCATTGCAAGCTAACCTTGTTGCTGGCAGTAAGTGTACCTGTAAACGATATAAAATTGGTGGGCAGCACCGTGCCGCAATTGATGATGCGTAAAAAAGTGTGGTTGCCATCTGTAAAATAACAGGATGGGTTACTTAAATTGGCCAAGCTGTTGGCTACCACCACCCGGTAGCGATGGCCGCTATCGGCCGTAAATGCTACAAAGGGTGGATAATTGGTAACATATTGATAAAAGCCCCCCACCAATACAGGAGTGGCCTGGCCAAAGGCAGGTGTTGGCGGATCTGTCCATGTAAGTCCGCCATCGGTACTACGCTCCCATTTATACCAGGAGTAGGTGGGGTTAAAACTATATTTAATGGTATCCGAAAGATTAACGAGGGTGCCCAATCCGCAGCCTAAAAATACGGGCATGTAATTAAGCCGCATTACGGGGCCGCAGGTGCCAATGGAAAGATCATCCAGCACCCAATCGTTACCGCCACCGCCTGATGCATTATTGCGTATAGATAGCAAAGCAGCCGTTTGCCCCGGGCCCGTTTTAAAAATAAACCCTTTTTTTTGCCAGCCCGTGGTATCTAAAAAACCGGTAGAATACATATCGAGCCCGTTGATAGAAAAGCTGAGGTTGGGGTATACCCCCGGCCGGTAGGTATTAACACTATTGCTATCAATAGCGCAGCGTTTACAAATATTTTTTACCCAGGCGCTAAACTCGTAATAGGTATCCGGGCAAAGCCCCGTAACCAACTGCCGGTAGGCCTCGGTGGTAACCACGTTGGCATTTACCATCAGCATATACCCACCCCTGTTACCCGGCCTTGCGGGGGCATTGCCCACGGCATTGTTAGTGCCGGTATGATCGCCCATGATTTCCCAAAAGCCGCCATGCATGCGGTTGCGGCAGCTATCGGTAACCGGCACGGCCGGTGCGGTGCTGCAATAGGGCTGAAAACGGGCATTTACCGCTGTGCTGCCCAGCGGGCTGGTATTATTGATAATGGCATACGAGCCATCATATACCGAAACGGTACCCGATACATTGTTAAGATAATCGTAACTGGGTATTAAATACGTAGGTGCCGCCGCCCGGTTACGTACCGTACCACTATCAAAAGTACCTGCATATTCGCTGGATAAATTATTACCCAGGCTGTTATTACACAAAGTGGGTGCCGCTGCGCTGCTGATAAGAATTTTAAAAGGAGATAGTGTGATAACCGTATCTGCCCCGCTGCTTGTTTTTTTATACGCCAGCCTGGCGGCAGCCAGCACAATGGTATCGCCGGCATTACCGGTAACCCTTACCCTAAAAGCTGTGGTAATAAGCGTACCACCAAACAACCGTGGCCGATAGGTACCAATTGCAACGGTGGAGGCACCGGTAATATCGCTTAATGTACCCGCCACTGCTGCAGGTGCACTTACCGTAGCACCAATATTAATACGCACCTGGTAATTACCTGTACCCGGGGCAGCGGTATAAGTACCGGCATCATCACTGCCGGCATAACTATAGCTACGCATTACCACGCCCTCGTTGGTGATGAGCCGCAAATAATCGTTGCTGCCACCTGTGCAAATAGCCGTTTTTAGTGGTATACTATCGTAATAGCGTACCCGGTAAATATTATTACTGTTGTAGCCACTGCCAAAATAGTAGTTGGTACGTATCTCCAGCGTATCGCCGGTTTGTACAAAACCGCCGCTTACCCTTTTGGTAATATTGATATAACTATTGCCTGCTGCTAACAGCGGGTTTCGTTGTGCCAATAAAATGGTGGAATTAAAAAAATGGAGCAGTATACATACTGCCATGGGTTTACCCAAACAGTGTAAAATTAGTTTCATAGGTTTGGTTTTCGGGATACGGATGATACTGCTTCGTGGGCCGCTGTATGCTACCGGTGTACCAGCAAATTAGCACTTAAAAGTTTGACTGCAAAAAAAATCGCCGCTTATTATTACAAATACCGGCGGCCAATGTGCTGCAACAAAAACGCCTCCCGGGTTGGGGAGGCGTTGCCAGGTAAAAAAAATATGATTAATGCTTGGGTTCCAACAATTTAAAAAACTGATCTAACTGTGGTAATATCACTATCCGGGTACGGCGGTTGGCAGCCTTACCCTCGGGTGTGCTATTATCTGCAATAGGCTGGTACTCTGCCCGGCCCGCTGCGGCAATTTTTGCAGGATCTAATCCATAATCTTTTTGCAGGATGCGTACTACCGATGTGGCCCTTTTAACACTTAAATCCCAGTTATCCAGCAATACCGGGCTTTTGTAAGCCACATTATCGGTATGGCCTTCTACCATAAACTCTATATCAGGCTGGTTTTTTAATACGGCTGCTACTTTACCCAATACGGTTTTGGCATCGGCCGTTACCTCGTATTTACCACTTTTAAATAACAGCTTATCCGATATATCAATAAACACCACTCCTTTATCAACTTTAATATTAATATCCTTATCATCCATATTACCAACTGCCCCTTTCAGGTTCATCACCAGCGCCATATTTAATGAGTCTTTTTGCGCCATCTGTTGTTGCAGTGTTTGTATATAAGCATCCTTTGCCCCAATATTTTCCATTGATTTTTTGATGCTCTCTGCCTGCGAAGCAGAGATAACCGACATATCCTCTAACTGTTTTAAAGCCTGGGTATTATTTTGTTTTAAAAAATCTGCCTGCTTGTTAAGATTGCTGATATCATTTTCTAAAGAGGCATTTTTCCGTTGCATATCCGCCTTATCATTATTACAGGCAGCTAAATCTGATTGAGCTTGTGTGTAACGGGTTTGCAACTGCTCCAGCTCCAGCACTTTTGTTTTAAATTTTTTGGAGCTAACACAAGAGGCAAGTAATAGCGGCGCCGCTACAGGCAGTAAAAACGAACGTAGTTTCATATGATTATTTTATGGTTTGCAAAACAACAGGTAATACGGCTAAAATGTTTTGATCGATTGCCTGTTTCAATTACTAAAGTTCTGCTGATGCATATACATAACCAAATATAAATTGAATGCGTAAACAGGATGGCAGCTGCGCCTAAAAACAAGCTCCCTCTATTTAAAATTGATAAAAAAACTTGAACCAATTATACCGGTTGTATAAATAAAAAGTGGCTGCAAATAAAGAATGAATACATTTATCCAAACATTAAGCCATGGTTACTTACGATACACTTAGTGCAGCGCTTACAGGGTTAAAAGCAAGGGGTTATACACTTGATTTTAATATTGCGTTTGACAGTATACAATGCCAAGCACATAATATTTGCTTGAACCCTGCTGAATTTGAAATTACAGCAGTATACCGTTTTGAGGGAGACAGCAACCCATCCGACGAGGAAGTGGTATACGCCATTACCAGTAAAAACAACAGCATTAAAGGCACCATCACCAGTGCATTTGGATTGTATGCCGATGCGGTGAGTACCGAGATGCTGCAAAAACTTTCCGTTCATATAAACCATCCATTATAAACATGAAGTCTGCCACCGTTAACAGGAGAAACTTTTTACACTTTGCAGCCATTACCACTCCCCTGCTTGCCTTTAAAAATCGCCTGGCGGCCACCGGCCCCGTAATGATATCCACCTGGGATGAAGGCAAAAATGTAAACGCTGCCGGCTGGCCCGTATTACAGCAAAAAGGCCGGGCGCTGGATGCCATAGAGGCGGGTGCCATCTATACCGAAAACCAGCCCAGCTGCTGTGTGGGCCTGGGTGCCTACCCCGACAGGGATGGCATTGTAACACTGGATGCCTGTGTGATGGATGAGCAGGCAAATATTGGCGCCGTAGCAGGTGTAGAGCGAATTAAGCACCCCTTAAGCCTGGCCCGTAAGCTAATGGAAACCACACCGCATGTATTGCTGGTGGGCCAGGGAGCCCAGCAGTTTGCGCTGGAAAATGGCTTCACCCTGGAGCCTGCACAGCTTTCGGCAGATGCCACAAAAGCCTGGCAGGAGTGGCTTAAAAAAAGTGAGTACAAACCCACCATCAATATCGAAAACAAAAAAAACAACGGCCCCTTTGCGCCCTCATTTTTTGAAGACGGCAAGCCTAATCATGATACAATGGGTATGCTGGCGCTGGATGCGGCCGGTAACTTAAGCGGTGGCGTTACCACCAGTGGTATGGCCTTTAAAATACATGGCCGGGTAGGCGATTCGGCGGGTATAGGCGCTGGTTTATTTGTAGACAACGAAATAGGTGCCGCCACCTCCAGCGGTGTGGGGGAAGAAGTAATACGCATTTGCGGCACCCACCTGGTGGTAGAGCTGATGCGGCAAGGCTTTAGTCCGCAGCAGGCTTGCAAAAAAGCAGTAGAACGGATTATACGCAATAACCCCGCCAAGGCCAAAAACCTGCAGGTAGGTTTTGTAGCGATTAATAAAAAAGGGCAGCATGGCGCCTGGGCCATTCAAAAAGGATTTACATATGCAATAAAATCGGCCAGCCAGGATATGGTGATAGCTGCCAACTATTTTTACCAGGCACCCTAACCCCAGCACATGAGCTATTTATTGGAAATAATTGGGTTTACTGTAGCCAGCTGCCGGGTAGCCGAGGCCGCCGGTGCCAACCGTATTGAGCTGTGCGACAATCCCTATGATGGTGGCACTACCGCCAGCAAAGGTTTTATAATGGCAGCCCGTAAAGCTACCAGCCTGCCCCTGTATGCTATTATACGCCCCCGTGGCGGCGATTTTTTATACAGTGCCGAGGAATTTGAAAGTATGCAAAACGATGTGCTGCTTTGCAAACAACTGGGCTGCGATGGGGTGGTAATTGGTATGTTGCTGCCCGATGGCAGCATTGATGTAAAACGATGCAGCAGGCTGGTACAACTGGCCTACCCCATGGGGGTAACTTTTCACCGGGCTTTTGACAGGTGCAGCAATCCCTTGCAATCGTTGGAAACCATTATTGAGCTGGGCTGCGAACGTATTTTAACAAGTGGCCAGCACCCAACAGCGGCAGAAGGTGCAGCGCTTATACAGGCGCTGGTGCAGCAGGCCGGCAACCGCATTAGCATCATGCCCGGCAGTGGAGTAAACAGCAGCAATATTGTAGCGCTGGCAAAACAAACCGGCGCAACGGAGTTTCATGCATCTGCCCGTACACTGCTGGCATCGGCCATGCAATACCAGCCCGGCAGTATGCAGGAGCAACTACAAACCATTGCTACCGACCCAACAGAAATTGCCGCCATGCGCCGGTTGCTTAACCAGCTTTAAAATCTACCCTGCTTTAGCATCTGCTACAGGTAGCTTATTAGTTGCTGTTAACCCTTTCCTAAACTTAAGGGCATGGCAGGGATAGTTTTTAAGTTAATCCTTATCTTGCCGCCCTAATTGATACATGCATGAAGCAACTTTCCACTATTCTAAATATCGTTTTATTGATTGCCGTAGCCGTACTTTATTACCTGCA
>JBDKJT010000107.1:0-16985 GCA_039796475.1 Bacteroidota bacterium | reverse complement strand
GGTTAGTGGTACTTTAAAATGGGTAAACCACCAAATCACAAATTCTTTTACCCTCATGCCCGTGGTAGTGGCATATTGCTCGTTGCTGATATGGATGCCATATTGTTTAAATACCTCATCGGCTGCTTCATTCCATAGTGGCTCCGAATCAATCAGCAAACCATCCATATCAAATATCACGGTGTTAAGTTGCATGCCTGCAAATATATTGTTCTTTTTATTTGGCAGTAAGCAGTATGTAAAAACCTTTGTGGGCTATTGCTAAAATGATATTTCACTATATTGCAATTGCTTTGCTGCCAAACTAATTACTCCATGTCTGTTTTTATAGATAAATTAAAAGAATCGAAACTGGTAAAGGGGCCTGTATATGCATTGGTGGGTGCTATTACCTACCCGGGCCTGTATCTTATCAACCGCCTGCAAATACAGGGGATGGAAAAGTTGCAACAACTGCCAAGACAAAATGTATTATTTGTAAGTAATCATCAAACATACTTTGCGGATGTAATTACTTTTTTACACATATTTTGTGCGGTAAGCTGGCGAAAAAAAAATAACCTGGGTGTACCATTTTACCTGCTGTGGCCTTTTACCCGGGTTAAATATGTTGCAGCCGAAGAAACCATGAAAAGCAGTTTTATCAGCAAGCTATTTACATTGGCTGGCGCACTAACTGTAAAGCGTACCTGGCGTACAGAAGGTACAGAGGTAAGAAGAAATCTTGACCCCAGCGATACCCGTAAAATTGAAAGAGCCTTGCGTAACAATTGGGTTATAACTTTTCCGCAGGGTACCACCAAGCCTTTTGCTCCGGGGCGTAAAGGCACCGCTTTTATCATTAAGCAAACACAGCCTATTGTAATACCCGTAGTAATTAGCGGTTTTTGGCGGGCCTTTAATAAAAAAGGCCTCAAGTTTAAAAAGAAGGGCTCGTTATTATCGGTAACTTTTAAAGATCCGCTGGAGATAGATTACAATGATACTGCCGAAAATATTATGGAAAAAGTAATGGATGCCATCGAGCAAAGCAAAAAATACATGCTAAAGGGCAAACATCACTTAATGAGCAAAATTGATAAGTAATTGCTTGTTGTATTTTCACACCCCACAAAGCTGCTTAATATAATACCACAGTAGAGATATCTATTGATTGTAAGCAAGCCGCTAAGCATTAATTGCTGGGTGCAAACAAGGCTTTAAGTTCCTCTGCATCTTCCGGCTTCATTTTTCCACCCAGTATCAGCCTTACCTGTCTTCTTCTTAAAGCACCTTCGTATAGGTTTTTTTCGGCTTCGGTTTCGGGTATAACGGGCTCTACCGGCCTGGGTTTATTATTGGGGTCAAGTGCTACAAAAGTAAAATAGGCTTCGTTGCTTTCGTACCGGTACTGGTGCAGGCTATCCTCTCCCCATACTTTAATAAATATCTCCATCGAGGTGTTAAAAGCCCTGGTAACATGTGCTTCAATATGTACTACATTGCCCAGCTTAATAGGGTTTTTAAAAGAAAGGTTATCTACAGATGCCGTCATGCAAGGGCTGTTGCAATGCCGGGTTGCAGCCATTGCAGCCGCAATATCCATCCAGTACATCAGGCGGCCACCCATCAGGTTACCAAATACATTGGTATCGTTTGGTAATACCAACTCGTTCATCACCACAAAACTTTCACTCGCTTTTTTGCCTTTCATAAAAAATTTTGGGCAAAGATAGTGGAGCAACGCTTAGCTTAAGAGAGCGGTAGTTAAATATTTTATTCAACGTGTTTTAGCTGTCTGCCCCACACTCCCGGTTAAATACTTCTACGGTTTTGTCATAATATTTTTTGGCAGCTTCCACCGTTTCGGCAATACATACCACTCCAAGCTTACCATATTGCGATAAGGCTCCAATCATGTGAAACATTACACCGCATTGTTTTACGCCATCATACATCAGATTGTTGCACACTGCTATATCTATCAGGTCGTGTGGGGTAAGGCCTTTATATTTTTCGTGGTACAAGTTGTCGGATGCAAAATAACAGCGGGTATCGCCGTTTGGCATTTTATAAATACCATCCTGCCATTGGTAAGTACCTGCTGTAAGAAACTCCAGCATTAAAAATGGATGGGTGGTGCCGCCCTTGCGCAGGTTTATTTCTATGGCATAATGTTTCCAGCTATCTCCTTCCTTTACTGATAAAAAATCGATGGCAAAACGGCCCAGTACGCCTTTTGCTTTCATTACATCGCATATCCGTTTGCCCAGCTGGCCTATTTGCTGGCTATAACATGCCGCCGCCGGAAATGATGCTCCTATAAACACTTGCCCGCTTTCGCCACCCAGCACCTGGTCGTGGGTGGATACAATATCGCTAATGCCTGCAGGGTTGATACGGCATTGCACCGATGGCGACTCTTTGTTTGCTCCCTCTACAAAAGCCTCTACAATGCCTCCCATACTTACCACTTTACTCAGAAAAAAATCCCAGCTCATGTTTTGAGCAACAATTTTTATTTTTTGTCGCAGTGCCTCCAGTACCGATTGGGGATTGCTGCAATCGCAATCACGGTAATAAAAAATTGCATTGCCTTCGCCAGAAAATCCGTCGTTCATTTTTACCACAGCTTTGCTTAGTGCAGGGTTGTTGGCTTTTAAACGAATTAATGCCTGTACAATACTGTCCTCATCCTGTAAATCTTCAAAGCCATCGGGTATGGGTACCCCAGCTTCTTTTAGTACTTTTCTTCCGCCCGATTTAGTGCCCAGGTATAGCAAGGATGGATCGGTACCATATACCGGTATATTTAGTGCTACGGCTAATTTTTTTTCATGCGCTGTTACATTAAAGCAGGCAATATGTGCCATTAATGGATCTTTTACATGCTCCAGTATCCTTTTCATCAGCCGGGGCCGGGCTAAAATTTTTTCTGTCAGCGATTTTTTGGATGCATCGTAACAACTAAGCAAGGTAAGCCGCTGGCGGGCATGATAACCTGTAATGCCGGGCAGTAAGTGCAGGTAATAATCTATAATTGTTGTATCTACCGGCACACTCGAAACAAAAATTACATGCGTTTTTGGCATGCGTAAAAGCATCAGCAGGCAAAGCATCCGCTCCTCGTAATGCGATACTCCCCTGATGGTACGTAACATCTCTTCATCCAATGTAAGGCTTGGGATGATGATAACTGTTTTTTCTGCCAGGTTGTTAGAAAAAATATCGCTGTAATGCCGGGTAAAGCTTTGCTGTAAGGCATTATAAGCATTGTCGATGGCTGTGTTTGTTGTAGACATATCGCATCAATAATTTGTACCTGTAAAATACTAAAAACTATCGGGCACTCAACCTGACCAAAAATTTCACTCAAAAATCCACCGGGTTGGCATTGAAAGGGGATTACTTATATTTGGGCATAATTCTGCTTATGAACCAGATTGCCCCACTATCTTTTGACAATACTGAATATGCATTTGCCTACAAACAGGATAAAGCGCTAAAAAAAGCACACTTTCTTTTTGCTTCGATGGGTAAGCCCTGGCTGATTAATATGGGTTTAAAAATTACGCCCCTTGCCATCAGGTGGAAGCTGCCTTTTACCAAAACCATTATCCGCAATACAATTTTTGAGCAATTTGTAGGTGGCGAAACGTTGCAGCAAACAGCAACAGTAGCCAAAAATTTAGGCACTTACCATGTGCAGGTAATACTGGATTATGGAGTAGAGGGCGGCGGGGATGGAGAAGCTGGGTTTGATCACTCAACCGACGAATTTATACGGGTAATTGAGTATGCGGCCACCCAGCAAAATATTCCGTTGATGAGCATCAAAGTAACAGGCTTTTCAAGATTTGCGCTACTCGAAAAAATTGATGCATTGATGAATGCCGGTAAAGGCACCTTGATGAAGCGCTACCTGGCGGCAGCAGAACAGCTAACAGAGCATGAACGGGAAGAGTGGCACCGGGTGAGGGTACGTATGTTAAGGATATGTGAGGCGGCTGCTGCAAAAAAAATAGGCGTACTGGTAGATGCAGAAGAAACCTGGATACAAGACCCTGTGGATGCCTTAACCATTTTAATGATGGACTCTTTTAACAAAGGCCGGGTAGTGGTGTACAATACCATCCAATTATACCGGCACGACAGGTTGCAATTTTTAAAAGATTCGTACGAGGCAGCAGCAGAGCGTAATTTTATTTTAGGTGCAAAGCTTGTAAGGGGCGCCTATATGGAAAAAGAAAGATTGCGTGCTGCCGAAATGGGCTACCCCTCACCGATACAGCCCGATAAACAAAGCTGCGATGATGATTACAATGCAGCAGTTACTTTTTGTATTGATCACCTGGAGCAAGTGGCGGTAATTGTAGCATCGCATAATGAGCACAGCAATTTGCTGGCTACCCAATTATTACAAAAGCGCAACCTGCCGCTGCATCACCCTCATGTACATTTTTCGCAATTGTATGGTATGAGTGATAACATTACTTTTAACCTGGCCAAAGCTGGTTGTTCGGTAAGTAAGTACCTGCCGTTTGGGCCAATTGAAGATGTGGTGCCTTATTTGATGCGCCGGGCACAGGAAAATAGTAGTGTTGCAGGGCAAACAGGCAGGGAGCTAGGCCTGATAAAAAAAGAAATACAACGCAGGAAAATATAAGTGCCTACTGCAGCGATAAAGGCATAATCCACGGAAATTTAAAACACAGCTCGTTATACAACGAGTAATCGGCATCGCCGTTTACTGCAAAGGTTTTAATAACGGCAGCATCCTTTAAAATTTCTTTTGCATAGTTAATACTGGCACCTGTTTTTACCCTGTCTTCTACCAATAATATTTTTTTGCCTTTTATCTCAAAGGCAGGCGCCTCCAGTAGTTGCGGTGCATGATAAAGCGGTTTTTGCAGCGGATCTCTAAAACTGATTTTTAGCAACTCAATTTTTTTTTGCAACCGTTGATTAATTAGTGCTGCAGGTATAATGCCGCCATTGGCAATGGCAACAATCAAATCAAAATCGGTATCAAATGGCATGGCGTTAATTTTAAGCATTAACTCCTCCATCGTTTTAGCGTTTTTCATAACCAGCCATTTGCTTTAAAATCAACCAACCACCCACAATTTGAATCAACATGCCGGGCAGGCCAATTTTAAAATCCTGAAAACCTTTTGTAATACTTTGAGTAGTGATGCATTCTATTATTGAGCCGGGTATTTGATACCCCAGTACAACTAACAGCAATAACCAGGGCGATACTTTGTTATACCGTTTTGCAATGGTTGATGCTACAATGGCTAATAAGCAAGATTTAATCAATATTGCCGGCAGCACAAAACTGGGTGGCATACCAAACAACCAGTTGTTTACAAGCGGTGACAGTACAGCGGTTAATAACCCCACATGTAAGCCAAATTTATAAGCCGCTATTAATGTAAAAAAGTAGATAGGTAAAAATATAAGGCCACCCCTTGGTATACCATGTACCAGTTGCGGCGTAATTAAATTACCTGCTATAAAAATAACTGCAAATAAATAAGAGCGCCAGTTGGTAACTGTAAGCTGTAGTGGTTTAAACGATTGCGTAATGTTCATAAACGTAAAGTTCAGTTTTTTTTTACAAAGTAGTTTTATTCAACCCGCTAATTTGTACTGCCTGCCATTATTGTTTTGTCATTTTTTTGTAAAAACTGCTAAGTTGTTTTAGCACACAATCCAGTGCTGTAAAGATTTTGCGCTGCTAACATTTTATCATAAAAATTATTGGCTTACAACTAATTAATAAGCAAGGGGTATAACGTATACTTTTGCACCCTATTAAAAATATATTTTACTTATGACTTTTTTTAAAGCCGCAGTTTTTACAATGCTGTTAGTGTGTTCGGTAGCAGTAAATGCACAAAGTATTACAGGGGAGGTAAAGAGTGTGGCGGGCGTGCCCGTGCCATTTGCCAGCATTGAAATTAAGCACACTGTAAAAAAGGTAATTGCAGATAGCCGTGGGGCATTTGCGTTAAATATTGCACCGGGGAGTTATGAAATAATTGTTACTGCCGAAGGCTATGGTACGATAGAAAAAACCATTGCATTTAATAAAGATGGTAAGCATACAATATTAATGGATACTGCCAGCCGGTTGTTAAAAGAAGTAGTGGTGGTGGCAACAAAAAATGCAGTTGCAAAATCTATTGTGCCTTATCATGTAACAGTAGTAGGGCAAAACCAGATAGAAAATAGCAGCGAATCTGCATTGCTGCCGGTTTTGTCGCAACAGGTGCCGGGCTTGTTTATTACCCAACGTGGTGTAACGGGTTTTGGTGTGGCAGCTGGTGCGGCCGGTGCTATTAGCATGCGTGGCATTGCCGGAAGCCCTAATAACAGGGTGTTGGTATTAATTAATGGCAGCCCCCAGTTTATGGGTATTTTTGGCCATCCACTGGCAGATGCCTACGTAGCATCTGATGTGCAAAAGGTAGAAGTATTGCATGGCGCTGGCTCGGTATTGTATGGTACCAATGCTATGGGCGGGGTGGTAAATATTATTACAAAAAGCCAGCAGCGGGATGGCCTTACAGTAAATGCCCGTTTGTTGATGGGCTCTTATAACACACAAAAGTATTTAGCAAATATTGGGTTTAAAAAAAATAAGCTAAGCGTATTTGCTTCTTTTAATCATGATCGTACTGATGGGCACCGTACTAACAGCGACTTTAAAATTACCAACGGTTATGTAAAAATTAATTACCAGGCAAGCAGCCACTTTACGGTAAGTACCGAACATAACCTGGCAGCCTACGAGGCCGGCGACCCCGGCCCCCAAACAGGTACAAAAGGGCAACGTATTGATATTACCAGGGGTGCCTCTTACCTCACTGTGCAAAACAAATATGCACATACTTCGGGTGCTGTACAGCTCTTTTACAACTATGGCCGGCATAAAATTACAGACGGTTTCCGCTCAAAAGATGCCAACTACGGGCTAAGTATTTACCAGTCGGCACATCTTTTTAAGCACAACAGCATCACCGCAGGATTTGATTTTAAAAATTATGGTGGCAGGGCCGAAAATATTTATGCCATGAACGGGCAGGGTATTTTATTTGGCGATCATAGCATTCAGGAGTGGGCACCTTATTTGTTTACACAACAAACTATTAAAGAAAAAATTACACTGAGTGCTGGCATCCGGTACGAAAATAACAGTGTGTATGGCGGCGTATTGGTGCCTTCGGGCGGGCTTACTTACCAGCTAAGCGAAAATACCAGTATCAAAGCCTCTGTTTCCAAAGGCTTTAGAAGCCCCACCATGCAGGAGCTGTATTTGTTTGTGCCTGCCAACGATTCATTACAGCCCGAAAAAATGATGAATTACGAGGCATCGGTAAAGCAATTGTTGCTAAATAAACAGCTTTCGTTGGAGCTTACCTTATTTAAGGTGGAAGGAAACAATTTAATACAAACCGTTGTAAATGGAGGATTACCTAAAAACCGAAATACGGGCAGCTTTAGCAATACAGGTATTGAATGCAGCATAAATTATCAATTGAACAATCTATTTACGGTTGGGATTAATTATGCCTATACCGATTTAAAAAAACCTGTGGTAGCAGCACCTAAGCACCTGCTTACGGCAAATATTGCGGCAAGGTTTAACAAGTTTAACTGGAGTGTAAATCTACAGCAGGTTAGCGGCCTTTATACAACGGTTAATCCTGTTGCTGTTACTTCGTCTTATTTTATAGCAAACAGCCGGTTGGCTTACCAGCTAAATGCAATGGTATCGTTATTTGTGAAGGGAGAAAACCTTACCAATACAACCTATCAAATAAATGCAGGTTACCCAATGCCCGGGGCGGTAATTATGGGTGGTGTTCATTTTAACTTAAGCCGTTTTGATTAATTACATCAACTCGTATATTTCTTTTGCTACCCGGTAGGTATTGCAATGTGCTTCTGTAATAATTTTTACATCTGCACTATACCCGCCGCCCATTGCCACAGCACAAGGGATTTTGCGTAAATGCAGTTGATTAAAAACCAGCTCATCTCTTTGGCGGCAGCCTTGCAGGGATACTTTTAGTTTGCCAAATTTATCTGTATCCAATATATCCACGCCTGCCAGGTAAAAAGCAAAATCAGGTTGTACTTGTTGTAATATCCGGCTGAGGTTATCGGCTAATATAGCCAGGTATTCATCCGTAGTTGTTCCGTCTTTTAAAGCAATATCAAGGTTGCTGGTTTCTTTATGAAAAGGGTAATTGTGTGCGCCGTGCATGCTAAAGGTAAAAACCTGTGGGTTGTTTTCAAACAACTTGGCAGTTCCGTTTCCCTGGTGTACATCAAGGTCAATTATTATTATTTGCTTTGCTAATTTTTGATGGAGCAGGTAATTGGCTGCCACAGCCATATCATTTAACAAACAAAACCCTTCGCCCCTGTTGGCAAAAGCGTGGTGTGTGCCACCAGCAACATTAATGGATACCCCATTTTGCAGGGCATGGTGGCAACAGTCAATAGTGCCTTGCGTAATCATCAACTCCCTTAGGGTAAGCATGGGCGATTGTGGAAATCCGATATGCCGCTGTTCTTTTTCTGATAAGGTTTGATGCAGTAATTTATTCAGGTATTCTTTTTCATGCGTCAATAATACAATGGCCTCGTTACAAGCTTCAGGGGCAAAAATATTTTGTGTGGTGATAGTGCCTTCGTGTAATAATTGCCCGGGTATCAGCTCGTATTTAAGCATCGGAAAACGATGCCCCTCCGGCAATGGGTGGGCATATATTGGATGATAAGCTATTTTAAATTGGCCGGGCACGCTGTTAAAAAACTTTAATGATAGATGCTTGCTGTTTTTTGGCAGCATGGGCTGGTATTACAGCATACACGGTTTCTCCACGTTTTGGTTTAATTGGGTAGGTGCCCGTAAATTTTCCAAAGGCGGGTAATACCGCAACCTGTTTACCAAAATAAAAACAAGGTAAGTGTACCGTTTGTTTACCAACCCCACTGATACTTATACCCGGGTGAATATGACCACTAAAATAATATTGGCCGGGTAATGCCGGGGTAGTTATGTCGGCTTTATCGTGTACGAAGGAAAATGGCCCTTCTGTTAATTGCTGGCTGATTACTTGTATGCCTGCGTGCTGGTACCATTGCTGGTGCAACACATCGTGGTTGCCCATTACCAGCGATATGGGCAATGTTTCAAAATCGGCTCGCCATTTTACAAATAATGCATGCTCCTTGTTATCATGGCTATGAAACATATCGCCAATAATAATTACCCTGGCGGGTTTAAAAAATTGCAGCAGCGAAACAAATCGCTGCAAGTCTTCTTTAAAAATGCCTTGCGGTATAGCAATACCTTCTTTTCTAAAATGCCCCGATTTGCCCAAATGCAAATCGCTGAGGATAAGTGTTTGCTGCTGCTGCCAATACAGGCACTTAGCAGGCGATAACAAAAAATCATTATCCAATAGCTGGTATGGAACCACAGGTTGCACAGCCGGCGAAGTTAGCTGCATATTTTAAAACTGTTGTACAGCCGGTTTTGAAATCTTAAAAGAAGTATTTACTTTTCAAAAAAAAATGATATGACCAACTCAACTCAAACCAACGACTTTCTTGATTTTAATGAAGGTGGTAAGCCTGCATTACCCTCTGCATTAAATGTATTAACCATTTTAACTTTTATTGGCTGTGCGGTAGAAGTGCTTGGCTCTGTATGGCGTTTTTTTACAGCAGAAAAATCATATAAACAACTGCAGGAGGCGCAAGGCAAAATGGAAAATGCGCCAGCGTGGGCTAAAGGGATGATGAGCCCCGAAATGCTGGAAGTAAGCCGCAAGGCAATGGAAAATAAATTGATTTTATTAGTGATAACGCTTGCTGGCACTGCCTTGTGTTTATGGGGCGCTATGGAAATGCGTAAGCTGAAAAAGCAGGGCTACTTGCTTTGGGTAGTGGGTGAATTTTTACCCATATTAGGCGGTGTTATTATTGTAGGCACAGGCATGCTGTCTGGTTTTTCGATGTTTGTGCTTGTATTTCCCATTATATTTTTAATACTGTATACTGTAAACAAAAAGCACCTGCTTTATTAAAAAGCAATACTATCAATAAAAATCCCGGTTGCAAAAGCCGGGATTTTTTATGCTTTTTCCAGTTGGGCCTGCATGCGTTTTATCCTGTCTTCTAACCGCTCAGAAGAAACATTGTTGCGGTTTAACCCATCTGCTAAAATCGGAAAACAAAATGGGGTAAGTTTTTGAGGAAAAGTAATGATGATATTTCCATTGCTGATGCGGTGTAAGGCATTGCGTAATCTTACTTCTTCCATTTGCTGATCCAGTACCTCCCGGTAGGCTTGTTTTAATAAAATATTATCTGGCTCATACTCTTCAAATACATTAAAAAGCAGGCTGGCACTGCTTTGCAGGTGCCGGGCTTTTACTTTTTCGCCAGGCATACCTTGAAAAATAAGTCCGCCAATTACAGCAATATCCCTAAATTTTCGCCGGGCCATTTCTGTAGCATTTACACTTTTTTGAATATCGGCCAGCAGGTTTTGGGCTGTAAATAAGTCTTGCACATTGGTATCATCTAAAGGTATGGGCTGGTCGCTTAACAGTTCAAACCCATAATCATTCATCGCTATCGAAAAAGTGATTGGCGTGTTTTTGCTAATGCGGTATGCCAGTATAGCTGCCATGGCTTCATGCACCAGCCGCCCCTCAAAAGGATAAATAAAAACATGGTAGCCATCCTTTGTTTCGATATGCTCTATCAATAATTCGTTTTCTTTAGGGATAACAGAAAGCTCCGCTTGTAACGTAAACAAGGGTTCTAGAGCTTTAAGCTCGGGTGGGTTGTTTTTTCTATTTTTTGCAGGCAGGGCATCGTTCATTTTTCGGCGCAGCATCAAGCCAAGATTTGCTGTGAGTGACATTCGTCCGCCCATCCAGCTGGGTACAATCGATTTTTTAGCAGTTGATTTTTTCACCAGCACACTCATCTCTTTAATCATTACAAACTCCAGCTTACGCCCAGCCAGCGTAAATACATCTCCGGCATCAAGCCGGGATATAAACCATTCTTCAATCATACCGATAAACCCACCACTTACAAATTGCACTTTTAACATTGCGTCGCTTACGATGGTGCCAATATGCATCCGGTGCCGCATGGCCAGCCGGCGATTGGTAATTTTATACAAGCCGTTTTCTATTTCTATTTTTTTATAATCATCGTACTGTTGCAGGGCCTTGCCACCTTGTGTTAAAAACAATAAAATAGATAGCCATTCATCTTCTTGCATATCTGCAAAACAGTAAGTGCTTTTTATTTCTGCTAAAATGCTGGCAGGCATAAATCCATCACCTACGGCAAGCGTACACAGGTATTGTATCAATACATCAAAACAAAGCAACATGGGTTCTTTACTTTCTATATAATGCTCATCCATGGCCTGTTTAAGGGCAGCCACTTCTACCAGTTCCAGCGAGTGGGTGGGCAAAAAATAAATGCGGCTGGTTTCACCAGGCTGGTGCCCGCTGCGGCCTGCTCTTTGCAAAAAACGAGATACACCTTTAGGCGAACCTACCTGCACAACGGTATCTACCGGCCTGAAATCTACCCCCAAATCAAGGCTGGCAGTACATACCACTGCTTTTAGTATACCGGTATGCAAGCTGTCTTCTACCCACAGGCGCAATGCTTGCTCAATACTGCCATGGTGCAGTGCAATGGCGCCAGCAAGGTCGGGGGCTGCATCCAGTAAGGCCTGGTACCAGGTTTCGCTCATGCCCCGTGTATTAATAAAAATAAGGGTGGTTTTATTTTTATAAATGATGGGTATTACTTTGTGCACCAGTTTTATACCCAGGTGGCCAGCCCAGGGATATTTCTCTATCTCGTCGGGTATTACCGGTATTACTGCTATGTTTTTATCGATACGGGCTTTTACAATTTCGCCCAGTTGTTGTTGTGGGGCCTTACCCGTTATTTTATTCAAAGGCCAAAGTAATACGTCTTTTGCCTGCTCAAGATTGCCAATGGTGGCTGATATACCCCATACACTAACGTTTTGGGATACCATATTTACCAGCCTGCTAATAGCCAGCTCTACCTGTACACCTCTTTTGCTGCCCATTAACTCATGCCATTCGTCCACTGCAATTAGCTGCAAGGTTTTAAAAGTTTGCAGGTTGTTTTTTTGTGCTAATAGCAGGTGCAGGCTTTCGGGTGTTATAATCAGCACTTCAGGCATTTGCCGCTTTTGCTTTTGCCTTTCGTTGGTAGGGGTATCGCCATTGCGAATGGCTACCTGCCATTGCATGCCAAGCTCAGCAATTACCTCTTCCATTGCCCTGCCAATATCTTTTGCCAAAGCCCTCAATGGGGTAACCCATAATAGTTGCAGCCCGTTGTGTTTTTTTTGTTGATACAGCTCCGGATACTGGTTAATAAAATGGATAATCGCTCCAATAAATACCGAGTAGGTTTTGCCACAGCCCGTAGGAGCGTTTACCAGCCCGCTTTTGCCATTGGCAATATGCTGCCAGGCTTGTTGCTGAAATGCAAATGGCTGCCGGCCTTTAGATGCCAGCCAATCTAAGATTATTTGATATGCTTTGGTATGGGTAAACGTCAAACTGTATAAAATATTAATGCAGTAAGTTACTTATATCAAATGATTGAGTAAGCAAGCGGCGCAGCATTGTTTAATTCACCACACAAACTTGCAGGGTATTATTTGCAGGCAGCCAGCTATAGTGTTTTAAGGTATTCAATAACGGCGGTTCGTTCAGCATCAGTAAGATTGTCACCAAAGTAATGGCCGCCGTTTCCATAGCCGGGCAGGGTGGTATTGTATACATCGCTGCCGCCGGCTCTTTCTTTTACCTGTACATACCAGCCGGGTATGGTATAGTTATACACAGGGTTGCTAAAATTTCGCTGCCAGTAGGTGGGGCGTTTTTTGCTGTTAAGTACGCCTTCTAAATCTGGCACACTACCGTTGTGTAAATAAGGTGCCGTGGCCCAAACACCGTCTAACGGCTGTGCCAGGTAACCCCGGTAGGGTACCAGCTTAGCCGGGTATTTGCCAGTGGTAAACCAGCTTTTATTAAACCAATCTACAAATTGCGGAGCCGAGTAATTGGCGGTGTATAGTGCTGAATCGGTTTGTATAACACTTTGGGGTATCAGCAGGTTGGGGTAGTGGCCGTTGCTGCCATAAGTGCCATGGCATTTGGCGCAGCTGGCCTTAAAAATTTGTTTACCCTGCCCAGCCAGTGCAGCATCTATGGTTTTAGGAAACAACGGTGCCTCAATAGAATTGATATAAGCCAGTACATCATTAAAGTGGCTATCTACTTCGGCTGCTTCTGCGGTATCAGTAACTGTTAGCAGGTTGCTGGCCATTAAAAATTTTCCAAAATCGCCCCGCCCAAATCCATTGTAAAACATGCCATGCTTTTTTTTGAGCAGCCACCAGGCGGGCACATCGGAGGGTACTACTTCGTTGGGTATAGTTAATAAAGGCGTATCGCTCCATTGCAGTGTTACAGGGTTACGGTGGGCAACCAATACTGCGGCCAGCCTGTCGGCCAGGTTTACGCCTTTGGATGGCGTAACCAGCTTGGGTGAAATGGTTTTGAGGGCGGTAATAAAATTTTTTGCCGCATCGTATTTTTTAGCCTGTTCGCCGGTTAGGTTTTTCAATAATTTTTCAGCCATTACAGCTATGCCTGCCCTGTTTTGTGTAAAATCGCTAAAGCTGTTGCCAAGCCCGATTACCAATTTGCCTTCAAATACCTGTGCATGGCATTGCAGGCAATTGGGGGCTACTACCAGCTCGCCGTTGGGTGCCTGTACGGCCGTAAAATCGTAAGAGAGATTTTTATTAAAACCAGTGCGTTGTAAAAAATTGTTACTGTCTTTGGCAGTACCCAGCATAAATACCTGGTAGGGAATGCCACTTTTAAGATAATTGCCCGTGGTAAGATAGTTGTAGCCTTGGGCTGCATTACCACTGCGTTGGGTACTGGCAGGTATATATTCCGGCTCCTTATCTTTTAAGTGATTATTAAGTGTAGAAAATGCCAGCGATACGATAATCAGGCTGCCGGTAACGAGTTGCTTTTTCATGCCTGCTGTTTTAGATGGTATAAATGTACGATTGATTGCGGGGCATTTTTACTCAAAATATTTATGCAGTATTTTTTATAACAGCAGCTGAATAAACAGGCTGCATAAAATTATTGTTTCAATTACTTAGTCGTTTTGCTGGATGTATCGATCGATGGCGGCTTACGCAATTTACTGCGGCTGTTGCGGCACCGATCGCTGCAATATTTTACCTCTAGCCAAATTTTTTCCCATTTTTTGCGCCAGTAAAACGGACGCTGGCATACAGGGCATACATGCGCCGGCAGGTTAGGTTTTTTATGTGCCATGTATAAAAAACAACAGCCAAACAATTATTGTTCGGCTGTGGCTGTAAATTAGGTAACGGGCTACCAGGCTTTGTACATACTGCCGTTAAGTATCCGGATAAAGTATAAATGTTTGTTTTCGATATAATCGGTAATGCCGCTGTTTTTGGTAAGCGATACAGGCCTAAAATTGTAATCAGTAAACACTTTATTGTTTTTATCATTCAGGTGTTTCATAAAATCTGCCGGGTGCCCCGCCAGCAATTTTACAAACAGCTGCACACATTCAAATCCTTTAAAGGCAAAATCAGTAGGCTTTCCTTTCAGTCGACGGGCATAAGCATCTATCAGAATTTTGCTTTTTGCATCTGTTTTGGCATTATAGTAAGGGGTGGTAAAATACACCGGAAAATCCTGGTAGGTATCTGGTTTTAGTAAGCCTTTAAATCCATCCCAGTTAGGCATACCAATGAGGGTGAGTGGATATTTTTGGTAGAGGCTGTAGCAGCTATTGGTTAAATAGATGGCAAATTTTTCATCCAGCGATCCGCCTATTATTACAGATTGACGGTTACTATCAATTGTTGCTTTTAGCAGCGCTACAGATACGGTACTATCAAAATTGAGGGTTTGTATTTGTAGCAACGGCTTGCCATCTTGCTCGTTCATGGCTTTAAAATAGTTGGCTACTTTATCTTCTTGCCCACCTTTTTTACGGCACAGGTATATTTTATCGGTACCATGGTTTTGCAGGATGTAGCTGTAAATAGCTTCGCAATGTGCCTTTAGGGTGCTGTTTAAAATTACTACGTTTGGATTAGCCGTAATACCGCCATCATTGGGGTAGGTGGCCGAAATAAAAGGGATGTTTTGAGCCAATGCTAAATCGGCCAGTTGCCGGTAGTCGATATCTCTTACTGAGCCGATGATTAAATCGAGCTGTGTAAGCTGCTTGTTTTTTATAAGGCTGGAGAGTGGCTCGGTGTACGAGCGGGTATCATAAATAAATGCCTCAATATGGGCATCATCTGTTTTAAAAGAATCAAGCCCTATTTGTACCCCGTTGATAAAATCTACCGCCGGCATTATAAATTTGGGTATGCCATCTTTATAACGAAATGCGCCGGTATTGCTAAAAACAGAATCGAGGTAAAGCGGCGCAAATATGCCAACCCGGTAGGTTTTTAAAAGCGGAGTGCTGTCTGCCTGTGCCTGCAAACATTGGCAGCTTGTAATGGCTGCAAAAAATATAACAACGGTATATAAATACTTTTTCATGGTGCTGATTTATCAGGGCCTTGCTTACTCCCACTCAATGGTAGCGGGTGGTTTACTGCTAATATCATACACCACCCGGTTAATGCCTCTTACATTATTTATAATCTCGTTGGAGATGTCTGCTAAAAAATCAAACGGTAAATGTGCCCAATCGGCCGTCATTCCATCTACCGAGGTAACAGCCCTTAGGGCCACCGTAAACTCGTAGGTTCTTTCGTCGCCCATTACACCCACACTTTTTACTGGTAACAAAATCGTGCCAGCCTGCCATACCTTGCTGTACAGGTTGGCTTTTTTTAAACCATTGATGTAAATAGCGTCTGCCTCTTGCAATAACCGTACCTTTTCTTCAGTTATTTCTCCTAAAATACGGATGCCAAGGCCCGGCCCGGGAAATGGATGGCGGAAAAGCATTTCGGAGGGTATCCCCAGCTCAAGCCCTACCCTGCGTACCTCATCTTTAAACAGCGTACGCAATGGCTCTACCAGGCTCAGCTTCATGGTATCGGGCAGCCCGCCCACGTTATGGTGCGATTTGATGGTGGCCGATGGGCCATGCACCGATAAGGATTCTATCACATCGGGGTAAATGGTACCCTGCCCTAAAAAGTCGATGTTTTCTATCAGCTGTGCTTCCTGGTCAAATATTTCAATAAAGGTTTTACCAATAATTTTTCTTTTTTCTTCGGGGTCGGTTTTGCCGGCCAGTTTGGTATAAAAATGCTCCCGGGCATTTACTCCTTTTACATTTAGGCCCAGTGTAGCATAAATGGCCAGTACTTCTTCAAATTCGTTTTTGCGCAATACGCCATTATCTACAAAAATGCCAAACAGGTTTTCGCCAATTGCCTTGTGCACAAGGGTAGCGGCTACGGTACTATCTACACCACCGCTTAAAGCCATAATCACTCTTTTGTTGCCAATTTTTTCTTTTAAAGCGGCAATGGTATCACTAATAAAGTGGGCGGGTGTCCAGTCTTGCTGGCAACCACAAATGGCTACTAAAAAATTTGTAATAATCAGTTTTCCTTCGGTAGAGTGGTACACTTCTGGGTGAAACTGCAGCCCATACAGGGGCAGGCCACTGTTGCGTTTAAATGCAGCTACAGGAATGCTTTCGGTATTACCCAACAAGCAAAAACCTTCGGGCAGCTCTTTAATAGTATCGCTGTGGCTCATCCATACCTGTGAGTGTGCCGATACATTTTGCAGCAAAATATCGGGTTGTAAAATTTCGAGTTTGGCACGGCCATACTCTCTTTTATCACTTTTATCTACCCG
>JBDKJT010000106.1:0-46614 GCA_039796475.1 Bacteroidota bacterium | reverse complement strand
CAAGCAGTTTTTCTACGGCCGGCGTGTCGATAATAAGTGTTTGAAAAACGCCTTGTGGCGCACCTGCTTCTGTAAATATTTGTTGTATTATGTTGGCACATCCGCATACGTTAGGTGCATGCTTAAGCATTGTTACATTGCCAGCCATAAGTGTGGGGGCTGCATACCTGAATACCTGCCAAAATGGAAAGTTCCAGGGCATAATAGCCAGTACCGCACCAATGGGTTGGTAGGTAACAAAACTTTGGCTGTATCCTGCCTGCAGCGGCTCATCCTGCAAAAAATCCGCTGCATGCTGTGCATAGTATTCACATACATAGGCACATTTTTCTACTTCGGCTTTTGCTTCTGCTATTACTTTACCCATTTCTTGGGTGATGAGGGTTGCCAGTTGGTCCCTGTCTCTCTTTAAAATTTCGGCAACCTTAACAATAACAGCTGCCCGCTGGTTATAACTAAACTGTTTCCAGGTGGCATAGCCATCTTCAGCCCGATTTATCAGCTTGTTAACTTCTGCGTCTGTCATTACCGGGTACGCTGCAATAACCTCCCCTGTGTATGGATATATTGATTGAAATATCATGCTATTTATTTTTGTTGGCTGCTATGGTAGCTGCAATCATTTCTGCTGCAAAGCGGCCTGTTTGTGCAGCGCCATTCATAAATCCCTGAAAGGGACCACTTACATGCTCCCCTGCAAAAAACAGGTTGCCTACCGGCTCAGCCTCCCAACCGGCAATGCTGCTATATTGCCCTTTTTTAAAAGAGGTATAGCCTCCCTTAGCATAAGGTTGTTTGGCCCAACAAATTTTTACTTGTTTGCCTGTTAAAGCGGCTGCACTGCCTGTAAAAACTTTATTGATACCGGGCTTAAACTCATTGATGAGCTGCGTGGGTGCAGTTGCCAATATTTTGTTGGCCGATATGCCACCACCATAGGTAGAAAAACTGCCTGTAGTGTTTGATTGCATATGTGTACTATCCCACCCACATCCAAAAGTTTCATCGGTAAACGTATACCCTTGCTGGTTATCATCCCGCCAGGGCTTGTGGCTTACCCCCATAATAAACTTGGCGCTGTTGCCTATGGAAAATTCGTTGATGCATTTTCTTTTACCGGCTGGCATGGGCACATCCAATGGTATGTTTTTTAGCACCGTAAAAGGAATAGCCATCACTACATAATCTGCCAGTACCGTACTAGTGGTATGATGGTGCTTAAATAACAACTGGTATCCTTTGCTGGTAGCTTTTAACCCGGTTAATACATGCTGCAAATTTACCGAGGGCTTAATTTTTTGGTATACTGCTTTAGCCAACTGTTGGCTGCCACCTTTTATTTTATAAATTTCGTGCCCTTCGGTAAAAGCGCCCGATTTATCCAGCATAAACAAAAAATTGATGGCAGATTGTGCGGTAATATCCATCCCATACTCCCTGCTAAGCATTACATCGAGGTAGTTATACAGCCAACCGTGGATGCCGACCTCATCCAAGTATTCTTTTACCGAAAGGTTATCCAGGTGGGCAAAGGCATCGGCATTTATGTAAGTAATATTATTTGGTAAAGCTGTTACATCTGCTGCAAGCCTGGGTATATAAGGCTGTAATGCTTGCACCAGGTCGTTTTCTGTATAGGCTTTGCCATCAAAAAAAAGTCGTTCTTTTTGGGCAGTATCCAATCGCAAATCAAAATACTCCAGGTTCATTTCTTTCATCAACTGGTGTATATCTTCATGATTGCCATCAATAAACTCGCCGCCCAAATCGGTGCTGAGTGATTCACCAAAATAATTGGTTAGCGTAAACATACGACCACCAACCCGGCTAGCCGCTTCGTATAACGTGGCCGGGTAGCCCAATTTTTGTAACTGGTACACTGTGTTAAGCCCGGCTATACCTGCCCCTACTACTACAATGGCCGGTTTGTTTATAGGTAACGCATTTAGCAAGGCTGGCGCTAGTGCCATACCTGTACCTGCCAGGGCTGTGTTTTTTACAAACCTGCGCCTGCTTTGCCAATGCTGCTGCAGGCGTTGTTGTGCACCAGCATCTGCTTTTACAGCAACGCCAAAGGCCTTTTTAAATACGTTACCCAATAAACTGTGTGGCATGCAATCGTATTAATTAATTTAATATCCGGGGTTTTGTTGCAGGGTGTTATTGGTAGCTGTTATCTCACGTTGTGGTATAGGAAAAACAGCATTGGTATTATCCACTTCCAGTACATCTTCAATTTTACCCAATCTTGCAAGGTCAAAAAAGCGGTGGCCTTCAAAATTTAGTTCTGCCAATCTTTCGTCGAGCACTGCCTGTACAAAGGTTTCGTTATCTGGCACATCGGTAACTGTTAGTGCTGCCAATCCCCTGTGCTCACGCAGGCTATTCAACAGCTCCAGCCCACCGTTTGCCAAGCCTTTGGCTTCGGCAGCAATTAAATACAGCTCTGCTATGCGTATAATATAGGCCGGGTTATCCTTGGTAACTTCGCCCCGATATTTTTGAGTGCGTCCGTCGGGCAAAATACTCACATCGTTATTGGTAAAATCCAGCAACTGGCTACGCTGGTCATCAGGCCGGCCGGCAAAAAAATCACTCATACCCTGGTTAGCCAGAAAAAATATCTCGGTACGTAAAGCATCGTCTCTTACATAGGTACTGCCGTTAAAAAAGCTTTGATTTTGGGCATCAAAACTCAACTCAAAAATAGATTCAGCAGATAGCCGGCCAGTATACACGCTGGATAAATCACCTGCCTCAACCAAGCTGTATGTACCATCATCTATTACGGCTTGTGCAAATGCAGCAGCCTGGGTGTAGTTTTTTTGATAGAGGTATACCCTTGCCAATAATGCCTTTGCAAACATACTATTGGCATACTGGGCAGAAAGTTCGGCACCATCCAGCAACGCATCGGCAGCGGTAAGATCTGTAATGATAGCGGTATAGCTATTAGCCACAGTGCTGCGTTGCACCACATCGTAGGCTTTTTGTGGCGCCGTTACCACGGGTATGCCATATGCAGAAGCCGCATCCCAATGATACCCAAACATACGCAGTGCATCAAAGTGGGCAAGGGCACGAATGGCGAGTGTTTGCCCTTTTATTGCGGCTCTTTCATCATCACTTAAATTAGCATCTTTCAGGTCATCTACCACCGCTAAAATTTCATTAGCATTTGCAATTACTTTGTAAATGGATAGATACATTTTTTCTACAAACACATTAGCGTTGCTGATGGCATGTGCATTAATATCGTTAATGGCCGGCACATCGTATCCGCCGGCAGTACATACATCGCTGTTTAAATCGGCCATTAGCGGGTAATAACCACCGTAATAGTCACGCTGCTGCAGGTTGCTGTACAACCCTGTTAAAGCACTACGCAAGCCGTCGGCATTTTTAAATACCAACTCCGTAGGCACATCCACCGGTGAGTTTACATCCAGCTTTTGGCAGGAGTATAATAGGTTGCCTGCTACAACCAGTATGAGTAGTTTTTTTATTGTCAGTTTCATTTTGCTACAATTAAAGGATTAAAAATTCATGTTTACACCAAAGGTGAATGTACGGGCGGGTGGATAGGCTGCATAATCCACACCAGCCGTTCTGTCTATGTTTCCACCATTGGAACTCACTTCGGGATCAAACCCTTTATACTTTGTAAACAACAGTGCGTTTTGCACCTGTGCATATACCTGCAGGTTGTTTAAAAACTTTACTGATTTTTTGGTGAAGCTGTATCCCAGCTGTATGGTTCTTACCCTAAAAAAAGAAGCATCTTCTACAAACATGGAGGAGTTTTCGATATAATTTTTGGTAACAAAAGATGGCCTTGGTATATCGGTTACATCGCCGGGGTTTTGCCAGCGTTTTAGTACCAGGCTTCCGTTGTTGGCGTACACTTGGTCGAGCCCGCCATCATTGCTGTAGCCGAGGTTTTGCCACACAGGCCGTATCAGGTTGTATACTTTGTTGCCCACACTAAACTGTGTGGCAATCATCAAATCAAAACCCTTGTATTTAAAGTTATTGGTAAGGCCGCCATACCAATCGGGCCTGGCATGGCCGAGTATGGTGGCGTCGTTATCATCTATCATTCCATCCTTATTCAGGTCTTCAAAAGTGGCATCGCCTGTTTGCGGATCTACCCCATTAAATTTAATACCCCAAAAGCTGCCTACGGTTTCGCCCACTTTTAAAATGTGGGTAGGGTTAATATCATTGTAAGCACTCAGCAGTTGATTATCTACCGGTGTTTTTAACAAGGTATTTTTTTGAAAGGTGATATTAAAATTGGTTGTCCAGCGAAAACTTTTGCTATTGATATTTCTACTGGTAATATTAAACTCAAAGCCCTTGTCTTCTACTTCACCGCCGTTAGTTAAGATGGTGGCAAAGCCGGTAGTGCCGGCAATGGGTACATAGTTAAGCAAATCGGTACGGGTGTTTACATAATAATCGGCAGAGCCACTTAGTATGCCATTCCAAAATTCAAAATCGATGCCTACATCTATACCCCGATTTTTTTGCCAGGTAAGGTTGGGGTCTACAATCAGCTTGGGTTTTAAACCACTTTGGCCATTGTATATAGCAGGTTGCCAAAGCGGTTTGTTTTGATAATCACCAATTTCCTGATCGCCGGTAAAGCCATAACTAGCCCTTAGTTTTAATGCAGTAAGTGTTTTGCTGTCGGCCATAAAATCCTCTTTATTAATATTCCATCCCATACTTACGGAAGGGAATACCCCATATTGCTTACCCTTGCTAAACCGGGATGATCCATCAGCCCTTACTACTACACTTGCCAGGTACTTACCATCATAATCGTAGGTGGCACGGCCCAGGTACGAGTGTAAGCGATTGTTGCCACCGGGCTGTACAGGCACCCGGGTAATAATGGCTGCTACAGATACATCGCTTAAGTTGCTGCCCACCGGAAAACCTTGCCCTGCTGTGGCTGTACGATCGCTGGTGGTACCTTGTTGCGTAAAGCCGCCCAACAGGCCTAAGTTGTGTTTGCCAAACGATTGCAGGTAGGTTAATATGTTTTCGTTAAGCCAGGTGGTGGAGGTAAAGTTAGCCTTGGTAGCCTTGCCCCCTACCGGTGAGCCATCGGTGGTAATAGGCGATAAAAACAACCTGTCGGTAAGGGCATTGTAATCGGTGCTGAAAGATGTTTTAAACTTTAAGACACTGCTAATTTTATACTCGCCAAATACACTGCCTAAAAAGCGGTATCCATCGGTAAAGCCCCTTATTTCACGGGCAGATTTTACCGGGTTATCCGACAACCAGCTTACCTGGTAATTTTCAAAAGCGGCATAGTTGCCAAACTCATCATACACCGGCATTAGCGGAGAGGCGCCAATGGCGTTGGTAATTATTCCGCTGTAAGTATTATCATTAAAGCTGCGCCGGTTATTGGTTTTGCTCATAGAAAGATTGGTGCCAATAGTAAAGCGATCGTTAATACTATGCTCTACATTTACCCGGGCACTCATTCTTTTAAAATAATTTTCTATTACAATACCCTGCTGGTTAAAATAACTACCGCTGATGTAAAACCTTGTTTTATCATTACCACCCCGGGCACTTAACTCGTAATTGTTAATTGGTGCTGTACGCATTACTTCATCCAGCCACACAGTGTTTACGCCGGTATTGGCCGAATAGTTTAACGGATCTGTAAGTACCGACGGATCAAAATCTGCCCCAAACACATCGTTATTGGCATTGTATAATTTTAAATCGTTGGCACGGGCTTCTTCAATAAAATCAACAAACTGATTGGCATTTAAAAAATCAATTTTATTGGCTACTTTTTGGAACCCGGTGTACATATTAAATCCGAGTTGTGTTTTGCCAGATTTACCTTTTTTGGTGGTAATAAGCACCACACCATTGGAGGCCCTTGAACCATATATGGCCGCAGCCGATGGATCTTTAAGTATCTCCAGCGACTCTATATCATCGGGGTTAATGTCGGAAATAGAACTGATATTTTGGCCCAAACCAACCTCCTCACCCGTTGTATTAAAAGAGGTAGACAAGGATGAATTGCTTTCGCTTAACATAGGGATGCCATCCACTACATACAATGGATTTTGAGCACCCCGTATGCTTACCAGCAAACCAGCACCCGGTGTGCCAGATGGAGAGGTAACATTGATACCAGATAATTTACCTTGTATGCTGTTGGCCACATTAGATACCGGCTGGTTTCTAAAATCTTTATTACTGATAGAAGCAACTGCCCCGGTAAGGTTTGATTTTTTTTGAGTGCCGTACCCTACCACCACCACATCGGTAAGCTGGCTGGCCGACTCTTGCAGCACTACGGTACCGGCTTCAGCGGCCACTAGAGTTTTGCTTTTAAACCCTACCGACGAAAACTCCAGCATGCTATTGGCAGGAGCTTGTATGGTAAACACCCCATCTGCTGCAGTGGATGTAGCTGTTTGCTTACCTTTTATGTTTACCGTAACCCCTTGCAATGGGTTACCAAGGGCATCTTTTACCGTACCGGAAATACTGGTGTTTTGGGCTAACAGTGTTACCGGGCACAGTAGTATACATACCCATACTATAGCCAATAAATGCAATAGTTTTTTTTGAACCATAGAGAAGTTTTTTGCAGTGATTATTTTGGTTAATCAAATGTAGAGCAGGTTGCTGCTGTAAAATAACCGTCAAATTTTTGACCAGCTTGTATATAATTTACTGAAAACCAGTTGATTTTTTTGGTCAAATTTTAGTAAATTTGACCAACCGAATAACAACAACTACTGCCTGCCGCAAAAAATACCATTCATGCAGTTAAATAACCAGCTTAAAACAGCCATTGCGGCACATCCTGATGTGCTGGCAGTATTGCAGGCCAGCAAACCTGCCGCCCACTGGAATGAGTTTACCCGTACCCAGTTTAATGCCATTGCCAAAATCATCAATAAAAACATCACTCACGAGGTAATTAAAAACCCCGAGTTAGTAGAACAATACCTGGTGATAGGTAAATTAAAAGTAGAAAAAGAAATTTTTGGCCTGCGAAAAAAACAAGTAAGCGATTTTATCAGCCACCTCAGCAATTTTAGCCCCTACCAGGTATATAACTGGATTAGTGGAAAAACACTGCAGAGCTATTGGAACGGTGGCGAGGCCAAGGAAATTAAAATAAATGCATTGCTTACTTTTTTAAAAATACCTTTTAGCCGGTGGGCAGAGTGGATAACACCTGCTGCAAACATGATTACTCCGGTCCCAACCATTGCCGATCCATTTTTTGAAAGCAGCAAAGCTTCATTGGCCGTGGTACGTAAATATTATACAGGCAATTATTTTTTATACTATCAAAAAACAGATGGCAGCAGGCTGGTAATTAAAACGCCCTTTGTGTTAAAAGAGGCCGACAATGGCGATGTACTCATGCACTCTGTATCCGAAGGGCACCGCTATAGCGGCCGGGTAATGGGTGTAAGGGATGGATGCCTGTATATTAATTGCCAAAACCTGGATTTTGAGGAAATGGAGCAATATGTTTTTAACATTGGGCTAGAAACAAAGCCTGAAGTATTATTTGGGGTATCTAACACCGTAAGTGTAAAAGACCGGCTGGCGGTGGGCTTAAAAAACATACTGGTAAAGCAACCCGGCCACGATGATGCTTTTGCAGCAATACCTGAAGTAGAAATACCTTTTGATAAAAAATACAGCCACCGCAGCGAAGAGGCGGTAATGGTGCAATACATAAAACAAAGTGGCTGTAATATTATCAGCTCCCGCAGTTGCTGCGATATGGATGAACTGCAATGGGTGCCCGAATAAAAAACTAACCTGTAATAATTTCTTTTGTTTTAAATGCCTGTTTTTATTTCTGCCATTAGTAACATCTACCCAGGCAACAAGGGCAGTTAGGGTTTTAATGTTTTTGCCAGCCAGCTTTGCCAGGTTTGCCATGCCGGGCGCTGTTTACCCTCTTCATCAAGCAGGCCTGTATCTTGCCAAAATGCAAATAATGGCTGGTATATACCCAATGTTTCCAGTCGGCGGTTACCGGCATCGTAATCTTTATGGCAAAACCAAATTAAAAATTTACCATGCTGTTGTTGCAGCAGCTGGCAAACCATTTGCAAGTATGCATCTTGCCATTGGGCTGTGCCCTGCCTGTTTAATTCGTATGCCGGCACCTGCAGCGGTTGGGCTATATAACCCGTTTCGGTAACGCATAATGGCTTACCAGCATCCAGCTTAATAAACCGGGTAAAAATATCTGCAGGAAAAAGCGCCGGATTGGTATTACCCGCCGCTGCAGAGCTTACCGCTACATACGGATATGCACTTAGTGCGGTATAATCTGTATAGGGCAATAATTGGCGGGCATTATCCAATGCGGCGGGCTGTTCACTCACCATCCAGCTTAACATGATAGGTATAGTTGGGTAAGCGGCTTTAAGTTTTACATACACTTTTTCTAAAAAAAATTTATACTGTGCAAAGGCAGCACTATCCCACTCGTGGTGGTTACTTTCTACCGCATAATTAATGTACGAGGGGTTAAGTTGTGCAACCAGGTACAGCAGGTAGTTAATGTAGGCCGTAATTACTTTGTCATCGTTTATTGGCAAGGCCTGCCACTGTTGTTTGATATTGTTGTTTATGGCAGTAGAAAAGCTGGAGTAGGGTGCTTTGCTAATGCGGTTTAATGCCAGTGCTGATGAGCTGAGTAGTATCTTTTTACCAGCGCCTGTTTTGGTTTTACGGGTATTAATACCCTGCTGCAGCGCTGCCGGCCAGTTGGCATTTTGGTAAGCCTCCTCGTAGGGGATGCCCTCATCAAAATGATGCGATACCATATCGCAATGCTGGTTAATAAAATCGTATGCATTGTTTACCTCCTGCTGGGTAAAATCGGCGGGCCAGGGTGTAGTACCCATATAAAATGTACGTATGGCTGTTGTAGCAGTTGTTTTGTTACAATGGCTGCTAAGCAACCCAAATACCACAACCACTGCACAGGTAAATAACTGTTTCATATCGATTTGTTATCCAAAATACTGCCAGCTTTTGTTGTAAAAGCCGGTTGGGTAATTTAATGACTGGCCGGGGTAAGCAATGCGTAAATTTCCGAATCGGTAAAATTGCCGTTGTAAAAATAGTTTTGCCGGAAATAGGCCTCTTTTACAAAACCGCTTTTTAACAGCAGCCTTCGGGATGCTTCGTTGGCTGGGTTAATATTGGCCTCCACTGAGTGTAATTTTATTTGTGTAAATCCATATTCCAGTACGGTTTGCATGGCCTCCTGCATTATGCCCTGCCGGTAAAAATGGGGGTGAAGCATGTACCCAATTTCGGCACGGTGATGTTGTTTTTGCATGCGCCAGTATCCAATTGTACCAATTAGCCTGCTATGCCCCTGCAAGGCGATACCCCAGGTAATGCTGTTGTTTTCCTGTGTATCCTTATTAATCATTTCGATAAAATCTATTGTTTGTTGCAGCGTTTGGTCGGCATCTTTATCCAGGTATTGCAATACAGTTTCGTTTGAGCGGAGATAAAAAACAGCCGCTGCATCAGGCATTGTAATTTGCCGTAAAAGCAGCCTACTGCTTTTTAAAACCGGGAAAGGTGTAAAATTTGGCTGAAGCATCTACAAATATGCGGTTAAAATTTTACCATTTAACAATAACCCATTTTGATTATTGCAATACTACGGCTGCTGTTTTACCTTAGTAAAAAAATTATATATGAGGCAATTGTTATTGATTATAGGGTTACTCGCCGGCCGGCATTTACTGGCCCAAACGGGTATAGCTATCCCACAAATGACGCAAAGCGATGCAATCATCAAAAATTTTTTATCCACTTATAATATCCCCGGGGCGGTAGTAGCCATTGCCAAAGATGGCCGTATTGTATACAACAGGGGTTTTGGCAATGCCAATATTGCCGGTACAGTTGCCACCCAGCCTTACCATTTATTCAGGCTGGCCAGCGTATCTAAACCAATAACCGCCATCGCTATTATGAAGCTGGTGCAGGATGGCAAACTTTTACTAAGCAGCAAAGTTTTTGGTACCGGTGGCATACTGCAACATCACCCGGTTTCGGCAGCTGCTACCATTAGCGATACCCGTATTTATGATATTACCATCCAGCAATTGCTGGAGCATACTGCCGGGTGGAACCGTGGCATCAACTGCAATCCCAATCCTACCAGCCCTTACCCATACTTTTTTTCTGGCTGCGATCCTATTGGTTTTCCATTAAGGGTTACCATGCTTACGGGCACGCCTAACCCAGTTACCAAAAATGCCCTGATTGAGTTTTTGCTCGAAAAAGGCCTTGACTTTGCCCCCGGTACTGCCTACAGCTACTCCAACATTGGCTACCTGGTATTGGGCAGGGTGATAGAACAGGTAACAGGTATGAGCTACGAAGAATATTTAACCAAAGAGCTATTTGAGCCATTGGGCATTTTTGATATACATACGGCTAAAAACCTGCTGGCTGATAAGCAAGAAAGAGAAATGGAATATGTAGGCAACGGCTACACCAATCTATCGGTGTACAATACCGGCCTGCAAGTACCCTGGGAGTATGGCGGCTTTAGTATTGAGGCCATGGATGCACATGGTGGCCTGATAGCCACAGCGGCCGACATGCTGCGTTTGCTTACAGCAGCCGATGGCTTTAGTACCAAACCCGATATACTTACCACTGCCACTGTTAACAGTATGGTTACCCCATCTGCCCAAAACCAGTATTATGCAAAAGGCTGGCAAGTAAATAGTTTTAATAACTGGTGGCATACCGGGGCACTCGATGGTACTGCCACACAAATAGTACGCAGCAGTAATGGATACACCTGGATGATAGTGCTTAATAAACGCAATATTACCAACAGCAATTTTTGGAGTGATTTGGATAATCTTGGCTGGAGCTGCCTGGCGACTACCACTACCTGGCCCACCCACGACCTTATGTTAACCCCCACCAGCAATGCTAAAAACCTGCAATTTTCTAACGTAAGTGGCAGCAGCGTAACGGTTAGCTGGGCCAATGGCAATGGCAGCCAACGATTACTGCTGGCAAAGGCCGATAACCCCGTAGATGCTTTTCCGCTGGATGGCACCGACTATACTGCCAACAGCGTTTTTGGCAGTGGCAGCACTACTGGCAACAGTAATTATGTGTTGTATAATGGCACTGGTAATACTGTTACTGTAAGCGGCCTGGCGGCGAATAAAAAATACCACTTTCGGCTGATAGAGTTTAATAAAAACAGCAGCACAGGCAATAATAGCCTGTACCTGTTGGGGGCTAATGCAAAAGACTATACCATTACGGCCAGCAGTTTTACCTTTAATGGCAGCGGCAACTGGAGTAACAGCAGCAACTGGAGCAATGGATTGATACCACCCACTACGCTGCCCTCGGGTGTGCAAATAATTATTAATCCTACAGGTAGTAATGTGTGTGTGTTAGATGTGGTGCAGCGGGTGCCCTCCACCTCTTCGGTAACAGTACAAGCTGGTAAAAAGCTTACCATACAGGGCAACCTGTTGATACAATAAAAAATACCGCTGGTGTATCTCCAGCGGTATGTACTTTTTTGTTGATTGTTCTTTAAAAATCTGCGCTTTTTGGAAAACGTGGAAAAGGGATAACATCCCTGATATTACTCATGCCTGTTACAAACTGCACCATCCGCTCAAAACCAAGCCCAAAGCCAGCATGCGGGCAAGCGCCAAACCGGCGGGTATCAAGATACCAGTAAAGTTCTTCGGCAGGTATGTGCATTTCCTGCATGCGCTGCTCTAGTTTTTCCATCCGCTCTTCCCGTTGCGATCCACCTACAATTTCGCCAATACCCGGGGCTAATATATCCATAGCGCTAACGGTTTGGCGGCCGGGCTCACAATTATCATCTTGCCGCATGTAAAAGGCTTTAATGGCAGCAGGATAGTTGGTAAGAATCACTGGTTTTTTAAAGTGTTTTTCCACCAGGTAACGTTCATGTTCGCTTTGCAAATCCATGCCCCAGCCTGTTATTTCGTACTGAAATTTTTTCTTTTTATTATGATTGCTTTCTTTAAGAATATTGATGGCCTCGGTGTATGTAAGCCGTTCAAAATTATTATTCAGCACAAACTCCAGTTTTTCTACCAAGCCCATTTCGCTGCGTTTATCCTGTGGCAAACTTTTTTCTTCCTCGGCAAGGCGCTGTGCTAAAAACTCAAGATCTTCCCGGTTATTATCCATTGCATACCGGATAATATATTTAATAAATTCCTCGGCAAGGTTGGCATTATCCTCCAGGTCGTAAAAAGCCATTTCGGGCTCAATCATCCAAAACTCGGCAAGGTGGCGGGTTGTGTTGGAATTTTCGGCTCTAAAAGTGGGGCCAAATGTATAAATTTCGCTAAAAGCCATGGCAGCCAGCTCACCCTCTAATTGGCCGCTAACCGTAAGGTTGGTGCTACGGCCAAAAAAATCTTCTTTAAAATTAATGCTGCCATCTTCGTTTTTAGGTGCAGTGCCATCAATGGGCAAAGTAGTTACCCTAAACATTTCACCGGCTCCCTCTGCATCACTGGCGGTAATAATTGGCGTATGTATGTATACAAATCCTTTTTGATTAAAAAACTGGTGTACCGCAAAAGCAAGTGCATGCCTCACCCTAAATACAGCCCCAAAAGTGTTGGTACGAAAACGCAGGTGTGCAATTTCTCTCAAAAACTCAAGGCTGTGTTTTTTGGGTTGCAGCGGAAATTTTTCGGCATCACTATCGCCTAATATTTCGATGCTGGTTGCCTTTAATTCTACCTTTTGCCCTTTGCCCAAAGAGGCCACTATTTGCCCGGTTGCTTTTATACAAGCACCGGTAGTAATTCTTTTTAGCACCGCATCATCAAACTTACCCAACTCGGCCAATACTTGCAGGTTATTATTCGTACTTCCATCGTTTAAAGCAATAAACTGGTTGTTACGAAAAGTGCGTACCCAACCCATTACAGTGGCCTCAAAGTTTACCTCATCTGAAGCCAGCAATTGTTTTATTTTGGTTCTTTTATTGAACATAACAAATTTTTGTGGCTGCAAATATAAGCTATTGTAGCAACGGGCATTTGCGGAGTTTTGCTGCCATCGGCAAAAACAATCTGGCACCGCAATTATTGGCTTTTGTTAAGCTAAACAATTGGCAATATGGCTTGTTTAACCAACAGGTTATTCCTTTAACTTTATCACATGAAAATTGCTTTCTTTTCTACACAATCGTACGACCGGGAATTTTTTAACCGCTATGTTACCACCCATCAAATTGTATATTTTGATGCGCCACTAAATGAGCAAACGGCTAACCTCGCTGCTGGCTGCAATGCTGTATGTGTATTTGTAAACGATAAGTTGCCAGCAGAAGTAATTAAGCTGTTACAACAAACGGGCATACAGCTAATAGCCTTGCGCTGTGCTGGTTTTAACAATGTAAACCTGGAGGCAGCAAAGGCAGCAGGCATTAAGGTAGTACGGGTGCCTGCTTACTCGCCGCATGCCGTGGCCGAGCATGCTGTAGCCCTTATACAAACCCTTAACCGTAAAACACACAAGGCTTATAACCGGGTAAGAGAAGGCAATTTTTCGCTGGAAAGATTAACTGGTTTTGATTTATATCAAAAAACTGTTGGGGTAATAGGTACCGGAAAAATTGGTGAGGTATTTTGCCAAATCATGCAAGGATTTGGTTGCAAGATTCTGGCGTTTGACCTTTTTGAAAACAAGGAGCTTGCCGCACTGGGTGTGCAATACCTGCCGTTGATGGAGGTATTGCAGCAAAGCGATATCCTGTCATTGCATTGCCCGCTAAACGAACAAACAAAGCATATTATAAACCCACAAACAATTGCCATGATGAAAGAAGGCGCCATGCTGATAAATACCAGCCGGGGTGCCCTTGTTGATACCAAGGCAGTAATTGAGGGGCTTAAAAACGGCCGAATTGGCTACCTCGGGCTGGATGTATACGAGCAGGAAGAAAAACTGTTTTTTAAAGATTTATCCGAAAACATTATACAGGATGATACCATTATGCGATTGCTAAGCTTTCCCAATGTATTAATTACAGCCCACCAGGGATTTTTTACAGATGAAGCATTAACTCAAATAGCGCAAATTACCCTTGGTAATATTGATGCTTTTGCCAGCGGCGATCCACTTACAAACCAGGTAATTTAAGCAGGCTTGCCTTTATAGCTACCCCGGTACAAAACGCTGCAAAGCTTACCAGCAGCCCGGTGCAGCCCGGTTAGCCACCCACGGTGGCATCGCAAAAAAAATTTCGTTTTCACAAAAAACGGCGTAATATTGTGCTGGAATATTACAGATTCGTTCTTCCGGTCGTTATATTGCAAACCAGCAATCACGTTCCATCAACAAAATTCCAACTATCAATTTCACATTTCAAGCGCCGATTCTTTTTGAAAAACGCATTTTCAAACCTTTATGTACGACATTTTACAACTGAACGACATGCTCGTTCCTGAGTTGCAGGATATTGCCGAGCAAATAAGTATCCCACATTTCAAAAAATTAGATAAACAGGACCTCATTAATAAAATCCTGGATAAACAAGCCATTATGAACGCAGCAAGCAAAAGTGAAGAATCTGAAAAACCCAAGCGTAAACGTATACCAAAAGCAGACGGCATACCGGCACCTGCAGCGGCAGAAATAAAACCACAACCGCTGGAAGAAAAAGCCAGGCCCGCCAAAAAAGCCGAAGTAGTGCTGGAAAAAAAGAAACCAGTTAAAAAAACTGACCCTGCCGCCAAACCGTTGGCTGAGGAGGAAGAGGATTTACAACCCATTACCAGCGAGCAAAGTACCATACCTGCCGCTATTGCCAGCTTATTACAAGAAGAGGATGAGGCCGACCTGCAGGAAGCAGAATCTTACGAGCCAGCTGCACAAACAGCCCAGCCCGTAGCACCCAAGCAACCTTTTCAGCGGCGTGACCAACAAACGTTTAACATAGAATTTGATGGAATTATTTTAGGAGAAGGTGTGCTTGAAATGATGCCCGATGGCTATGGCTTTTTAAGAAGCAGTGATTACAACTATTTATCCAGCCCAGATGATGTATATGTATCGCCCTCGCAAATAAAATTATTTGGTTTAAAAACCGGCGATACTGTTTATGGCTCTGTGCGTCCACCAAAAGAAGGCGAAAAATATTTTGCCCTGCTAAAGGTAGAAACCATCAATGGCAAAAGCCCCGATGAGGTAAGAGACAGGGTGCCTTTTGATTATTTAACCCCGCTGTTTCCTTTTGAAAAATTAGACCTGTGCGTTAAATCGGATAATTACAGCACCCGTATCATGGACCTGTTTACCCCCATTGGTAAAGGGCAGCGTGGCCTTATTGTGGCACAACCCAAAACGGGTAAAACCATGCTGCTAAAAGAAGTAGCCAATGCCATCGCCGAAAATCATCCAGAGTGTTACCTGATGGTGGTATTGGTAGATGAAAGGCCCGAAGAGGTTACCGATATGGAGCGTAGTGTAAAGGCAGAAGTAATTGCATCCACCTTTGATGAGCCTGCCGAAAAGCATGTAAAGGTTTCTACCATCGCATTACAAAAAGCCAAACGCCTGGTAGAATGTGGCCACGATGTGGTGATACTGCTCGACAGCATTACCCGCCTGGCCCGTGCACACAACACCGTAGCACCATCCAGCGGTAAAGTACTTAGTGGTGGTGTAGAAGCCAACGCTATGCAAAAACCAAAACAGTTTTTTGGTGCCGCCCGTAAAATAGAAAACGGCGGATCGCTTACCATACTGGCTACAGCCCTGGTAGATACCGGCAGCAAAATGGATGAAGTAATATTTGAAGAATTTAAAGGTACCGGCAATATGGAGTTGCAGCTTGATAGAAAGCTTAGCAACCGCCGCATTTATCCTGCTATTGATATTGTTGCCTCCTCTACCCGGCGTGACGATCTTTTGCTGGATAAAGAAACTTTTCAGCGGATGTGGATACTGCGTAAGCACATGGCAGATATGAACAGTGAAGAAGCCATCAACACCCTGCTAAAAAACATGAAAGGCACCAAAAATAATTCGGAATTTTTAACCAGTATGAATGGGTAATCAACCCCGGGCATGCCTCACAAAATAAAAAAGATCATTGCCGTTGACTGAATCAGCGGCATTTTCTTTTAGTACATTTACGCTGCTACTATGGCTATACAAAAACTTACCATACAAGATTTTTTATCACTGGCAGGCACCAACAGCATTGTGCTGGATGTACGCAGCCCCGGTGAGTACCTGCAGGCACATATACCCGGCGCCCACAGCTTACCCCTGTTTACAGATGACGAAAGAAAAGTAGTAGGCACCGCCTACAAGCAACAAAGCCGGCAGCAGGCTATAAAAATAGGCCTGGATTATTTTGGCGTTAAAATGCGCCGGATGGTAGAGGAGGTAGAAGCTATCATTCCCGGCCTGGCCGATAAGCAAAAAAACAGTAGCCAACCTAACAGTATGAGTGTGCTGGTACATTGCTGGAGAGGTGGCATGCGTAGTGCCGGTGTAGCCTGGTTGCTGGATTTATATGGTTTTAAAGTGTATACGCTTGCCGGCGGTTACAAAGCCTACCGCAAATGGGTAAGAGACCAGTTTGAAAAAGAATATCCCTTATTAGTGCTGGGCGGTTATACAGGCAGTGGCAAAACAAAGGTGCTGGAGTTACTACCTGGCTTGCAGCAACCAATCATCAATTTAGAGCTGCTGGCACAGCATAAGGGATCTGCTTTTGGTGCCTTGGGCCAACAACCACAGCCCCGGCAAGAAATGTTTGAAAACCTGCTGGCACATGCATTAAACCATACCAGCAGCAATATTCAAAGCAATAATTTTATTTGGGTAGAAGATGAGAGCCAGCGTATTGGTAACTTAAAAATACCCGACCCCTTTTGGAAACAAATGCGAAACTGCCCGGTAATATTTACAGATATCCCTTTTGAAATAAGGCTGCAATATATTACCCGGGAGTATGGTATGTTTGAAAAAGAAAAACTAGTAAACGCCATCATCCGCATACAAAAAAGATTGGGTGGGCTGGAAACCAAAACAGCCATCGGTTTTTTGCTTGAAAATAATTATAAGGAGTGCTTTCGTATACTTTTAAACTATTACGATAAATGGTATCGAAAAGGCCTGCATAACAGGGATAACCCCAGCCAGCAATTACACACTATTCATTGTACGCAGATGGATGCTGCTGCTACAGCCCTGGCTGTAACGCAACAGGCAGCCCTTATACAAACATCCGCTCAATCCATATCCTGATTTATTAAATCCTTTATCAATGAAAAAAATTGTTGCATTTATCTTAATATGCTTTGCTGGTAATCTGCCAGTGAGTGCACAGGAAAAACCGGATATTACCGGCCTGTGGACAGGCGAGTTATATGTAGACTCTACCAAGGCCCACCTGCCTTACGAAATTGCCGTAAGCGAAAGCAAAGGCAAACTTACCGGGTACTCCAGGATAATTTTTTTTGAAGAGGGTAAAGAGGAAGCGGGCTACGAGGAAATTAGTTTAAAATGGGTGGGTGATAAAGTGATGATAATGGACGAAGGGTTTATTGAACATAGCTTTTCGAGCAAGCCACCTAAACGGGTAAAAAAAGAGATGAACCTAACCCTTCGGTTAACTGATACCGAAATGTTACTGGATGGCAAATGGCAAACCAACCGCACCCGCTATTACCTGGTAGCCACCGGCACCACCCATCTTAAACGCAACCGTGATTTTAAAAGCTCGGCCTTGTATCAAAAGCTGGATTCGATGAAGCTTACCAGCAAGCTGTCGTTTACCAATCCTGTACCAGCTACAGTGGCTAAAACAGTGCCTCCACCCCAGCCCGAATTGCCGCCCAGCACAGAGCCCGACCTGCCAATGCCTGCTGCCATTGCACCACTTACAAACCTTGCATTACTATCATTTAATAAAACCAAAGCACCTGCTGTATTAAAAATACAGGCCCCGGGCAAGCAGCAAAAAAATTTATACGCACAGCTTACCAAGCCACCCGTGTACAAGCCTGTGGTACCCGACATGGCAATTGCTGAAAAAAAACAACCAGCGCCCGTTATACAACCCAAGGCTGGCATAGCGCCAAAACCTGTAGCGGCCAGCAGCACCCAACAACCGGCACCTGCAACCGACCAAAAAACAGCAGCAGCGATAACACCAAAGCCGGCACCCGTTTTGCCGCCGGCACAGCCCATTATAGCGCCCTCAATTACACAAGGCGCTGCCGAATTGGATAAAAGAGTTACCCGGGCAGACCAGGATTTTTATTTTGAATCTGATAGCTTGTTGCTTACCCTGTACGATAATGGCGAGGTAGATGGAGATACTGTAACGGTGATAATGAATGGCAATATCGTATTTTCAAAAGCAGGCTTAAGCACCCGGCCACATACTAAAACTGTTTATATTACCCCCAATATGGACTCTGTAAAACTGGTAATGTATGCCGAAAGCCTGGGCGAAATACCACCCAACACAGGGTTGCTAATTGTAAATGATGGCGAAAAAAGATACGACGTACGCTTTAGTGCCGATTTAAAAACCAACGCCGCAATTATTTTAAGAAGAAAAAAGAATGAGTGATATGCCAACAAACAATATTAAACTAACCCAATATTCGCATGGCGCAGGCTGTGGTTGTAAAATATCTCCCAAAATTTTAGATGAGATACTCAGCAGCAATTTTACCATGCCCGATAATGATAAGCTGATTGTGGGCAACCATAGCAAAGACGATGCTGCCGTATATGATATTGGCAACGGCACCGCACTTATTAGCACTACCGATTTTTTTATGCCCATTGTGGATGACCCTTATGAGTTTGGGCGTATTGCTTCGGCCAATGCCATTAGCGATGTATATGCAATGGGTGGCAAGCCCGTACTGGCCATTGCCATATTGGGATGGCCCATTAATGTATTACCAGCAGCTGTAGCAAAAAAAGTAATTGAAGGCAGCCGCAGTATTTGCCTGGAAGCAGGCATACCACTGGCCGGTGGGCACAGCATCGATTCGCCGGAGCCAATTTTTGGCTTAGCAGTAAATGGCCTTGTACCACTCCAAAATATTAAGCAAAACAACCAGGCACAGGCAGGCGACATCTTGTTTTTAACCAAGCCCTTAGGCGTGGGTATTTTAACAACGGCAGAAAAAAAGGGCATTTTAAAACCCGGGCATAAGGGCCTTGCTGCTCAGCAAATGATGCAACTAAATAAAGCAGGCGAATTATTAGGTGCGGTAAAAGGCATCCATGCCATGACGGATGTTACGGGCTTTGCCTTGCTGGGCCACCTGGCCGAAATGGCCGAAGGCAGTGGCCTGAGCGCTATCATCGATTTTAACGCAGTGCCGCTTATTACCAGCGATTTACCAGATTATATTCAGCAAAAATCTGTGCCGGGTGGCACTCACCGCAACTGGGATAGCTATGGCCATAAAATGGGCCCCGTGAGCGATTTACAAAAAGCCATATTGGCCGATCCGCAAACAAGCGGTGGATTATTAATAGCGGTACAGCCTGCACATGTAGCCGAGGTACAACATATTTTAACTAACAACGGGCTGCAAAAATTTATACAACCCATTGGCAGGCTTACAGAAGCTGGCGAAAACCTGATTACGGTAAGCGGCCATTAATTATTTGGCCAGCAAGGCATCAATTTGTTTTGCCAATTGATGGTCTTTATCTGTTACTACATTGCCGGCATCGTGGGTGCTTAACCATATTTCCACGGTATTGTATACATTGGTCCACAAGGGGTGATGATTGGCTTTTTCGGCCAGCAAGGCCACCCTTGTTATAAAGGCAAATGCGGCGGAAAAATCTTTAAACTCAAATTTTTGATAGAGCCTGTTTTGTTGATGTTGCCACATATTGAGGAGGTTTAAAATATTAAAAAAGCCGGGAGGTTTATAAAATCAGGTGCTGCTTGTTTTTTATTTTTTCATCTGTCATTTCTGTTACCAACTGTACGCACTGCAACGAGCGGATAGATTGCAACAAGTCTTTTAATTCTGCTTTGGGCATTTCCTCTCCTTTAATAAGCCACAAAAAATCAAGGTGTTTAAACTCGGGCAGCAAATACTCGCCATCAAACTGGTTATTGTAAATATAATGGGTGATGGATGTAAAGGGCACGTGATACTGGTATATAGAAAAATAATATTTTCTGCCCTTTTTGGTAAGCTGTATTTCTATATCATGATTAATCCTGAAATCAAAACCCAGCACCTGGTTTAGCTGCCAGTTAAGCACATAGCTTTTTACCGGCGCCACCATGCCCAGCATCACGGTATCTTCAAAAAACTCCCGTGCCAATGCTTCGTTATCAATTTTCAGTTTCATGTACTGTTATAAAACAATTTAAATAGTAGCAGGCTGCAGCCGCAAACCTAAAACACAATATCAAAATTCAATTCTTCTGCACCACGCTTTACCTTTACTTTAGTGGCATCCCCTTTTTTAAACTTACTGAGTGCCTCCATATATGTTTGTACATCGGCGCATTTATAATCGCCCAATTGGGTTATAATGTCGCCCGCTTTAATACCAACTTTTTGGGCAATTTTGCCTTCGCTCACACCATCTGCTTTTACCCCGTTACCACTAAACGTATAATCGGGCATAATACCCAGGCTTACTTTAAAAGTGGTTTTGCTGCTCATGGCCACTTCTCTTGTTTTGGCAAATACCAGCTTGCTTTTTTTATCGGCCAGGCCTATTAATTGATAGATGTATTTTATCACTTGCAGCTCGCCATCGTAATTTATTTTGCTGGCATCATCACTGGGTTTATGGTAATCAGTATGCAGGCCGGTAAAAAAGAAGAGTACGGGTATATCTTTCCTGTAAAAGGAGGTATGGTCGCTGGGGCCGGTACCGCTGCTATCTGTTTTTATGGTAAAAAATTTATCTTTTTGCTGCAGCAATTCAGCCCACGCTGGCGATGTGCCATAGCCGCCAATGGTAATAGCATGGGTGCTATCATTGAGGCGGCCCACCATATCCAGGTTAATCATATAATTAACCGTTGAAAGATTAACCGTTGCATTTTCGGTAAAATATTTTGAGCCATACAAACCCAACTCTTCGCCACTAAAAGCAATAAACAGGTAATTGTTGTTTTTAAATTTTGATTGTTTAAGCAGTGAGGCCAGCTCCAAAACAGCGGCTGTACCGCTGGCATTATCATCTGCACCATTGTGTATGGCAGCCTCACCGCTGTGCAGCGAATTTTTATCTTCGCCATATCCGAGGTGATCGTAATGAGCGCCAATAACTACGGTATTTGTTGCTGCATTATCAATATAACCCACCACATTATGGCCGGTTCTTTTTTTCTCTTCTACCAGCACTTTTAGTTTTACATCCAGCGTAGCACTTTCGTCTTTTATATGATTGTTTTTGGCAGCCGCATGCAGGTATACTACGGGTATATCCAGCAGGTTGGTTTTAGAGCGGGGCTCAAATTTTAGGCCATCGGCCACTGTACCACTATTATACAACACTAAGCCGGCGGCTCCTTTTTGCTGCATGGCGGCGGCTTTTTCTTTTAAGGTTTCGGCAAGGTCAAAATGCGGATTGTTTTTATTTTCCTCCAGCAATTCTTTTATATCGTAACACCAAACAGAGCCATTTTCCTGCAGCGCTGCGGCAGTAGTGGTTTCGATAGATTTATTGGCTGAAAAAGCAAGCGGAAAAAAATCTGTACCGGTTTTTAAATCATGATCGTTTATAATCAGGTGAGTGGCAGGTGCAATTACTTTACCATCATTTACCTCAAACGCCTGCAGCCAGCCATTGGCAGCTTTGGGCTGTAAACCAGCCCTGGTAAATTGGGCAATAATATATTCGTACGCTAATTGTTCGCCGGTAGTGCCTGTTCTTCTGCCCTCTAGTTTATCATCGGCCAAAAAGCCGATATGTGTTTTTAAAGCAGCAAGTGTTTGTTTATCGGCTTTTTTTAATTTTTGGGCAGTGGCTATAGATGCACTAAATAACAAGAGCCAGCAAAGATGTTTCATGTTGTTGGTATTGAGTGCCAAAGTTAATTCAGTACAAGTACACAATACCAGCTATAAAAAAATTACCCGCTATTTTTGTAAAACAGCTTAAAATACTCCGTTTTTGTAAAGTCAACTTTCTTATTTCGTAAGGTTATACCAACGAATGCAGTTATTTTTGCCGCCTTACAATCAATCAGCACAGGAAAGCTTTTCATTTGAATAACCATATCAATATCGCATTGGTTGGCAACCCCAACAGCGGTAAAACTTCGTTGTTTAATTTACTAACCGGCCTTAACCAAAAGGTGGGTAATTTTCCCGGCGTTACGGTTGATAAAAAAACCGGTGAATGCCCAATAACAGACGTACTTAACAGCACTATTATCGATTTGCCGGGCACCTACAGCCTTTACCCAAAAAGAGCCGATGAGTGGGTGGCTTATAAAGTTTTATTGCAGGAAGAAGAGAGCAGCAAACCAGATATGGTTTTATTGGTAGCCGATGCCAGCAACCTTAAACGAAACCTGCTGTTTTGCTCACAGATTATTGATTTAAAAATACCCGTAGTGGTTGTGCTTACCATGACGGACCTTGCCAGCAAAAAAGGCACTCAAATAGATATTGCAGGGCTTGAAAGAGAACTGGGCGTACCTGTAGTAACGGTAAACCCACGCAAAAACAAAGGCATACCGGCGCTTAAAAAAGCAATTGAGCAAACGGTGCAATCCGGGTTTCCTATACCACGCTCATTTATCAACAACCTGCAGCTGGCAGAAAAACCGGTAGAATCTGTAAAAATATTATTTGACGGTATCAGCGATTATAAAGCGCTTAATTTTTTAATAAATTATAAGCACCTTGATTTACCAACAGCGTTGCACCAGCAAATTGAAGCAATAGCCGGCGACTACCACTTTAATCATACAAGGGTGCAGGCAGATGAAATAATGCAACGCTATGCCCACATCAAGCACATCATGCAGTTAAATGTGGTAGAGGCCGATCCGCTGCAAAAAGCATTACTCACCGAAAAGCTGGATAATATTTTTTTAAACCGTACCTGGGGTTATGTGATATTGTTAGCCGTGTTGTTTTTGCTGTTTCAATGTGTGTTTTGGATAGCGCAATATCCTATGGATGGTATTGAATGGGCATTTGGTAAAATAGGTGGTTTTTTAAGCACCCAACTACCCCCAACCTGGTGGAGCGATTTGCTTATCAATGGCGTGGTAGCAGGCCTTAGTGGCATATTGGTTTTTGTACCGCAGATAATGATTTTGTTTGGGTTGATAACCTTGCTGGAAGATACTGGCTACATGGCCCGGATTAGTTTTTTAACGGATAAACTGATGCGTAAGGTAGGCTTAAACGGCAAAAGTGTAATGCCAATGATAAGTGGTTTTGCCTGTGCCGTACCTGCAGTAATGAGTGCCCGTAATATTGAAAACAGGAAAGAGCGCCTGCTAACTATTATGGTTACCCCGTTAATGAGTTGCAGTGCCCGCCTGCCTGTATTTACCATCCTTATATCCCTGGTAATACCCTCCACGTATTATTTTGGCTTTTTAAGCCTGCAGGGTTTAGTAATGATGGGCCTTTACTTGCTGGGCACTGTAATGGCTTTAGTGGTTTCGTATATAATGAAGTGGTTTATCAACATCAAAGAAAAAAGCTTTTTTATATTGGAGTTGCCGGTATACCGCAGCCCACGCTGGGGCAATGCTTTTGCTACTATGATTGAAAAGGCACGGATTTTTGTGTTTGATGCTGGTAAGGTTATAATGGTTATCAGCCTGTTGTTATGGGCACTCAGCAGCTACGGCCCGTCGGGCAAAATGGATGCAGTAAAAGCCGATTACGAGCAACGCATAAAAGCCAACCCCGCCCAGGAAGCCAGCCTTGCCAACGAAAAACAAAGCTCCCTGCTGCAAAACTCGTATGCAGGCATTATTGGCAAAGCCATCGAGCCCGTTATACAACCCTTGGGATACGATTGGAAAATTGGTATTGCACTGGTAACATCATTTGCTGCACGGGAAGTATTTGTAGGCACCATGGCCACTTTGTACAGCGTAGGCAGTGATGCAGATGAAAACAGCAGCACCCTCCGTGAAAAAATGGCTGCCGCCAAAAAGGCCGATGGCACGCCTGTTTACACCCTGGCCTCTGGCCTGTCGTTAATGATATTTTACCTGCTGGCCATGCAATGTATGAGCACACTTGCCATTGTAAAAAGAGAAACCCGTAGCTGGAAATGGCCTGCCATCCAATTAGTATATATGACGGCGCTGGCTTATTTGATGAGCTGGGCAGTATATGTATTGTTTAAATAAACTCACACCATTTATTGGCTATACAATTATTTGCCAATGCCGGTATGCATCAGGCTGCTTTGTGTTAACCCAATATTGTATAATACCAACCATCTTTTTACTATTTTAAAACATCCTATTTATCTTTTACGGCGATAGCTTTATTAATAGCTAAATACAACAACAGCCGCACATGTGCGGCTGTTGTTGTATTGTATAAATATTGTAAACAATTAAAACTTATAATTGATGCTTAACCGGGCATTGCGGTAAGCCTCTGCCTGCCAGTAGTAAAAACTGCTCCAGCTATAATAAGCGCCTGAAATTAGATTGGCATTAAACAGGTTGTTTACATTTAATGCAACGCCAAACTTACCAAACTGGTAGGAGGCAGCTGCATCAAAGCGGGTGTAGTTAGGCATGGTAGGATCTAGGTTTCTATCATACGCACCATACCAGGCACTACGGCCAGCAGCATGCGATGCACCAAAAGAAAACCCAAGGCCTTTTAATTTGCCGGCAGGTATGCGGTAATTAAGCCACACATTGGCCGTGTGTTTATCGGTGCCTGCCACTTGTTTATCTACCTGTTTGTCTTCGGTGTCTTTAGTTATTTTAGCATCGGTATAGGCATAATTCATGGTTACATCCAGCCCGGTAAATAGTTGTCCTCTTACATCCACTTCTACGCCTTTTGTTTTGGTTTGACCCAACTGAACGGAAAAATACTGGTGTTCAGGATCTGGTGCCAGCTCGTTATTTTTTGTTATTTGATACAAGGCTAAGGATGCCGTCCATCGGCCGTTTAGCCATTCTTTTTTTATACCAAGCTCTTTATTGCTACCAGTGATGGGCTCAAACTGCACACCGGTAAAAGTGGCGCCTGCCTGCGGAATAAAGGATTGATCGTACACTGCATACACACTGGTATTGCTGCTTATAGAATAGCTGGCGCCAAACCTGGGTGTAATTTTATCGGCTTTTACCTTGCCTGCGTAAGGGTCGGCATCGCCGGTAGTGGTATACCTGCCTGCCAGGGTAATGCGTAATTTTTCTTTTAATAACCTTAATTCATCTTGTATGTAAAAGGCACTGTATTGATTGTTGTAATGCACCCCTCGTTGTTTTACATTAAGGCTACGATCAAACGTTGGATAACTGCTCGCTGCCACAGTACCATACACGGGATTGTACACATTAAAACCCTGTGTACCGGTAATGGCTCCGCCCTGGCTCCAATCGTGGTAAAAATCTTTATCACCCATATCAAGCCCTGCCAACAGGCGGTGTTTAATGTTGCCGGTTACCACATCTCCATTTACAAAAAATTGCCCCACCCGGGTATTGCCCAGTATATCCCAATTAGACATGGCCCTTAATAAAGTATCGCCATTAAAACCCGTTGGCCACAGGCTGGAGCCTACCTGGTTAAAATACAGGTATGCCAACTGGCCGGTAAACTTCCAGTTGCTGTTAATGGCATGAGACAGGGTTACAAACAACGATTGGTCGTTAATTTTTGTAGGATCCATATTGGCTTCAAGGGTTGAAAAACTAACGGGCAAATCGCCCAGCTTTTTTGCAGAATACGCATAGTTAGAACCAATAGGCGACATGTTTACATGCTGGTAGGTATACTCCGCCGTTAGCGAAGTGCTGGGGTTTATTTGAAATTTAATAACCGGTGCAATTGCAATCCTGTTGTTATATTCAAAATCACGCTGGGTGCCTTTTAGCTGGCCCATCAGGTTAATACGGTATTGTACTTTTTTGTCTTTACTTAATACCCCATCAAAATCGAGTGTACTGCGGTAAGTGCCAAAGCTGCCCACCGTCATCCCTACTTCTGATTTGGTAATACCTGTTGGTTTTTTGGTTACCACATTATAAAAGCCACTTGGCTCGCCACTGGCCAACATAAAACCGGCAGGGCCTTTTACAAATTCAATTCTTTCTACCATGCTCATATCCTCTGTTAAGGGGCCCCAGGTTTCTGTAACATTCATGCCATTGCGAAAAGAGGCAATCCTTGAGCCACGCATTACAATACGGGCATAGGTTTCCCAATGCTCAGACCGGGTAGCACCGCTTACATTCCTGATTACACCCTCCCTCATATCAAATATCTGTTGATCTTGCAGGGTTTGGCGGGTAACTACTTGTATGTTTTGTGGCAGCTCTATCAGTGGCGTTTTTAACCGGAGTGAAATAGAGGGGTAATCTGTTACATACTTACTGGGGTTTGCAGTAACCAATACGGTTTGTAATTGGGCAGCGTTTTCTTCCAATACAAAATCGGCCTGTACGGTTTCGTTATCTTTTACTTCAATTTTTTTAGATTGTGGCGTTAGGCCTACAATACTTACTTGTAAAACATATTGCCCGTTTTTAACATCGGATATTTGATAGTTGCCTTCTTTATCAGATATAGCGCCTTTACCAGCACCTTTTAAAATTACGTTTACATTTTCTGCCGGGCTGCCATCTGTGGTACCAATGTGCCCCTTAACCATTGCATTATTTTGAGCTTGTACGGTTTGTGCTGTGATAAAAAGCACGCTCAACATCAAAACTAATCTTGTCATCCTGTATAGTGTTTAAAAATTTTGTGCAAAAATGATGGGTAAACACTAAAGCATTTGTAGCAATCGGAAAAATGAGTTACGCAATGCGGAAAGAGCATTGGATACAACAAAGGCCCCCTATATAGCGGGGAGCCTTTGCAGCAAAAAGTTTTTGTAAAAAATTGCAGCCTTACCAATCTACCTGGTTGGCAATGCGGCTTTTTACCTGCGAATACATATTTCTATACAGTTCGTTTAAAATATCTTCTTTACGGGGTTGGTTATAATTATTATTCAGCATAGCCCTGTCGCTGTTGGTTAATGCCCTGCTATCACCAGTGTAGGTGGCTATTTCTTCCTCCCAGTTATACGTATCACTTACGCTATCCCAGCTAATATTTTTTCGTGTATCCACATCTGTTATATTTATGTCTATTTGGCCACGGGCATTTACAGACAGGCGTTGTATATTAACCGTAGCATATACCGTTTGGTATACTGGTTTGCCAGCTGTATCCCTGCTTACCTCTATTTGCTTGCTGCGGTTACGGGTGTAATGATTGCTGGCAGGCCTGGGTATGTCTACATTTCTCAATACAAGGTCAACCACCCAATTGGGTTGTATTTGTTGCTGGTTTACTTGCCACTCTGTATAAAACCTGGCCGGGTAGCGGCTGGCGTATTGCCCGCCCAAATCCCTTACAAGGTTTTGCTGAAAATGCTGGTTTGCGTAGTTATATACTGCATTTCCCCAGCCGGCATTTGTAAAAAAAGAGTTATCCTGGATGGGGTTTATCAAAACGTTTACCACACTACGTTCAAAAGCTTCGTCCATTTGTGCCCGGGCATCTTTAAATCCTTTTTTCCAGCTATCTGCTTTTTTAAATAAAGTGTAGGCGGTACGGGCATCTGCCCGGTTGGCATTTTGCAGGTAAGCAAGGCCGGTATTATAATAAGCTTCGGCAGCATTTAGTTTTACTGTGTTTATCTCGTTAGTATAATCAACCGTTGTTAACAGGCTGGCTGCTGCAGTGTTGCTAACGGCCTCATGCATTTGTTGTAAGCTGCGGTAGCTGGCCAATACTTTATCCCAGTGATTCAGCTCTGCGCTATTGTAATGCTGGTTTATAATGGCCAGGTGTTTTTGCTGCAATACACGATATACTTGTGGTAATGCTGCAGCCGCATTTTCATCACTGTTATGCTTTGTAAGTTTTTTTACAATTTCGTAAAAGGTTTTATCATCACTGCTGCTGGCCATGTAATCTTTACTGGTTTTGCATGCTGATAATAATACAATGGTGCTGAGGGTAAAAAATAGCTTGTTCATAATTTTAATCTCCTTAAGGCTGATATATCAAAGCAAATACCATTGGCAATGGTAATTTAACTGTTACCGATATTTTAACAAAACCCTGCCCTATGCTTTAAAGTTTTTATAAACTACTGCAGGCCTGTAACATTTTTTAGTTTAATAGCAGACGGGTTGCCAATATTACCCCCGAACAAACAATATCCATTCATCCCAACATATTACCGTTCATCAAATGAGCAATTTTTTTGTATTTGGCCAACAATCAATCAAAATCAATACCAGTAAGCATTTGAGTGCAAAACCGATTATCTTCGACCGCCAGCTACCTAAAAATAAATGGTATTATGTGTTGCATAGTACTGAAATACTCCCTACATTTGTATTGTTAAGACAAAGGGAATAAAAACCTGCCTCTTAAAAGTAAGTATAGCCAACAAAGTATAGCCATGAAATTTTTTAAAACATTGAAGCCATGAATATCGAAAACACAGCCAGTCAGATGCGGAAAGGGGTGCTGGAGTTTTGCATTCTTTCAGTGATTAAACAGGGGGAAGCTTATCCATCCGACATTATTGAAAAGATGAAAGCTGCCAACCTCAACATCTTTGAAGGAACACTCTACCCCCTGCTAACACGGCTAAAAAACGCAGAGTTTTTAACCTATCGCTGGATAGAAAGCAACAGCGGCCCCCCACGCAAGTACTTTTCGCTTACAGAAAAAGGAGCTGCTTTTTATAAAGAGCTGGAAGCCACCTGGAACGAACTGGCCAATGCGGTTAACAAACTATCGGAAGCGGAGCAGGAAAATATTAATAGCCCCCATACCGAAAATATACCAGATTAACACTTCAACCAACACTACTAAACCACATGGTGTTACAACCAACTAACGAAACACACTAACACTTTTAGCCATGAAACAAGTAATCAATATCAATTTCCAGGGAAGGGTGGTTCCTATTGAGGTTTCTGCCTTTGATCTGCTTAAAAATTATACAGAATCACTTTCCCGGTATTTTGCAAACGAAGAGGGTAAAGATGAGATCATCAACGACATTGAAAGCCGTATTGGTGAGCTTTTTCAAGAAAGATTAAAAAAAGGCGCCACCTGTATTACCGACGAGGACGTAAATGCCATTATACAAAGCATGGGCCGCCCCGAAGAGTTTGAGGGCGACGAAAGCAAAGTAGCAGCCGGCCTTGGCGATACCAACAGTAACCAGCATACCGGTACAGACAACCAATCTGCTTACGGCAGCAATGCTACAGGCACTGGCAGCACCGGCCACAAAAGGCTGTACAGAGATGAGAACAATAAAATAATTGGAGGTGTTTGCGGTGGCCTTGCCAACTACTTTGGCACCGACCCCGTAATTATAAGAGTAATATTTGCGGTAGTAGCCCTTGCTTTTGGCACAGGCTTGCTGGCTTATATTATTTTGTGGGTAGCCGTACCCAGCACCGCCAGCACTCAAATTGGCGGGGTTCGTAAAAAGTTATTTAGAGACCCCGACGATAAAATAATAGCTGGGGTGTGCAGCGGTATTGGTAACTACTTTGGTGTAAGCGCCTGGCTGCCCCGTATACTATTTCTATTACCCTTTCTTTCATTTGTATTTAATGCTGGCCGTTGGGGAGGCTTTTTCGATTTCTCCGATTTTTTCAGGGTTAGCTTTAGCCCCGGCTCGCTAATAGTATATATTATTTTATGGCTGGCCATACCCGAAGCCAGCAGCACTGCCGAAAAACTGGAGATGAAAGGAGAAAAAGTAGACATGAACTCTATTAAAAACTCTGTGGTAGAAGAAATGAAAGGCGTACAACAGCGGGCCGAAAAATTTGCTACAGAAGCCAAAACCGTGGCTGGCGAAAAAGGCGCTGTATTAGGTAACGATATAAAAAACGTAGCCAAAAAAAGCGGCCGCTCGTTGGGTGATGTAATCATCTTTTTAGTAAAAGCATTTGCCTACTTTATTATTGGTTGTGTGGGTTTTGGGCTGGTAATTGCTTTGTTTACCCTGGCCATTTTTTCTATCGGCATCTTTCCGCTAAAAGATTTTGTATTAACAGATGGCTGGCAAAACGCCATGGCTTGGGGCACATTGCTTTTCTTTATAGCAGTACCTGTTATTGGCATCATCACATGGATTATACGCCGCCTTACAAAAATGCGTAGCAACAGCAATGTATTGCGCTTTAGCTTTATCAGCCTTTGGATACTGGGATGGTTTTGTTTTATCAACCTGATAGTACTGGTAGGTAAAGATTTTAAAAGCATCAACAACATCAGCGAGCAAGAGATTACCCTTAGCAATCCAAGAGTAAGCAAACTGGTTATCAGCAACAACTCACCCATTAAAAATGCATACCGCTATAATGCCTTTAGGCTGGAGCCTTTTGAAGGGTTAGAAGAAGACACTGCCTATATCCGTAATGTGGAGGTAAAAATTGTAAAAAGCAACAGCGACAGCTTTAGGGTTACCATGATAAAAATGGCTCATGGCCGCAGTAAGCGCTTTGCCGACACATTGGCCAACAAAATTACTTTTGGTGGCACGCAGCAAGATTCTACCCTGATAATTGAAAAAGGCATCGCTATTAATAAACAAGATAAATTTCGCAACCAGCGTATTGTATTAACCGTTTATGTACCGGTTGGCAAACAAATACGTATTGACCGTAACATAGGCTGGGGCAACAATGTACATTTTGATGGACCATGGAACGAAGGCAACATGTATATAGACAGGGATGATGAAGAGCATGGATGGGAAAGCGATGTAACTTATGTAATGAATACAGACGGCTTGTATACACTTGATGGCAGGCGTGCCGCCGACTATGATAATGACAAACGCACCCGGGTAAAAATTGGCCCCGATGGAATTGAAATAAGAGACAATAACGAGCACATTAAAATTGATAAAGACGGCATTCGAATGAATGACGAAAACAACAACACAGACAACTACCGGTACAATGGTAATGAGCCCAACAGCAAAGCAGACTCAACAAAGATTAAACTGGATGCTGAAGAAAAAAGAATAAAAGATTCATTAGAAAAAGAAAAACAAAACATCGACAAAAAGTTGCAAAAAATAGATACCAAAAACACTACCAGTGTATCAAAACAAAGCGGTGAGGATGCAGTAGTTTACCCCACCCCGCTATTTGTACAACTACCCGGATTTTAATAAAGATGTTTCAATAGTTGAGTTGAAGTGAAACAAGAGAAGCCCCTTTGCAAAAAGGGGTTTCTTAATTTAACAAGCCTGCCCCTGTTACAAAAAAAATTATCTTTCTAAATAGGCCGCCACAGGGTACGATTAAATAAATATCCCCTTAGCTTTGCCGGCAATTACACTCACCTTAATCTTGCTATATATGAAGCAAACGCCTTTTACCAATAAACACATTGCCCTGGGTGCTAAAATGGCCCCATTTGCCGGTTATAATATGCCTATTAGTTACTCGGGCATTAACGATGAGCATGCAAGCGTACGCAACAACGCAGGGGTATTTGATGTAAGCCACATGGGCGAATTTATTTTAAAAGGCCCGCAGGCACTGGAGTTGATACAGCGGGTTACCAGCAACGATGCCTCTAAACTTACTAAAGGCAAAGCACAGTATAGTTGCCTGCCCAACAATGATGGCGGCATTGTAGACGACCTGCTGGTATATTGTATGGAAGAAAACAATGTATACATGCTGGTAGTAAATGCCAGCAATATCGAAAAAGACTGGAACTGGATTAGCAGCTTTAATACCAACGAGGTGGAGATGCATAATATTTCCGACAGAACCTGCCTGCTGGCCATACAAGGGCCCAATGCCACCAAAATATTGCAACCACTTACCGGGCTTGATATCCTTAACCTAAAATATTACACTTTTGTAAAAGGTAATTTTGCAGGGGTAGATAATGTACTCATCAGTGCTACCGGCTATACCGGTGCAGGCGGTGTTGAAATATATTTTGAAGATAGTGCAGATAATGCCTCCAAAATTTGGGACGCTATTTTTGAGGCAGGCAAAACCGCCGGTATCAAACCTATTGGCCTCGGTGCAAGGGACACATTAAGATTAGAGATGGGTTTTTGCCTGTACGGAAATGATATTGACGATACCACCTCTCCATTAGAAGCAGGCCTTGGCTGGATTACCAAGTTTACCAAAGACTTTACCAACAAAGCCCATTTTGAACAACAAAAAGCAGAAGGCGTTGGCAAAAAACTGGTAGGCTTTGAAATGCAGGAAAAAGGCATTGCCCGGCATGATTATGAAATAAAAGATTTTTCGGGCGCCCCCATTGGCAAAGTTACCTCCGGTACCATGTCGCCCTCTTTGGGCAAAGCCATTGGCATGGGATACGTAGATGCCAAATACGCCGCCTTAGACAGCGAAATATTTATTGGTGTACGCAATACCCTGCTAAGGGCAAAAGTGGTAAAAATGCCTTTTGTTTAAAAGCCTAATCAATTACCAAAACAAGGGTTTGTTATTTTTTTCTAGCATGGCCACTATACAGCTTACCACTTTTATCAATGCGCCTGCACAACGGGTATTTGATTTAAGCCGCAGCATTAACCTGCATAAGATATCTACTGCAGATACTGGCGAAACAGCCATTGATGGTGTACTTAACGGATTAATATCCGAGGGCCAATCTGTAACCTGGCAGGCCAGGCATTTATTTAAACAACGAAAATTTACCACTCTTATCTCCCACATGCAGCCACCCCTGCATTTTATAGATGAAATGACGGCCGGCGATTTTAAAAGTTTTAAACACCAGCATCACTTTAAGCCAACCAACAATGGCACCATAATGATAGATGTGCTGGATTTTAAAGCACCTTATGGTATTATTGGCAGGCTTTTTACAAGGCTGTATTTAAAACAATACCTGCGGCAATTACTTCAAAAAAGAAACGAGGTAATTAAAGAGTATGCCGAAACAAAAAAATGGATCAGCATCCTTACCCCAGCCACCACCTAATAATCTACCACCGCCACCCAATCATTTTAACCCGCCGGCCAAAACATCCAATTATATTTTTAAAAAAAATATAATGTATGAAACGGGTTATCCTGCTTGCAGGCATAGTTATACCAAATTGTATTAACGCCATTACAGCCAGCGCACAGCAAAATGTGGGCATAGGTACCAATAGCCCAGCTGCCAGTGCTATGCTGCATGTAAATAGTACCAGCAAAGGTTTATTAATGCCCCGGCTTACCACCGCACAGCGTACAGCTATTGCCAGCCCGGCCAATGGCCTGCAGGTATACGATACCAATACCAATAGTTTTTGGTTTTACAAAAGCACCGCCTGGGTTGAGTTAGGGGCAACAGGCGGCAGTGGTGCCAGCTTTTGGAGTAGCAATGAGTTTGGCAGTATCTATAACACCAACAGTGGCAACATTGGTATTGGCACACAGTTTCCGGGCGCAAAGCTGCATGTAATTGGCGATGGTAGTTTTGCCGGCGAGGGCATTACACTGGCATACAGCGAGCAGGGCGGGTATTATTACAATGGCGGGGCGCTTTTGCTTAGCACAGCAGTATCAGCAATCGAAACCAGGGCTATACGGGTAGATGGCAGCGGTATACAAGCCTTTACAGTAGATACTGATGATCCGTCGGTAGATGATTATGCTTCAGGCTTATCGTTAAATGCACTGGGCGGCAACCTGGGCATTGGCACCAGCAACAGCAGCAACTCAAAAGTTACCATACAAACAGATGCCGATTACAATACTGCATTGGTATTACGCAACCCCAGCAACAGTGCCCGGTTTGAGGCATATATTGGCGGGCCTGTAAACAATAATACCATATCGCTGGGCACACAGGGTGCCATGCCCATTGCCATGTTTACCAATGGTGCCAATCGTATGTTTATTCATAACAATGGCAATGTAGGTATCGGTGTAGATTTTCCTACGTTTTCAAAACTCGAAATAAGAATTGCAGCAGAGCAAAGAGGCTGGGCAGTAGGTACACCTACCTACAATATGCATACTTTTTTAGGTGGCGCTGGCCGAAGTACCAATAGCGAAGGATGTTACCTGGGTACCAGCGGTGTGGTAACAGGCGGCGCTGCTGCACCCCTGCATTTTTTTACCAATGCACAATGGGCACAAATGACGTTGTTGCCCAATGGTAATGTAGGCATTGGCACTACCAACCCTACTTATAAGTTAGCCGTAAATGGTAATGTACGCAGTAAAGAGGTAATTGTAGAAAGCGATTGGGCCGACTATGTATTTGACAAAAATTATACGCTGCTATCGCTAACCGAAACAGAGCAATATATACAACAACACCAGCACCTGCCCGGCATACCATCGGCCACCGACATAAAAAACAATGGCCTTATGGTAGGTGAGGTACAAGCCAAGATGATGGCTAAAATAGAAGAGCTTACCCTGCATATCATCCGTCAGCAAAAACAAATAGACGCCCTGCAGCAAAAGCTTAACCTGCAACATTAATACAACAATCATGAAACGGCTTTGGCTTTTTTTAACCGGGATAGTGGTACTGTGCAATGGTATACGGGCACAGGTAAACGATTTTGCAACAAAAAATGATGCTGCTGTATTTTACAGTGTATCCAATATTGGCTGGGTAAAATTTAACCCCATTATTACTGCCACCCCTGCCACCCTGTTTCAACAATATGCCAGCAACTTTGCACTAACCAATGGATATGCCATGCGGCTGCAAAAAATCAACCAGGGTACTAACGGTTATACTCACTATAAATACCAGCAAACCTATAATGGAAAAGACATTGTAAATGGCAATTTTATAGTACACACACAAAACAGCCGCCCCATTAGTGGCAATGGCAAACTGTATACTCCTATAAAAAAAAGCACCACAGCTTCCGTTAGCGAAGCTGCAGCACTGTCAGCCGCCCTGCTACAGGTAAACGCAAAACAGTATGCCTGGCAACAACCTTTAGCCGAACAGCGCCTGAAGAAAAAAACCAACAATAGTTTAGCCACTTATTATCCAAAGGCAACACAGGTTTACCTCTACAATCACAGCCTTCAATCCCTACAACTATGCTACCGTTTTTACATTAAAACAATAGATGCCGGAAAATCCTGTATTTGTTTGGTAGATGCCGCAACGGGTAAAGTAGCAGCACAAACTACCACCGAGTACCACTGCGACCCCACTACTTTTGAAAGCAACTGGTATGGTTTTAAAGTGCTTTACACTAACGATGTGGGTGTGCTGGGCAATAGCTACAACCTGGCAGACGACTGCACCGCCAGTGTATTAACCGTATATGGTGGCAATACCGGCAGTGTTTACAATACCAGTAACAACCAGTGGGCAACCGACCGGCAACGCAGCGCTGCCACCACACTTTGGGGCGTACGGCAAACGCTTAACGATTTTAATAATTTTTTTGGCAGAAACGGCCATGATAACGATGGCGGCGACCTGGACATTTATCACTATTACGATTTTGGCATAAGCCCCGCCTCCAACCCCAACAATGCATCGTACAGCTATGATGAATTTGGAATTGATGAATTAAAATTTGGCGCCGGCAGCAGCCCCTCAGTAGTAGACGACTGGTGTACCATTGATATTGCTGCCCACGAGTTTGCCCATGGTGTTACACAGTACGAGGCCAGCCTGCTGTACCAGGATGAGTCGGGTGCCATCAACGAATCGTTTAGTGATATTTTTGGTGAATTTTTTGAAGGCCGTATTACAGGTATCACCGATTGGATAGTAGGCAAAACCCGAAAAATGCCCGCCAACAATGCACCCGCCCCTATCCGTTATATGATTGACCCTGCTGGCCAAAATATATCAATAGATGGTTTTAGCCCATATAATTTTAGCAACCCCAATACATACCTGGGTACCAACTGGACGGCCACCGGCTGCACACCCTCCAATGACAACGACAATTGTGGCGTACACAACAACAGTGGCGTACAAAATCACATGGCTTACCTGCTGGCACAAGGCGGCACCGGGTGGAACAATGGGCTCAATAGCCATGCACCCGCCAACAACGGTTACCAATGGCAGGTAGCCGCTATCGGTGTTGAAAAAGTTGCCCGTATTGCTTACCTGGCCCTTAGCAATTACCTGGGCCCAAACGCTACCTATTTTGATGCCCGTAATGCATGGGTGCATGCCGCTATTGAGTTGTATGGCGAGTGCAGCATGGAAGCTATACAAACCGGCAAGGCATGGTATGCAGTGGGCATTGGCCCGCCTGCTGCTGCATCTATTGATATATGTGGCTTGTATGGTGCTTTTGCATTTAATTACCTGCAGCCCGGTGCCATACAAATAGCACCTAACTGCAGCACTGTTATATTGGCCACCAACAATAACATACAGTTTACCTCGGGTACCAGTATTGCACTAAAGCCGGGCTTTAGTGCCGTGGCTGGCAGCCGCTTTGCGGCCAGGGTTAACAGCGATTGCCGCTTTGCCGTATATTAAACCATGCCCCGCAAGCCTGTTAAAACCCAATCAGTAAAAACAGCAGGTATGCGTTAACTTTAGGCATTAGCAATTAATATGAAGAAGTGGACTTTTACCATACTGCTTACCAACCTCTGTCTTCATACAGCCGCCCAATTATACCAGCATACTTTATACAATACCACTAATGGCCTTAGCAGTAACAGCGTTTCTACTGCCGTAAAAGATGCCCGGGGATTTTTGTGGATTGCCACCAGCAATGGCTTAAACCGTTTTGATGGCAATGCATTTGATCATTTTTTTAATAACCCCGCCGATAGTACATCCATTGCAAGCAACGAAATAAACAACCTGTTTATAGATGCACAGCAACAGCTGTGGGTAAGCACCATGGCGGGCATTAGCCTGTATCACCCCCGCACACAAACCTTTAGTAACTATGCTCCTGATACTTTGGTGATGCCCAAAATTGGCCACCATTTTCCTGCAATACAGCAAGATGCTGCAGGCAATATATGGCTGGGTGGCTCGTACGACTTGCTGGTATTTAACCCCGCCAGCAAAAAATTTAGCAGCAGTGGCTGGGCGGCGTTTGCTGCCAAAGTAAAGCCTGCCAGCGGCAATCACTCCCGGGTGGTAATACTGGGCATGCAAAAAAAATCGGCACAGGAGTTTTGGGTGCTCACTACTTATGGCTTGTTTAGTGTACAGCAACAAACCCGGCAATTTACTTATTACCCCTACCCGGATATCAGCGATTATTTTGGATGCCAGCTAAATTATATAGATGAAAAGGGACTGGTTTGGATTGGTACTTACCAGCATGGCATTATTTGCTTTAATCCGGCACAAAACAAATGGATACGGTATAGTACTCCAGCCACCTTACGCAATAATACCAATTGGGATTGGGCTTATGGCATTACCCAATACCATGCAGATACGCTTTGGTATTGCACCCGTAAAGGCATTGTATATTTAGTGCCGGGCCAGCCGGCATTTGCCCGCTTGCCGGGCAGGCCATTGGCCGATAGTTTACCTGCGGCTGTATATACCAATATTATAAAAGAGGGCCCGTATACCTGGCTGGCATCTTCACAGGGTTTAACAAAATTGCACCCGGGTAAAAAAATTTTTAGCCGCTTGGAGGTGCCGGCGGTTACCAAACCGGGCAAACTGTATCCCTTGCAACAACCTCATTGTTATATTTTATCAGATGATGAAGAGGGGCAAGTGTATTTTTTTAATAAGCAAACAGGCATCAAAAAAAAACTAACCAGCAGCGATGGAAAAACGATAAAAGGCACGCTTTCATTTAAAAGTATTGGCGCCGGCAAGGCTTTACTGGCAACAGATGAACAGCTTTATTGGTACAATGAGCATACAGCTATTGCCACTCCTATTAACCTGCCTGCCAGGGTGCAGCCAATTAACCCACACCTGCTACGCAATATTGCTTTTAATGCTGCCGATAGTACCGTTTGGATCCGGGACCGCCGGCAAGGTATTTTGCAGTTAAACAGCCGCAACAACAGCATACACTATCTTTCTATTTGCAATACTAAAGAGCAAACAACTTTTAGCAGTATGTATTTCGACAGCCTTACCAACACCCTTTGGGCAGGCATCGAAAACCAGGGCGTATACCTGTACAATATTGCCACCCAAAAAAGCACCCACCTGCTGCTTAATATTGCACCCTCTCAAAAGGGCAGCACTTTTACAGCCATTACGGGCAATAAACAAGGCACCATTTACGCCAGCGATATTAATTATGGCCTGTTTGTTTTTAACAGCCGTACCCACCAATATACCCGGTATACCAGTTATGATGGGCTGATAAGCAACAACTGTAATTTTTTGTGTGCCGATGCCCTTGGCAATACCTGGCTTAGCAGTGCAGAAGGGGTTAGCCGGTTTGACAGTGCCACAAAAACTTTTACCAATTTTGCTGAATTAAAAGAAGCGGCTAATTATGCTGCTTTTATAAGTGCAGATAATAAGGGCCAGCTTTACATCGCTTCTCCACAAGGATTTTACACCTGGGATAGCCATCATTTTTTTCCGGCAAATACAGGCGGCCGCTTGTACCTGCGCAATTGTAAGCTGGCCGATAAAGCAAGGGCCATTGATAGCGTATATAATTTTAATCACCAGCAAAATAACCTCAGTTTTCAGTTTGGCTATTTATCTTTTGAGGCTAACGAGCCTGTTTTGCTGCAATACCAGCTAAACAATGGCGAATGGTATCCATTAAAAAGCGATCATTTGCTGAGCCTTTCTAACCTTTCGCCCAACCACTACCTGCTGGCAGTAAGGGAAAAAAATAATCCGCAGCAACAGTTGTACATCCACTTTACCATAAGGCCACCCTTTTACAAAAGCTGGTGGTTTATATCGCTGTTGGTACTTGCTGTTAGCAGCCTGGTATATTACCTGTTTAAAAAAAGGCTGGCCACTATAAAAAAACAAGCTGCCTTAAAACAACGCATGGCCGAAACAGAAATGATGGCCTTAAGGGCACAAATGAATCCGCATTTTATTTTTAACTGTATCAGCAGTATTGATAATTTTATTTTAGATAATGATAAAATAAATGCCAGCAATTATCTCAACAAATTTGCACGCCTCATCCGCAGTATTTTAGATAACAGCCAAAACGAAGTAGTACCCTTTTGGAAAGATTGGGAAACCCTAAAGCTGTACCTGCAGCTGGAGCAGCTACGCAGCAATAATAAATTTACCTATACCCTGCAGGCAGATGATGAGCTGCTAAATGGCCATTACAAAATACCCCCATTAATTATACAGCCTTATATTGAAAACGCCATTCATCATGGCCTAAACCCATTACAAAACAGGCAGGGCTTGTTATTGGTAACCGCCACACTACAAAACAACCAGCTGCTGTATACCATTCAGGATAATGGCATCGGCAGAAAAAAAGCAGCAGAAAAAAACAGTATATCGCCATCGCACCAAAGCTATGGCATGCAACTAACCAAAGAACGTATTAACCTGTTTAACGAACAAACTGGCAACAATATCAGCATTACCGATAGGTATGATAGCCAGCACAATGCTGCAGGCACACAAGTAACCGTATTGTTATACATTTAACCCAGGCATTATGTTAACCGTTATATTAATTGATGATGAAAAAAACAGCCGGGATGCCCTGCAAAAAAAACTACAGGCTTGCGGTGCAGCTATACATATTGCCGCATTGTGCAGCAGTGGTGCAGAGGGGTTAGCCGCTATTAAAACATACCAGCCCCATATTGTTTTTTTGGATATTGAAATGCCTTACATGAATGGCTTTGCCATGCTGGAGCAATTGCCCCAAAAAAACTGTGAAATTGTTTTTACCACGGCTTACAACCAGTATGCCATTCATGCAATACGCTGCGGCGCTTTTGATTACCTGGTAAAACCCGTGGATGTGCAGGAGCTGGCCAACGTAATTAACAGGATACAGCAAAAAAACAGCAGCAACAAATTAGATGAGCGCCTGCAGGCCCTGCTATCGCAGTTGCAATCGGCACCGGCAGCAGCCCCCCAAAAAATTGCAGTATCCACGCTGGAAGGCCTGGAGCTGGTGCCTGTACAGCAAATATTATATTTAGAAGCCACCAGCAATTACACCCACTTATTTTTTGCCAACCAGCCGCCGCTGCTGGCCTCTAAAACCTTAAAAGAATTTGAAGAGCTGTTGCAGCATGCCGGTTTTTTCAGGATACACAATGCATCGTTGGTAAATCTGCATTATGTAAAAAAATACATAAAGGGCGATGGCGGCCAGGTAATACTTACCAACAACACCGTACTGGATGTAGCCCGCCGGCGTAAAGATGAGCTGCTGGAGCTGCTGGCAAAAATTGCCCCAAAAATATAGCAGCCCCGTTAGTAGTTTTATCCCCTTACATAGCATTACCATGGCACAGCAAACGGTTGCTGCTTAAAAATTTCTAAAAAAACACCTTACTGGTTTTCTTTATCTGCATTCGTTTATTTTTGCGGCATGGCAAAACCCGATCTGCATACCAGCCTTTCTCCAGCCCTGCTGCATTTGTACAATGTAAGCAACAGCATAGTGGTAATTATTGATGTGTTAAGGGCTACCTCTACCATTGCTACGGCATTATACAATGGTGCCAAATGCATCATACCGGTAGATAGTGTGGCCGAATGTATTCGGCTGGGCAAACAAATTGAAGGTATTACAGCTGGCGAAAGAGATGGTAAAATTGCCGAAGGGTTAGCATATGGCAACTCGCCGTTTGAATATCCGGCAACCTTTGTTAAAGGCAAAACGCTGGTGTTAACCACTACCAATGGCACCAAGCTGCTGCACATGGCGCTTGATAAAAATGCCAAAGGCATTATAACAGGATCTTTTCCTAATATATCTGCGGTATGTAATTACCTGGTGCAGCAAAACCAACCGGTAATATTGGGCTGTGCCGCCTGGAAAGACCGGGTAAATATTGAAGATACCCTGTTTGCAGGCGCTGTTATCCACCGTATAAAAAATCACTTTAACATCAATTGCGATTCTTCGGCCATGGCCGAGGCCATGTACCTGGAGGCTAAACCAGATTTGTACGAATTTATGAAGGCAAAAAATGCATCGCACTATCATCGCCTTACCAATTTTGGGTTAGAAAAAGATATCCGTTACTGCCTGGCCGATGATGGCGCCAATGTTTTAAGTGTGTATGAACAAGGTAAATTGATAGCAAAAAAATAATCCTTACCTCAAAGCAACACCCGCTTTACAACGCATATAATTACAAATACACTGTATGTGGGCGGCTATTGCCTGCAGCCACCATTATTTGTACACAAACTTTCAATTTTCGCTTTCGCCCTCGCCTTTTTTCCTTTACTTTTGCAAATTGCCTTTTTCAAAAAACAAACGAATGGAACGGGTAATTAATCATTGACCCAAAATAGTACATCGCTTGGCTTTATCGCACTTAATTAAATACGTTTACAGTACCGGTTCTGATGAAGTGATCCGCCGTGGAAAAAAAATTCTTACCAGTGGATATGTGGAGTTAGCCGAACATGATGAGCTTATCAACTCAGTTATGTTTAGGGTAAAAGACGACACCTACAGCACTTATTACCGGGTAAACATTCAGCAATACCAGGATCCCAAAAATTTATCTGTACGCTGCAGCTGCCCTTATAACCTGGGCGATATCTGCCGCCACGAAGCAGCCGCACTTTTACAATTGCAGGAGCTGATAGACAGGAATATGCTGGGCGGATCTAACCTGCGGTACAACCAGCTGCATACCGTTGCCAAAATGAAGTTTATAGATCTTAAGTTGATGAGGGCACTGGCATCGGTAGAAACTTTTAACGAAGCAGAAAAACTACTGGCCAATCATAAAGCAGTAATAAAATCGGCCGCAAACGAACGGGTAGAAGCCGACCTTGAGCTGGATGGAGAAATTTATCCGCTGGTAATACAAAAAAATGATGAGCGCAATTTTGACACCTCTTGCAAATGTGCAGAAACAAGCCATCCCCTTTGTGTACACAAAACCATGCTGCTGCTGCAGTTTTTTCAAAGCCACGGCCCCTATTATTTCGACAGCATCCGCAATTGGGATAAAGAAAAAAATAAACTACTGGGCATTTACGGCTATAGCCTGGATGATGACCTTACCGGAAAGTTTGAATTTATTTATAAAGATGGCAAACCATTTTTAAAAGTACTGGATACCACCATTAAAAGGGTAGCCGCACCTGCACCCGTAAGCAAACCTGCCTACCTGCAAGATACCCCCGCCGTAAAAGCCATTGAAACAACCGTGGCAGAAGAACTGCCCCCGGCAAAAAAACTTGGCCTGGTATTTAATTTTAACAATACCACGTTTCCGTATTTTACGGTAGACGCTGTGCAGGGCGATTACGAAGAGCAAAACAAAAAATTTACGGGCAAAATTGAAAAACTAGATCTTACCAAATTTGTAAATACCGAAGTATTTAGTGAAGATGATAAAATACTGCTGCAGCAGGTACGCAAGCTACAGCCGGCAGAAGTAAATAAATACCTTAACCGAAACTCACCCTTTAGCGGCATTTGGGAAAACATAATCCATACAGATGGAGATGAGCTGCCCGAAGAAACCCGATCGTTGATAACAGAATACCTGCATCCAAAGCTTAAAAAAATATTTGAAGAGCAGGCCGGCAACAACTTTGTTTTTTTTCTGCCCGAAAAAAAACCATTTAAAACCGAAAACCTTACAGAGGTAGCACTGGCAGACACAACACTGGCACCACAGTTTAAAATTGTAGCCAAAGACAATTATTTTGAGCTGCAATGCCGCTTTAAAATAAACGGTGCCGAACAACCGGTAACAGATAATGAGTGCCACAGCAGCATACTGTTTTTATTTAACCATGTATTTTACCTGTGGCAAAAACCAGAAGACTCCTTACAAGCCGAAAAATTTTTAAAAAAAGGCAATGTAAAACTGAGCAAAGAAAACTGGGCTGTGCAAATGCAAAAAACCATCTTGCCACTCACCAATGAGTACCAGGTAGAGTTTGATAAAAGCCTTGTAAAAGAAATAAAAAGTGGCGAGCCAGAAGTAAAATTGCTACTGCAAGAAAAAGGGGAGTACCTCGTTTTTCAACCCATCTTTAACTATAAAGGCTTTGAAACAAAAGCCACCGACCGGGAAACCATCACCATACCCGAAGGCGATAAAATATTAATCGTTCACCGCAATAAAGAGGCAGAGCAAAAGTTTGTAAATAAACTATCCTCGCTGCACTCACAATTCATCATCCCACAAGAGGGTAACAGCCTTTTTTTAAAAGGAGCCGATGTATTAAGAAACAATTGGTTTTTTTTATTTGTAGATGCCATGAAGGAGCAAAAAATACCAGTATATGGTTTTGATGCCCTGCGAAATTTTAGGTTTAATACAGCCCGTCCATCTACCCATATACATGTAAGCAGTGGGCTAGATTGGTTTGATGCTAAAGTAGAAATAGATTTTGAAGGCCAACGGGTAGGCATAGCCGACATAAAAAAAGCGCTGGCAGCAAAACAATCTTTTGTACAGTTGGGCGATGGCACATTGGGTATTTTGCCAGATGAGTGGTTAAAAAGATATTCGCTGTTGTTTAAAATAGGCGATGGCAAAAACGACAAGCTCCGCCTCTCCCGCTATCACATGAGTGTGATAGACGAACTGTACGAAAACAGGGATGCAGCAGAATTAAGTTTTGCCCTCGACGAAAAATTTGAAAAACTAAGAGCATTTAAACAAATACCAGAAATAATACCACCGGTACAACTACAGCCCATATTAAGGCCGTATCAAACCGCCGGTTTTCAGTGGCTTAACTATTTAAATGATGTAGGCTGGGGAGGTATACTGGCAGATGATATGGGTTTGGGTAAAACTGTACAGGCGCTTACCATGCTGCAGCATTACCAGGCAAGAGAAGGCACATTAAAAGCATTGGTAATTTGCCCAACTACACTTATTTACAACTGGGAAAATGAGATACGCAAATTTACACCCGACCTTACCTGGATTATACACCACGGCAGCATGCGTACCCGGGATACAGCGGTATTGCAAAATGCCAATGTAATTATTACCACCTATGGCACCCTGCGCAGCGATATACAAGTGTTGATGAAAATAAACTACGATTATGTAGTGCTGGATGAAAGCCAGGCCATTAAAAACCCGGCATCTAAAGTTACCAAAGCTGCCTGCCTGTTAAATGCCAAAAACAGGGTGTGCATGAGTGGTACCCCGCTGCAAAACAATACATTTGATGTATTTGCACAAATGAATTTTTTAAACCCCGGCCTGCTGGGCAGTATGGAGTTTTTTAGAAACGAATTTGCCACCCCTATTGATAAATTTGGCGAGCAGGAGCAAAAAGATCACCTGCGCAAGCTGCTGTACCCTTTTATTTTAAGGCGCACCAAAGAACAGGTAGCTAAAGACCTGCCCGAAAAAACAGAAACCATCCTGTTTTGCGAAATGGAAAAAGAGCAGCGTAAAATTTACGATGCCTACCGCAACAGTTACCGGGATAAAATTATGGGCACCATCGACCAGCAGGGTATCGATAAATCGCAACTCACCATTTTGCAGGGCTTAATGAAGCTGCGGCAAATTTGCGATAGCCCGGCAATTTTAAATGAAGAAGATAAATACCCCAACCACAGCATTAAGCTAGACGAGCTAACCCGGGAAATAACCGAAAATATTGGAGAACATAAGGCCCTGATATTTTCGCAGTTTTTGGGTATGCTGGCCCTTATTAAAGAAAGATTGCAGCAAGATGGTGTATCCTACGAGTATTTTGATGGCAGTACCAATATTAACGACCGGCAAAAAAGCATTGATAATTTTCAAAACAACGATAGCTGCCGCATTTTCCTGATATCATTAAAAGCGGGTGGTGTGGGTTTAAACCTTACCGCTGCAGATTATGTTTACATTGTAGATCCCTGGTGGAACCCCGCTGTAGAACAGCAAGCCATTGATCGTACCCATCGTATTGGGCAAACCAAAAATATTTTTGCTTACCGCATGATTTGTGTGGATACAATAGAAGATAAAATACTACAGCTGCAAGAGCGTAAACGAAAACTGGCCAGCGAGCTTATCAGCGATGATGCCAACTTTGTAAAAGCCCTTACAAAAGCAGATGTGGAGTACCTGTTTAGCTAAGCTGCACTGCTTGTTTTTTAACTATTATCTTTCTTAAATTGTGGTAACAAAAAAACGATTGTCACATGTATGCCGTTACCTGTTTTAAAAAAACAGTACTTGCAGCTGTTATTGCTTGCTGTGCTGGCAAAGTATCTGCCCAAGTAATTGCAGATACTGTTTACAAAAAAAATATTGCGCCCATTGCCCGGCCCTTACAGCACCTGATGCAGCTGCAGCCTCGTATGTATGAGTACCGAACAGACAGGTACAAACATTTTAACCTGGGTGCAGGGCTGCAGTTTGGTTTTATATCCGACAATATGAGTACAGTATATCCACACCTGGTAAAGCCAAAATACATTTCTTATATGTACGCCAAAAATACTTTTAAGGGCATTGTGGTAAACACGATAGATACCCAAAGCCTGATACCAGTATTGGTAGCCAGTATACAAGAGCTATATGCAGAAGTAGAAAAACTAAAGGCAGAAATAAAAGCCCTGCGGCACTAAACATACGTTTATGAAAAATCTTTTTGACAGCAACAATTACCAGGAAGTGATGTACCGGCTTAACCAGCTTACAGCCCAGTCTGCCCGTCAATGGGGCAAAATGGATGTTGCCCAAATGCTGGCTCATTGTAAAGAGGCCTTTAAAGTACCGCTTAGCCCACAATCGCCCCCACGCATGTTAATAGGTATTTTAATAGGATGGATGATGAAGGCAAAATTATACAACGATTCCCCATGGGGTAAAAACCTGCCTACCGCACCCAATTTTATAATAAAAGATGAGCGGGTGTTTGAGCAGGAAAAACAAGCCCTTGTAAATTTAGTTACCCGGTTTTACCAGGCTAACCCAGCCGACATTGAAAAAATTGTACACCCTATGTTTGGTAGTTTTACTGGCCAGCAATGGGGCATGGCCATGTATAAACACCTCGATCATCATTTGCGGCAATTTGGGGTATAACTATTTTACTGGTGCAGGCATAATACAGGCACATGGGTATGATGCAGCAGGTGGCGGGTATGGCTACGGGTAAAAAGTTTTTGTACCAGTGCATGTTTTTTGGGCACCACCACAATCCAATCGAGCCGGGCCCGTTCGGCAAATTGATTTATGCCTTC